>JAJQGU010000021.1:0-43008 GCA_021200315.1 Akkermansiaceae bacterium
CGCCCGCCCCCCGGCACAAGCCGGCTCCCCAGGGAGCGGAAAACCGCGGGCCGCAGCACCAGCAGCCGCCCGGCTCTTTCCGGACGCACAGAACCGGCCACCCCCGCGTGGGACAAGGCGTATATTATCATTGAGGTTTCGGGCGAACTGCCGTCACGGGGGAGAACATGGCCTGTTTTTGGCTTGTTTTCCCCCGTTTTTTTTTGCGGAAGGCAGGCGTTCGGAAACAGGCGCGGCCATTCCCGGAGCATGTCCGCCTCCGAAAACGGAGGCGGGGCGGATTTGCGTTTCCGACGGGGATGAGTCTCAGCCCGCGCCTTTCGGCGGCGTCTTTTTCCCTTTTCCGGCCGCGGAACCGGGGGCGCTCCTCTTTCTCCTGCGGACGGGTTCCTGCCTCTCCTGCAGGGAGAAGGGTTCCTCCGGAGCCGGCGGTTCGGCCTCTTCGCTGAAAGTGATCTGCCCGCTGTCGGGGCGGCGGCTGGCAAGAGCCCTGCGCCCCTCGGACAGATCGCCGCGCAGGACGGCTTCCGCTATGGGATCCTCAAGCAGGCGTTCTATGGCGCGGCGCATGGGGCGCGCGCCATATTGCGGGTCATAGCCCTTTTCGACGAGCAGAGAGATGATTTCAGGAGAAAGCGTCAGCCTGATGTTCCTGCGGGCCAGGCGATCGACGAGCTTGCCGGCTTCCAGGCGGACGATGCGCTCGAGATCGCTCCGTTCCAGCATGCGGAAGACAATCAATTCATCGAAGCGGTTCAGGAATTCGGGCCTGAATTGTTTGCGGGCCTCTTCCATGATGCGCTCCTTCATCGTGTCGAAGTCCGCCTCATCCCGGTTCACGGCGCCGAAACCGAGCGATCCCTGCCTTTTGATGGTCGAGGCGCCCACATTGGAGGTGAGAATGATGATCGTGTTGCGGAAGTTGACCTTGCGCCCCAGAGAATCGGTGACGACGCCCTCTTCGAGAATCTGCAGGAGCAAATTCATCACATCCGGGTGCGCCTTTTCCACCTCGTCGAAAAGAATCACGGCATAGGGGCGGCGGCGCACCTGCTCGGTCAATTGTCCGCCCTCGTCATGCCCCACGTAGCCGGGAGGAGAGCCTATGAGGCGGGAAGTGGCGTGCTTTTCCATGTATTCGCTCATGTCTACCTGAATCAGGGCCTCTTCCGTTCCGAACATGATCTCGGCCAGATTGCGCGCCAGAAATGTCTTGCCCACGCCCGTGGGGCCCATGAAGAGAAAGGAGCCTATGGGGCGGCGGGGGTCCTTGATGTCCGCGCGGCTGCGGCGCAGAGCCCGCGAGATGGCGGAGACCGCCTCATCCTGCCCGATTACCTTGCCTTTCAATTCATCTTCCATGCGGAGGAGCTTCTCGGTCTCCTGCTCTTCCATGCGGGCGAGCGGAATGCCGGTCCATTTCGAGAGCACCTTCATCACATCCTCTTCGTCGATTGTGATGTAATTCTTGTCGAGATCCGATTTCCAAAGATCGACCGCCTCCCTGAGCTCGTGATCCAAACCGCGTTCCTGATCGCGCAGGCGGGCCGCCTCTTCGTAATCCTGGCGGGAGATGGCGTTCTGCTTTTCGGAGGCGACGGTTTCCCGCCGTTGTTCGATCGCCTTGATTTCCGGCGGGCGCGTCATGCGCGCCACGCGTCTTCTCGAACCGGCTTCGTCGATGATGTCGATGGCCTTGTCCGGCAGAAAGCGCCCCGTGAGGTACCTCTTGGAGAGGTTGGCGGCCGCCGAGAGGGCCTTTTCGGTGTAGCGCACCTTGTGGTGCTCTTCGTACCGCGGAGCCAGCCCCTTGAGAATCAGCAAGGTGTCTTCGATGGTGGGTTCTCCCACCTGCACCTGCTGAAAGCGGCGTTCAAAGGCGGCATCCTTCTCGATGTGCTTTCGGTATTCATTGAGCGTGGTCGCGCCGATGGCCTGCAGCTCGCCGCGGGAAAGAGCCGGCTTGATGATGTTGGAGGCGTCCATGGCGCCTTCGGCCGAGCCGGCGCCCATCAGCGTGTGCATTTCATCGATGAAGAGGATGATGTTCTTCTCGCGCAGGATTTCATCCATGATCGCCTTCAGGCGCTCTTCGAACTGGCCGCGGTATTTGGTGCCCGCCACCATCAGAGCCAGATCGATGGAGATAAGCTTCTTTTCCCGCAGGAATTCAGGGACGTCGCCCGAGACGATCAGCTGTGCCAGCCCCTCGACGATAGCCGTCTTGCCGACTCCCGCCTCTCCCAAGAGCACGGGGTTGTTCTTCGTGCGGCGGCAGAGAATCTGAATCACCCGCTCAATTTCGTTTTTGCGGCCGATGACGGGGTCGAGTTCTCCGCGCGCGGCGCGCGCCGTCAGGTCGCGGCCGAAGGCGTCGAGCGCGGGCGTGCGGCTGCGTTCGCCGCGGCGTGCGGCGGCGGAAGCTCCCTGCTCATCGGCGCGGCCGATGATGAATTCCGGTTCGGCTTCCTCGTCCTCATCGTCATTGCCGTCCTCGTCCTCGTTCGGCATCGCGTTCTCGCCGCGGGAAGGCAGGGAGAATTTCGGGTCGATCTCGTCCAGAATTCCCTGCCGGGCCTGTTCGTAGGTGAGCCCGGCCGAGTGGAGGACGCTCCAGGCGAGCCCTTCGCCATCCTCCAGGATGGCCAGAAGCAGGTGCTCCGTGCCGATGTAGGAGTGCTTCAAACTGCGCGCCTCCTTGGCGGCCAGCGCCAGCAGCTTTTTCACGCGGGGCGTGAAGGGCAGATTGCCCGTTCCTTGGGGGAAATTGCCGGGCAGGAGCGATTGTTCGGTCCTTTGGCGCAGAAGCTCCAAATCGATGCCGGCTCTTTCCATCACGGCGTGGGCGACGCCCTGCCCGAGCTGAAGCAGAGCCAGCAGAAGATGTTCCGCGCCGATGTAATTATGATGAAAACGATCGGCCTCCCGCCGGGCGAGAAGCATCACTTGTTGGACGCGAGGGGTGAAATTGCTCATTGTTTGTTCACTGTGTCAGGGTTCATCGAGAGTCACTCCGAAGGGGATCGCGGGATAGAGAAGTTTCCGCACCCGAAACGAGCGCAGGACGTCCACGTTGTCCGTCTCCTGCAGATTCGGATCGCGGTGAAGGTTCAGAAAGGACGAGGAGATCGTGTGCGAAAGCGCGGGCAGGGAGAGGACGGCCTGCTTGCGGTTTCCCGCGCTCCAGTTGATCATGTCAAAAAAGGTGCCCATGCGGATGAAGGAAAGGGCGGTCATCGTCTCGCGCCAGCCGAGGCGCACGGCGTAGTGGAGAGTACCGACACTGCGTTCGACGGGATCGAGTATGTCGTAGAAATGGGATTCGACGAATTTGCAGCGCACGCTCAGCTCGCGCTCCGCCAGCGTCGAGACCACCCGCGCCATGCGGTCGGTGATCTCGCTTTCCTTCTCGTCGAACGGGCTGACGCTGCTCACCTCGTACAGGTGGCCGGCCGCCCCGTTTTCCTCGCGGTAGACCGGGCGGATGGAAATGGAGAGACTTTCAGCCGAATTCATGACGGGAGCGATCATGTCGGCGATCGTCAGGCCGGGAAGATGCAGAAGGATGGAGAGACGGAAGCCGGCGCCCGCGCAGGCAGGCGACGACATGAGGTATCCCAGTCTCTCGTCCCGGGCAAAGGAGAGGGAGCCCGAGAGCTCCTCCAGAATCCTGTGCGCATTGCCGGCCGCCTTGTCGATCTGCATCCCGTGCTCATACGCGCGCACGGCGAGGTGTTCCTCATCGTTGATGAATACGGCGGCACCCCGATCTCTGGACAATGCGAAGCCGCAGCCTTCCTGCCGGGCGGCCAGGGTGGGCGTGAGCATCTGCCATTCGGTCAGGAGCCGCCGGGCGTCGAGCGTGCAGGACGGCATTTCGGCGAAGTGGCCTTTCCTGAAGCAGGCGAGCTTTTCGACGGCGCCGCGAATTTTCAAAAAGACATCCTGCCGCTGCTTCTCATCGGCCCATCCCGGGAAG
This sequence comes from Akkermansiaceae bacterium, assembly GCA_021200315.1. Taxonomy (GTDB): domain Bacteria; phylum Verrucomicrobiota; class Verrucomicrobiia; order Verrucomicrobiales; family Akkermansiaceae; genus Akkermansia. The sequence continues at coordinate 3,980 of JAJQGU010000021.1, forward strand.
GGGGCTTCCTCCAGATTCCTTTTATATTCGGCAATGCTGGCGATGACCACATCCTCCGAATCGCCGAAATCGGCCAGCCATGCCGGCGGCTTCTTCAGGATGGTGGAGAGGCGCATGGTGAATGGGCCGTTCATGAGAGAGCCTTGATTTGATCGCGCAATTGGGCGGCCAGTTCGTAATCTTCCTGCTCGATGGAGCGCTTCAGGCGGGTTTCCAGCTCCTGCCGCGAAAGGCGTTCGGCATGGCCGCCGTCCGCCGTCCGGGCTCCGTCTGTTCCCGCGCCGCGGGCGATGGCTTTTTTCAGGTCGGGCGTGAAATCCTCCGCAAAGACGGAGTAGCAGTGCGGGCAGCCGAGGCGGTCGGTTTTGTAGTAGTCGTCGCTCTTGAAGGAACACACGGGGCATTGGCTCAGCGCATCCCGTTCCGGGGCGGCGGGGGTGTGCTTCTTTTGGGACTGAAGCTCCCGGAGCAGGCCGTTCACTTTGTCCTGAATCATCGACGGGAAGAATTTCTCGGCGAAAGTAAGCGTTTGCGGGTCAAAGACGCCTTTCTCCTTGGCGCAATGTTCGCAAAGAGCGAGCTCCGTCATCTCGCCGTTGACGATCTGTGTCAGAAACATGATGGCGCGCTTTCCGCAGAATTGGCACTTTTTCACGCTGGAAAGGATACACCCGGGAAATCCATGCAGCGAGCGCTCTCCGTGTCATGAAAAAGTTCGTCATTGCTCCGGCTCCCGCTCCTGCTGCCGGAGGTACTCCAGCTCCTTTTTCAGGACGGCGCCGACGCGGTGCTTGGCCAGGTAGACCTGGGCGGACGAGACATGGAGCCTTTCCCGGATTTCCGAAGCCGCCATGCCGAGCACCACATTGCAGTTGAATATCTGAAACTGCTTGGGGGAGACGCGCATCTTGACGCGTTCCAACGCCGCCTTCATGAGGTTGTTCTTCCATTCCGCCTCCCATATCCGTTCGAAGGATTCATTGGAATCGGGGATGCCCTCCATCGGATCGGTTTCGGCGGAGTCCCCGCCGCTCAGGGGCATGGCCGTGTCCTTTTTCCTGCTGCGGAACTGATCGTTGATGCGCCAGCGGGTCATGTTCCAGAGCCAGCGCTTGAACGAGCCCTGGGCGGGGTCGTACATCCGCCTGCGGCTCTGCTTGGCGATGCTGAGGACGGTTTCCTGCACCACGTCCCACGCCTCTTCCTGCCGCAGCCCGGCCTTGAGAGCCACCGAGTAGATGAGCCGCCAGTAAGTCCGGTAAAATTCATCCCAGCTGCGCTGATCCTGCCAGTCCTGCAGGCGCATGATGAGACTTTTGCGCGTGCGGTCGGCGTATTGTTCGAGGTTTTCCTCTCCCCCGGTCTGGTCGTCGGGAAGCTTCATTTTCCGGCTCTCTGTGCGGCGTGGCCGTCGGCTGTGCAGGGAACGAGCACGGCATCCTTCATCCCGTGGATTTTTTTCTTGTCGGCCGGCGCGATGGTGGCAAGACAGCCGGCCAGGGCGGTCTGCCCGTTCTCCTGCCGGTAATAGTACGGGCAGAGGCGCACCCTGCCTTTCATGATTTCCACTCTTCCGGGATCGGAAAGCGGTTCCGGGAACCAGGGGTGCTCGAAGATGTCGCCCGGGCGGAATTCCTGCAGGAGCCAGAGGCGGCTGGGGAAATCGGCGCAGGCCCGCTGAAGCGCGTCTTTCCATTCGTCTCCGGGCATATCGTGGCCGATATAGACGCCCCTCGCACCCCAGGCCGCGGGGTCGAAGCCCGAGATCTTGAGCACGAGGCGGCGTTCCTTCTGGCTGAGGGCGGCCACTTCGTCCCAGCTGTGGAGGCCGAGGCGGGGAAGCGCCGCCTGCGGAGGAAGCGGGGCGGGATCCACCACCCAGCTGAAGGGGATGACGCGGCGCAGCCGCTCGTAGTGTGCGCCGCGCAGCAGTTTTCTCCACGTGGTCTGCAGCCCGGGCAGATGGAAGAGCGCCATCCATATTTTTTCCTCGATGTGCTGCACGGGCGCGGGGGACATGTCGAGCGCGCCCGCCGCGCAGGCTTCGATCCAATCCCGGGCGTGGGGAATGTTGCCGGCGTCGAACAGCTCGAAGAAGCGGTAGAGCGTGCGCTCCCCCGGCGGACGCATCGGGAGAGACTCCGCCCGGGCGAGTTCGCACGGGGAGCCCAGCGCGCGGGCCAGATACTCCGTTTCCCCCCGATAGTCCCCTGATTCCTCGGAAACGGCGAAGAGAACGCCCTTCGGGTGCGCGGCGCGAAAGCCCTCGAGCATGCCGTCGGCTCCGCCGATTACGGGAAAGCCCGCCCGCGCATACAGCCGGGACAAAAACAGGGTGACGCCCTGCCCGCCCGGCACGCTGTCGAGCTCGGAGACGGCGAAGTCCCCGCGGCCGAGCATCAAGTCGGGCCGAATCACGCGCGGCAGGCCGCGCCGCAGGGGGCGGCTTCTCTGCGCCTCCACAAGCCATCGCGGCTTGCCGGCATCAAGCATGCGCGCCAACCAGGGGTGCTCCTCTCCGGCGGCGGAGCGCAGATAGAGCTCATGGCACGCATCCTGAAACGAGGCGAGCACGTGGCCCAGCCCCTGCAATTGGCGGACGATTCCCCGGGGAAGCTTCAGTGGCTCGGGGGAGAGGCGCCAGTGCGCTCCTTCGCGGAACAGCCCTTGTTCGGGCAAAGCGTCGAAAAAACAGGAGGGCTGCATCATGCCGCGGGAATGTTCCGAGAGCTTGTTCTCTTGTTGAAAAATGCCGGCGTTCACGTTGAAAGGGTGTTTTCGGCTTCTCTGACAATCTGCCCGACGGGAAGCAGCCTCCCCGCGCCGACGGCTCCGCAGGCGAGCACGCCGTCTTCGGCGGGTCCGAGAATGCGGTGCCCCGGCCGCGCCGCGAGGATTCGTGCGTTTTCACGGGTGGCGGGGTGCCGCCACATGCGGGTGTTCATGGCAGGGCAGATGAGCACGGGCGCCTCGTTGGCCAGATAGAGCGAGCTCAGCGTGTCCGGCGCGAGGCCGTGCGCCATTTCGGCCATGAAATCGGCCGTGGCGGGGGCGATGAGCAGCAGATCGGCCCGCTCCGCCAGCTCGATGTGCCTGGGCTTCCACCCCGAGGCCGCGTCGTCGCCGAAATGGCAGACGACGGGGTTGCGCGAAAGCGTCGTCAGAGTGAGCGGTGTGATGAATTCCAATGCGGAGGGAGTGCAGACGCAGTGGACGTCGTGCCCGTTCCCGACGAGGCGGGAGGCGATTTCCGCCGCCTTGAACGCGGCGATGGAGCCGGTGACGCCGAGGATGATCGTGGCCATGGGATGGATAATGTCAATGGATTGTGTTAATTCTGCCGCATCATGCGGCGAAGCTCCTCTTCGCCGATCATGGGGACGCCGAGTGCGGCCGCCTTGTCCCGTTTGGAGCCGCCGCCTTCACCCGCCACGAGAAAGCTCGTCCTGCGGCTGAGGGCAGATGCCGCCTTGCCGCCGGCGGCCGCGATCTCGCGTTTGAGCTCATCGCGGGGCTTGCTGAAGCTCCCCGTCAGCACGAAGGTCTTGCCGGCGAGGGGCGCCGCCCCCGGAGCGTCCGCCCGTTCGCGGTACAGGGGCGAGGAGGGGTTGATGCCGAGCTCCTCGAGGGCGGCGAGGCAACGGCGGCCGGTTTCGGATTCAAAATAGAGCACGACGCTCTTCGCCGCCGCCGGCCCGACGGCGCAGCGCAGAGTCCCTGCGCTCCCGGGCATTTCAAAGGAGAGATAGCCGCGTTCCTTCCAGGGCGCCGCGAGAGAGAGCATCTCGGCCTTCAAGGCGTCAAGGCTGCGTTTCAGCGCGGCTTTGGCGCCCCGGCGGGCGCGGGCGTTCGCTTTCCTGCAAAGGTCGATGGACTCGGCGAGGAGCGCGACGGCGCGCAGGAAGTCCGAGTGGGCCGTCTCCGCCAGATTGCGGTGAAACGAGGCCAGGTCGCGCGCTGTGACCACCCCCACGTTGGGGATGCCGAGAGCCGTCAGCCAGCGCTCCAGCGGCAGTGTGCGCGCGCGGCCGAGGGCCTGCATGGCCTTTGCGGCGTTTTTCTCGCCGAAATGCCGGGGCTCCCCGCCGGTGCCGAGATTCAGGGAGGCCAGCCGCTCCGCGTCAAGGCGGAAGAGATCCAGGGGAGAGGAGATCCAGCCCCGGCTCACGAGGGCTTCGGCCACGCCGCCTCCGAGGCTTTCGATATCGAGAGCTTCGCGGCGGCAGAAATGGATGGTGCGCGAGGCGGCCCGTGCCGGGCATGCGGGGTTGACGCAGCGCCAGGCCACCTGCCCCTCGATGCGGGAGATCGCCTCGCCGCAGGAGGGGCAGACGCCTCCGACGGCGTCATGGATGCTGTAGGGCGCGCTGTCCGCCGGGCGCAGTTCGGGGTGGGTCACGCGGATGACGGCCGGGATGATTTCGCCGGCCTTTTCCACGAGCACGCGGTCGCCGGGGCGTATGTCTCTGCGCTCGATTTCATCTTGGTTGTGCAGGGTGGCCCGTGAAACGAGCGTGCCTGAAAGGCGCACGGGCTCGAGCTCCGCCACTGGGGTGAGCACCCCCGTGCGCCCCACTTGGACGGTGATGCCGAGGATCGTGGTCTCCTTCTGTTCCGGCAGAAACTTGAAGGCGGCCGCCCAGCGCGGCGCGCGCGCCGTCGCGCCCAGTTCGCCGCGCAGGGGAAAGGAGAAGAGCTTGATGACCGCCCCATCCGTCCCGTAGCCGAGCGTGTGCCGCAGAGAGTCGATCCTGCGGACGGCCGCCCGCGTCTCTTCGAGCGTCTCCGCCCGGATGAGCGGTTCGTTGACCGGGATGCCCAGCGCGTGCAGCAGCTCCGCAAAGGCGCCCGCGTCGGCCAGAGGGGGACCGTCGTAGGCGCCCAGTCCGTGTGCGAGAAAGTCCAGCGGGCGGGCGGCCACCTCGCCGGCGTCCAGCAGTTTGATCGTGCCCGCCGCCGCGTTGCGCGGGTTCGCAAAGGCGCTCAGCCCCTCCCGATCGCGCCGGGCGTTCAGCTCGGCAAACGCTTCAGCGCGCATGAAGATCTCTCCGCGCACTTCGAGCACGCGGGGGCACGGGGCGGGGAGAAACAGCGGAACGCTTCGGATGGTGCGGACGTTCTCCGTGATGTCGTCGCCCGTGCGCCCGTCCCCCCGGGTGGCCGCGTAGACGAGGGAGCCGTTCTCGTAATAGAGCGTCACGGCCACGCCGTCGATTTTGGGCTCGACTTCCACGGCGGGGAGCGCCGTCCCCAGCGCCTTCAGCGCCTTGCCCAGGCGATCGTAGCATTCGATGAGCTCGACGATTTTTGCGCTCTTGTCATTCAGTAATCCCAGCGCCTTGCGTAGGCTATCATAGAACTCGATGAACTCTGCGTTTTGTAATTTACTGGAATGTATCGCATTATTAATTAGACGATCGTAGAATTCGATGAGCTCGGCGTCCCCGAAGGAGCCGTCCTGCGTTTTCTGCTGAAAGATATCGTCGATGGAGAGCATGGGCTCCGCGTGTTTCACCTTGCGGAAGCCTTCGCTGAGATCGTTCCCCACCGTCCGGGTGGGGGAATCGGGCGCGGCGAGCTCGGGCCACGCCGCCTCCAGCGCCTCGAGTTCGCGGTAGAGGCGGTCATATTCCGCGTCGGAGATTTCGGGGCTGGCCTCGGCGTAATAAAGCCTGTCATTGCGGCGAATGACTGCGCGAAGCTCCGCCGCACGCCTTTCCGCCTCTCGTTTCTCCGGCGAATATTCGAACAGTTCCATGTCGGCCATCGCACCCCTATCTTACGAGGGCTTCCGCCCCCCTGCAATCTAAAAAAGCCGCATGGCCGGGCGGCGCGGCGTCATGGCTCGGCAGGCGCACCTCCCGCGTCATATCTGCCCGAGGCGGGAACGGAGCACGCGCCCCAGCTCCTTCTGAAAGTCGGCCATTTCCGCCGGGGTGGGCTTGCCCGCGCCCGGTTCCCACGAGAGCTGGCCCAGGGTGTCGAAGAACCAGCTGCCCGTCGCTCCCGAGGGGAAGGAAACCTTGCCCGAGAGGTACATGCCCGGCTGCTGCAATTCGTCCACGGTGATCCGCACCCCGCCGGCGGCTTCCGGCTGCTGCTCCGGCAGCGGCGTTTCCTCCTGCGCCGGCGCGGCGTCCTTCCCGGGCGCGGCCGGCGTGCGGAGTTCGATGTGGTGGTCCAGAATGAGAAAGCGGGTGTCCATGTACGTCAGGTGCAGGCCGAATTCGTCCTTCAGCGCCTTCTGGATGGCGTTCAGATCCATGCCTTCCTCCGCCCAGCGGCGTACGGTCGAGATTTGCTCCCCGGTCAGTTTTGCGCTCATGCGCGAAGAGTAGCCCAATCCCCCTCCGCTTTCAAGCAGGAAAGCTTTTTTTGCGCGGCATGCGCCCGCGCCGCCGCGGTTTCACGAGAGAGACTCCTTGCCCTTGGCCTGCTTCTGCGCATCTCGGAAAGCTTTGAGCGTTTCCCCGCTCCCCTCTCTGATCATAAACTCGGGGCCTCCCTTGAAGTAGCCCATGACAAACTGGACAGCGGCTGTAGGGCTGCCAAATTCCCAGTCTTCCTCCAATCTGCATTGACCGGGATGCGCAGTGAATGCGCCTTCCTCTTTGTCTGTGCCTCCTTTTTAGGAGGCTTATTATCAGGGTGTTCCTTTTCAGCAATGACGCCGCCTTTCAGAACGGTGGTCTTCTTCCACTCGCCGCCTGTGGAGAAAACCTTGAAGGAGATGTTTTTCACTCCATGTTTGTTGGCTATTTCTCATATGGTTCAGGTTCAATTGGTTGGAAGATGTTCGGGGTCGGCGGCGCGGAGGTAAGGTGCATCCCGGAGGTTCCTTCCGTGTTCTCCAAGAATGTTCGATAGTCTTCCTCGGTGACAGGCACCCATACTTTTGTCCCTCGCGCCGATTTATTGCCGGTAACGAACACGGCTGCCTCCGAAGGGGAGTGGAATGAAGGAATATCCTCGGTCAGCGTCCGAGTCGGGCTTTTTGCCCACTTTTCTCTCATAGCGCACAAGTACTTACGTATCCCCGATTTCTTCCTCGTCTCGTCCTTGGCGTTCCAGGGAGCAATGGTGCTGCCTTTCAAAACAGTGTAGTGTTCCGAGGTCTCGTCTTTCTCGTAAAAAGCAACCACATGATATGTTTTATTTACTGTCTGCGACAGGCGGTGGAATGAGACCCTCTTTCCAGTAGGGGGTAGCGGTGGCGGAGTCGCTATAACCCCCTTTAGGGGATGAGGAGATTGAGGTATATTAAATATATCGCGTCCCAGAACTTTCATGAGCAATGGGACAGGTTTAATGAGCTCGTTCAGATTGTTCTCCCTATCTCTCGTCATGTAAGTCTCCTGTGGTTTGTTGACATTGGTGCGGATTTCTTCAGGCACTCGGTTGTAGAATTCGAGCTCCAAATAGTCCAATTGTGCATTATCGAGATCTTGTTTGAAATAATCAGTATTGATTGTGAGAAAGAAAACTTCCTTAAACCAATCCTTTTTGTCATCATGTTCTTCCATTCGCTTGATGAAAGTTTTGTCTTTGGATCGTCTTCCAGCCTGTCCGACGTATGCTTTTAAACAGCCTTTTTCTTCTCCTATGAGAAAGTAGACGCCTGCTTGCTGGAACTCTTTCAAAGAAGTGTGCTGTTTCTGAATTGCTGTTCGTGGAATACGACAGAGCTTCCCTTCCCACTTAAAGTTTTCTCCTGTTATGGTAAATATATCAGCATCTTCATCTAAAGTAAGAGAGAATTTAAACATGGCGATGGATACTAACACCCACGCTCCCTGATGTCAAACAGATTCGGCGGTTTCCGCCGCGGCGCGGCCTCTACACCTTTCTCCGGATCCACTTCTTGTCGATGACGAAGCGATAGAGCAGCAGAGTCTGCGCGACCATGTCAACGGAGAGCAGCACCCAGATCCACGTGAGATTGAGCGTTTCGGGGGAGAAGTGGTTCCAGCACCAAAGCACGAAAAGGCGGAAGAAGCCCATCGAGCCATAGGTCACCCACATGACGCGCCGCGTGTCGCCCGCTCCCCGCAGGGACATCTTCATCACGATGGCGGCGGCGAAGAACGGCTCGCAGAGCAGGAACACGCGCACCACGGGCACGCCGGCCTCCAGCAGGTCGGAGGAATTCCCGGCGAAGATCTGCACAAAGAAGGCGGGGAAGATGAAGAACAGAACCCCCATGGCGCCCATGAAGCAGATGCTGTAGACGAGGCATCTGCGGATCACCTGAAAGGCGGTGCGCACGCTGCCGGCGCCGAGATGCAGCCCCACGAGCGAGGCGGAAGCCGTGCCGATGGCGAAGCCGGGCAGAAAACTGAGCGATTCGATGCGGATGGCGATGGTGTGCGCGCCGAACACGCCGTCGCCCAGGCGGCTGATCACCGAGAGACAGTAGAGCTGAATGGCCCACATGCCGAACACTTCGAAGGACTGCGGCAGCCCGATGTCGACGATGCGGCGTATCATGGAGAAATCGGGGCGGAAATCGGCGAGGGAGAGCCCGAGCTCGGGCGTGCCGCCGGGCGGGGATTCCTCGGCGGCCGGGGACGCCTGCGCGGCGCGGAGCCGCCGCCTCCGCCGGCGTTCGAGAAGGCACACCAGGATCAGCGCGGCCGCGGCGAAGCCGAGCGTCATGCCGATGGCCAGCCCTTCGATGGACATGCCGAAGCCATACACGAGCACGAGACTCGCCGCCATGTTCAGTCCGTCGGCTACGAGCATCATCATGAAAGGCAGGCGGGTGTCGCCTGCGCCGCGGAGGGCGGAATTCACGGCGAAGACGAGTCCGCTGAAGATGGCCGTGGGCGCGGCGGCGAAGACGAAACGCCGGGCGTAGTCCTGCGCCTCGGGCGTGAGGCGGAACACATCGCGCACGAGCGTGTCGGCGCTGAAGTACATCACGAGAAAGGAGAGCGCCCCCACGACGAGGCCGAGCACGGCGGCTTGGTCGGCGGCATGCTGCGCTTCGCCGAAGCGCCGCGCTCCCGTCATGCGCGAAACGATGGCCGTGGCGCCCATGCTCACCGCGCCCTGCATCACGAACCCGAGAAAGAAAATGCTGCCGATCGCGCCCATACCGGCGGCGATCTGGGTGGTCACTTCGCGCGGCGTGCCCATGTGGGTGGCGATGAACAGCGAGATCGAACTGGCGATGAAGCTCAGCACCTGTTCGAGCAGGGGCCAGAAGGCGATGGTCATGATCTGCCGGGGCAGGCTCATGCCGGCGAGTCTGCCGGTCAGGCGCCCCCGCGACATGCCGGAGCGTATGGCTCCGTATCTGCCGTCTCCCGTGCTCATGGGGCGGGCTTGACGGCGGTGTAGATCGAGGCGACTCCCCGGCTGAGCGGCGTGCAGCGGGGCTCCCGGTAGCCGCAGCCGGCCAGCAGCGCGAGCATGGCCTCCCCCCGCGGAAATGCCTCGATGCTGTCGCCGAGGTAGGTGTACGCCCCGGGGTTCCCGGTCATCCAGCCGGCGGCGCGCGGCAGCACATGGTGCAGATAGAGTCTGTAGAGCTTCCCCCACCATCCCCGGGGCATGGAGAAGTCGAGCACCAGCAGTCGCCCGCCCGGCCTGATCACGCGGCGGAACTCATTCAGCGCACATGTATAGTCCGCCATGTTGCGCAGGCCGAAGGCCACGGTGAGCACGTCGTAGGAGTCCGCGGCCATCGGGAGGTGCAGCGCGTCGGCCAGCACCAGGTTCTTCAGTCCGCGCCGGGCGGCTCTGTCGAGCATGGGGCGGCAGAAGTCCGTCCCCGTGATTTCCGCGCCGGGCAGGGCGCGGGAGAGCGCGAGCGCGAGATCGCCCGTGCCGGTGGCCACGTCCAGAATGCGGCGCGGTTTCCATGGCGACACCATCCGGACGACGCGCCGGCGCCACAGGATGTCGATTCCCAGCGAGAGAAAGTGATTAGCGGCGGCATAGCGCGGCGCGATGCTCGAGAAGGCGGCGTGCACAAACTCCGGGTTCCGTTCCATGGCGGCGGGATTATGGGGCAGCGGGGGAGGAATGGCAAGCGCGGAAACGCCGCCGTGCGCCTCTTCGGACGGCGGGCGGTTCGAAGACGTGAAAAAAAGGCAGCCCCACCGGATGATGGAACTGCCCGGAACGCCTGTCGCGCGCGGTCAGCATGCGGCTCTGATGATGGCGGCGAAGCTGTCCGGCTTGAGGCCGGCGCCGCCGATGAGCCCCCCGTCTATATCGGGCTGAGCCATGAGTTCGAGAGCGTTGTCGGGTTTCATCGAGCCGCCGTATTGAATGCGGATCTTTTCGGCGGTCTCCCGGCCGAAGGAGTCGGCGAGCACGCTGCGCACGAAGGCGTGAGCCTCCTGTGCCTGCCGGGCGGTGGCGGTGCGGCCGGTGCCGATGGCCCAGACCGGCTCGTAGGCGATCACCACGGAGGCGGCCTGTTCGGGGGCGAGCCCCGCGAGCCCCTCCGTCACCTGAGTCCGGAGGACGCTTTCAAGCTGTCCGCCGTCGCGCTGCTCCAAGGTTTCCCCGATGCAGTGAATCGGCGTGAGGCCGGCGGCGAGCGCCTTTTTGATCTTGCCGTTGATGAAGGAATCGGTCTCCCCGTAGTACCGGCGGCGTTCGCTGTGGCCGAGCACCACATACCTGACGCCCAGCTCCGCGAGCATCGCCGTGGAGACTTCGCCGGTGTAGGCTCCGTTGTCCCGGTCGGAGCAGTTCTGCGCCCCCACGCCCACACAGGAGCACCCGCCGAGGGCATCCATGACGGCGGGGATGGTGACGAAGGGCGGCACGAGCACTTTCTCGACGTGCGAGCCGTCGAACGCGGCGAGCTCTTTCCGGAACCCCGCCAGGTATTCCCTGGCTTCGGCGGGCCCCATGTTCATTTTCCAATTGGCGGCAATAATCGGTTTGCGAGACATAATTTCTGATTGCGTGATGATGCGGATGCGCCGAGCATGCTCCTGTTCCGCCGCGAAGTCAAGGAGAATGTGGCGGCTCTGCAAAAGCCCCTCTCCTTCCGCTGCGCCCGCCCCGCCTCTCCCGCGTCCGCCTGCGGAGAATTGCCACCGCATTTTAAATGCGATGTCAATCTGAAAAAGCGTCTCCGCCTGATATTCCCTCGGGAAAACGGGCGAACCGCGCCTGCCTCCCGCGTACGCGGCGTTCCCCCCTTCCATGATCGGGAGCCACCCAGCCTTCCCCGCCGCCGAAGGAGCACTCCGCCCCGTGCCGCCGCTCAAAAAGGCTCCTTTCCCCAGTACGGATAAAGCCACATCAGCGCGGCTCCCATAATCATGCCGCCCAAGTGACCGGCTTCGCCGCCGGCGTTCTCCCAATTGAAGAGAATCCACATCACGGCCACCCCCAACACGAACAGCACCAGTGTGCGCACGGCCACGTTAACGGGCGGTATCAGCAATTGCACCCGGGCATAGGGGAATAAAAAAGCAGTAGCCACCAAGACTCCGTAGATCGAAGCCGAGGCGCCCACCAACGGCACCATCCGCCACCATTCTCCAAAGAAGCCCATACCTCCGAGAAGGCTATAAAACAATGCGCCCGCCACGCCGCAAAGCAGATAGTACGCCAGGAAGCGTCCCGTGCCGAAACGGGAGGCCACGGCGCCTCCAAATACATGCAGCGCAATCATGTTGAATAATAAATGGCCTAAATTCGCATGCAGGAACTGATAAGAAACGAGACGGCAGAATTGATGTTCATCAAAACACGTGTAATAGCTGTAAGCGCCATACACCTCAAGCACGGGCGTGGGCACACCCTGAGGTGTAGGGACGCCACAAAAAGCCGGTATTCTGGTATTGTCAAATAACCCGACCAGATAAACGACCACATTGATCAATATCAGAGCGCCGACAACATCCCTTCTGTTCCGCATCATGGACATTTCCCACAGGGGATACTCTCCTTTTCATTCGGATTCAAGAATTGTCTGCGTCACCCGGCTTCAAACCTCCCCATGAATGCCGAAGAGTCCCATTTTGCGCGCGGGGAACTGATAAGGCTTGCTGGAGAGAAAGGGACATGGTAGGATCTCGCGGCACTTTGCCGCAAAGTTGACATGGACACCAAATTTCGAATCTCCATCGGGGCGGATCACGCCGGCGTAGTCTTGAAGGAAATGATCGTAGAACTGCTTCGCGACTGGGGGCACCAAGTGCACGACGTCGGCACGGATTCAAAGGCATCCTGCGATTACCCGGATTTTGCCAATGCCGTGGCGAAGGACATCGTGGACGGCCGCAGCGACAGGGGCGTGCTGATTTGCCGCACAGGCATCGGCATGTGTATGGCGGCCAATCGCTGGTCCGGAATCCGCGCGGCTGTGTGCCGCACGCCGCAGGCGGCGATCATATCCCGCCATCACAATGACTCCAACGTGCTGTGCATCGGCGCGTCCTTCGTGTCTTCCGATGAGGCCGGCGAACTGCTCGAAGCATGGCTGCACGCCGATTTTGAACAAGGGCGCCATGTGCGCCGCCTGATCAAGGCATCCGGCAGCCCTCTGGCGGCGAGCGATCCTGAATTGGCGGCTCTGATCGGCGAAGAGGAGCAGCGCCAGATCAATAACATCGAGCTCATCGCCTCGGAAAATTTTGCCTCACGCGCCGTACGCGAAGCCCAAGGCTCGGTGCTCACCAACAAATACGCCGAAGGCTACCCCGGCAAACGCTGGTACGGAGGCTGTGAAGCGGTCGACAAGGTGGAACGCCTCGCCATCGACCGAGCCAGGGTTCTCTTCGGGGGAGAGCACATCAACGTACAGCCCCACTCGGGCTCCCAAGCCAACATGGCCGTATATTTCTCCTCATTGAAACCGGGAGACACCATCATGACCATGAACCTCTCTCATGGCGGCCACCTCACGCACGGCAATCCCGCCAATTTCTCGGGCAAGCTCTACAATGTAGTACATTACGGAGTTTCAGAAGAAACGGAAAGGATCGATTATGACGCTCTCGAAAAGCTGGCTTTCGAAGTAAGCCCCCGCATGATCACGGCCGGCGCCAGCGCGTATTCGCGCACGATCGACTTTGAACGCATGGCGGCCATCGCCAAGGCATGCGGCGCCCTTCTCTTCGTGGATATGGCTCACATAGCCGGTCTCGTGGCCGCCGGAATGCATCCATCCCCCGTGCCCTACGCTGATTTCGTGAGCACCACGACGCACAAATCGCTGCGCGGCCCGCGCGGCGGCATGGTGATATGCAGGGAACAGTACGCCAAGAAGCTTGACGCCGCCGTCTTCCCGGGGATGCAGGGCGGCCCCCTGATGCATGTGATTGCCGCCAAGGCCGCCTGCTTCGGCGAGGCACTGAGGCTGGAATTCAAGGATTATCAACGGCAGATCGTCGCAAACGCCGCGGCCATGGCCTCCAAGATGGCGAGCCTCGGTTTCCGCATTGTGGCCGGAGGAACGGATAACCACCTGTTCATGGTCGATCTCCGCAACAAAGGCATCAACGGCGCGGACGCCCAAACAGCCTTGGACAAAGTGGGCATCACTGTCAACAAGAACGCCATTCCGTTCGATTCCGGCACGCCGATGAAGCCCTCCGGCATCCGCATCGGCACGCCTGCCGTGACGACTCGAGGCATGAAAGAGGCCGATGTCGAGCTGGTGGCCGAATTCATTTCGCGGGCTCTCGCCATTTTCGCTGCCCAACAAGTGCGTGAAGATGAAAGCGCCTATGCTTCCCTTCGGGCGGAAGTGCTCGAATTCAACAGATCTTTTCCAACGCCCTAGGCGTCAGTCACAGACCGCGCACTTCCCGTCCTTCCCTCCTTGAAGGGCGGGAGGTCTTTTCTCTGCCATGCCCTCCTGCATCGATTACCACACACACATGCCCCACCCGGGCGGAGGGTATTTGTGCACAACGCGCCGCGAAGAATGGGACGCAGCCGCCGGGGAAGAGAGAATGATCCCCTGTTTAGGCGTTCATCCATGGTATGCGGCACAGCATAAGCCTGTACAGATTTTCCGCGACTTGGAGCTGTTCCTCGGGCGATACCCGCGCGCGCAGGTGGGCGAAAGCGGCCTCGATGACTCGAAGCGTGCAAAAAGCTCTCTCGCGCTGCAAATGGAATTTCTGGAATTGCATGCCGACGCGGCCATGCATCACAAACGCCTGCTCCAACTTCACGGAGCCGGAGCCTGGGGAAAACTGCTCGAATGGGCAAAAAGGCGTGCGAAACTGGGCACCCTGCCTTCCCTGCACCTCCACGCATGGAACGGCTCTCCGGAACTGGCAGGAGAATTTCTCAGGCTGGGCGCCTCGTTTTCCCTGGGGCCGCGTGAATGGCACTCCCCCGGTGCCCAGAGAAAATACGGCATCCAGATGATCGGCCGCCTCTTCCCCGAGAGCGACGACAAGCCGGAGACCTGGCCCGAAAGCCTGAGTCTCTGGGAGGCATGGCGGAACCGCAGGGATGCATAGGCCGGTGCCCGCACCTCATGCGGATGCAATTTCACCGCGGAAATATGCGATGGTTCTATCGAGCCCTTCGTCCAGCTGAATTCTGGGGGACCACCCCAACTCCCTTTGAGCCAGGGAAATATCAGGTCTTCTCTGAGTGGGGTCGTCCAACGGCAATTCCCGATAGACAAGTTTCGAGCCATGCGGAACGCGGGCAAGCACCTTTTCGGCCAGCTCACGGATGGTGAACTCACCGGGATTCCCCGTATTCACCGGGCCGGTAAACCCTTGGCGCGAGGCCATCATGCGCATCATCGCTTCAATGAGATCATCCACATAGCAGAAGGAGCGCGTCTGGCTGCCGTCGCCATAGAGGGTGAGATCTTCCCCCCTCAGCGCCTGGCAAATCAGATTGCTCACCACCCGTCCGTCCGCGGGGTTCATTCTGGGGCCATAGGTGTTGAAGATGCGAATCACTTTAATATCGACGCCTTCCTGACGGTGATAATCAAAAAAGAGGGATTCCGCACAGCGCTTCCCCTCATCATAGCAGGCGCGAATGCCGATGGGATTCACATTGCCCCGATAAGTCTCGACCTGAGGGTGGACGCGGGGCTCCCCGTACACTTCGGATGTGGAAGCCTGAAGAATGGTGGCTCCATGTTCCCTGGCCAGTTCGAGCATATTCAGCGCGCCCAGCACGCAGGTCTTCGTGGTCATCACGGAAGCCTTGCCCTGATAAAAGGGCGGCGACGCCGGACATGCCAGATTGTATATCTGTTCAACCCGGCAGCCGGGATCAAACGGTTCGATCACATCGTGCTCGACGAAGCGGAAATTCGGATTCCCCAACAGGGATTCAATATTTTTCACGCGTCCGGTGTAATTGTTGTCCACGCATACGACGGCGTTTCCCTCGCAAATAAGGCGTTCGCACAGATTGGAGCCCAAGAACCCCGTACCGCCCGTGACAAGTATTGTCTTCATTATTCTTTTATTCCTGTTCTACATGTTGACGGACAAAGCCGATTTCATCACATCCCCATTCGACGACGTCCCCGGGCTGAAGATACCGCGGCGGATTCATCCCCAAACCGACCCCGGCCGGCGTGCCCGTGGAGACCACATCACCGGGATTCAACGTCATAAAACGCGAGACGTAGGCAATCAAGCGCGGCACAGGCCATATCAAAGAGGCCGTGGTGTCCTGCTGGCGCAAATCTCCGTTCACCTTGAGGGAGAGATGCAGGTGATTCGGATCGGAGATCTCGTTCCGAGTCACCAGCATGGGGCCGAACGGCGCGAATGTGTCGCAGCTCTTGCCCTTCGTCCATTGTCCTCCGCGTTCGAGCTGCCATTCTCTCTCCGAATAATCGCACATCACCGTATAGCCCAGAATGGCCTGCGCCGCTTCTTCTTCATTGGCCCGGTGCACGGTGCCGCCAATGATCACCGCCAGCTCCACTTCATAGTCCAACCGGCTTGCTCCGGCGGGACGCAGCACATAATCCAGCTCGGAGCTTACGGCCGACACAGACTTCAGGAAAATCGAAGGTTCGCGTGGAGGCCCGCCGCCGAATTCCTCGGCATGGGCGGCATAGCTTTTCCCCAGGCAGACAATCGATCCCGGCAGAACGTGCAGAGCTGAGGTGAGGGACAGCCCGTTCATGTCCACGGGCACGCCATCGGCAGCTCCGGCAGCGATCCACGCCTCAATCTCCCTGCGGAGCTTTTCCCCCGCCGCATTTGACTGCATAGCCATCCACAATTCCTCTTCCTGGGAGGAAACATCGACGAACCCGCGTCTGCGGGGCACGAAGAGCCCGATCACGCTCTCCCCGTCCTGATCGATGAAATACTGCAGCCGCATGGCTTGATTCTACCATTCAAACCGGTTAATTTCAAGAGCGGGTTTCTTCGCAGGCTCGATCGGCACTCCGCGGCGTCGGGAAAGAAATCTATTTGGACTTGATTTTTCCCGCAAGCATGGGCACAATATCAGTGCTTCATTTTTTCATGGAACCTGAAATTGCGCAGCTGAAAGAGCCGTCAACCAAGGAATGGCATGGCTTTTGGACACTCGTGGCCGTGCAGGCACAGAACGCATTCAACGAAAAAGCCGTTCAATTTCTGCTCATCCCCCTGGGCGTATGGCTCTGGGGAACGGGAAGCACGCTGGAATATTCTCTGGGAGCGATTTTTGTACTTCCCTACATCCTTTTTTCGCCGTTCGTGGGCTGGCTGAGCGATTGTTTCTGCAAAGCCAGGATTATCCAATTCATGGCTTTCCTGCAAATCATCGTGCTGGGGTGCATGCTCATCTGCTTTTATCAGCAGGACGTTCACTGGGCCATTGTGTGGTTCTCTGTATTTGCCGTCCAAGCCACGATTCTGAGTCCCGCCAAAAAGGGCATCGTCAAAGACATGCTGGGCTCGAAATACATCGGCTTCGGCTCCACGATCATCGAGACAACGATGGTCATCGTACTTCTGGCGGCGCAGATCGGCGTCTTTATGTGGTACAGCTGGCTGCTTGAAAGCTCAAAAGGCCCGGCATTTCCAGACGGCAACGGCTGGCATGCCGCCATTGTGCCGACTATAGTTTTCCTGGCGATCGCCGTACCGGTGGCGCTTGCCTCCCTCTTTCTTCCCCGCTACGCCTCCAACCAGACGCGCTCGTTCAGCTGGAGCCTCTTTTATGAGCACTTCATACAAATCAAATACCTGTGGAAGAACCGCCTGCTGCGGCTGAGCGAGCTGGGGATTTCTTACTTTTGGTGTCTGGCCGGATCTCTATTCCTGATCATTATTCATATAGCCAAAACCTCCGCCGTACACGACGAGGATTTCAGCCAGCTTTGCGGCATTCTCATGGCATGGCTGGGCGGCGGCGTCGTGGTCGGGGGCGGGATCGCCTCCCTGCTCTGCCGGCGCAAGAATGAACTGGGGCTCATCCCGCTCGGCGCCATCGGCGTGACGGTTTCCTGCGGCATCCTTGCTTTCAGCACACCCAATACTTGGGTCAGCTGCATTGCACTCTCCTTTGCCGGCGCTTTCGGCGCCACCTATCTGGCGCCGCTGAACGCCTTCCTGCAAGACAGCTGCGACCCTTCCCAGCGGGGCAACATCATTGCCGCCGGCAATCTGATTGACAACCTCATGGGCCTGGTGGCCGTAGGCGTGATGCTGCTCCTTACGGGAATGGGCGTTTCCCCGCAGGGACAGTTTTTTACTCTCTTTCTGCTTTCGCTTATCATCATGGTGATCTCTCTGCGGCTGATCCCCCAGGAATTTATTCGCATGATCGGCATTTGGTGCATGAAGTGTCTGTACCGCGTCCACATCCTGAACGAAGAACGCCTGCCCGATGTGGGCGGCGCATTGATTGTCGCCAATCATGTAACCTACGCCGATGCGCTCTTCATCTCCATGATCACCAGGCGCCCCATTCGCTTCATTGTATCCGAGGAGTTTGTGGCGATGCGTTTCATTGGGTGGATTCTCGAGATATTCAACTCGCTTCCCATTTCGAGCAAGAAACCGCGGGAAGCCATCATTCGCGCGGCACGCGGTCTGCGCGACGGCGAACTCATCTGTCTCTTCCCTGAAGGGCAGTTGACGCGCACCGGCTGCCTGACGCCCATCCGGCGGGGGCTTGAAGTGATCGCCCGTCGTGCCAAAGCTCCGATCATCCCCGTTTACATGGACGGCCTCTGGGGAAGCATTTTCTCTTACTTCCGCAACCGATTCTTCACCAAGCTTCCCATATCAATTCCATATCATTTTCGCGTTTCGATCGGATACCCCCAAGCTCCGGAGAACACGACCAGCGGGGTGATTCTCCAGGAATTCCGCCGCTTGGCCTGCCATTGTCTCAAGAGCTCCACGATAGGCGGCCGCGAATCCATACTTACAACCTTGGAACGCATTGGCGAAACACCGCTCGTGTTTGCCGACGGGAAGTCTCTCAACGGCGTACAAATTGCCGCCACGATGATCGGTCAGAAAGTGGGGAAAGAGCATCAAGGGCTTCTCCGCACTTGGCTCGAGATTCTGCTCTCCACATGCAGGAGCCCCATCTCTCTCGCCCGCCTTTACTTGAACGCCAGTCAACTGACACGCGTCAACGCCTTGTCGCCGAGGCTTCCCCTGCTGACCACCGTCGGCAATGACGAGCCTCAAGAAAGTGTGATCGCCATTCTCTGGCCCATTCAAACGCACACACCCGTCCACCTCATTCAATCGGAAACAACGCCCATCGAGCCCTGTATTGCGCAAATCGCCGGCGGAGCTCACATGAGAAAACTGCTCCTTTCCATCATCCCGCCCCGGCAGGTTCCCTTCTATGACTTCAGCGACGGCGCGGACATCATCACACCCAATACCCGTTGGAGGCCCTGCTTCATCACCCCTCAGGGCGTCGTGCTCTCCATGTCGATGGCGCGCAGTGTCTATAAACTCAGCGACGGCACTGTGCAGCTTGGAATGCGGGCCCGCACCCGGGGACTTCTCCTTCCCGGATTCCGAATTTCCCAAGTGTTTCCCAACAGCGTGAAAGGACCCGCCCTGGAGACGCCGTTCTCTCTCCAACCTCACATCTACCTCGACGAAAGCGGCTTCCTTGCCGAGCTTTCGCGAGATTGAACGCACGGCTGCATCTCTGCCCATCTTGACTTCCCGTTCCCACTGTCTCTTTTTGCTCTTGACACGAGACCGCTTTTTTTTTAAGAAAAGCGAAGCAAATTTTCAGCATGCCCTCCCCCGTAACCAGAACAGGAGATTCCCCGTATCGCCAGATGGAACTGAACCCCCGTCTGGCCGATAACGAACGCCACTCGCCCGCCAATGTAAATTTGCAGGTCGAGGCCGCCCAGCGTCAGATCGAGGATCTCGAGCAGAGGCGCCGTGAACTGGACGCACAGAAAAAGGAGCTTGAGAAGATCAACGAACAGAAGAGCGAATTTACCGAACAGCTCAACCGCGTCGGCCTCAGACTCCACAACAGCGTCCGGCGCATGGAAAAAGAGCTCGAATCCATTCGTCAGGAGCAGGAGGACATCATTCAAACCTGCAAGTGCTTTAAGATGCACATTCAGATTCTGTCCGCACTGAACCCCCAGAATTGGTCTCACGAAGGTCTGCACGAACGGCTGATCGACGCGCTGCCCAAAATCGAAAGGGCGGAGAATGATTACAACGAGGCCTATTCCCACGGAGCGCATTTCAGGCACACCTCCATCTTCCGGAAGAAAAGAGAGGGGCGCTTCTCCTCTATGCAATCGGGAGGGATTGGTGAACAGTTCATCCAAGGGCTGGCCTTCCATCTTCCTCTCGCCTGCCTGCTGCTCCTGGCATGGGGCGTTTACAGCATTTTTCATTAATCGGTATGCTCCGCAAAAAAACAACCCTTCAACAACGGGAACTCGAGCTCCAGAAAGCCGAAATCGATCGACGGATTGCTCAGTTAAAAAACATTGTGAACAAGCTTCCCGCAAGAGTCCGAAACACTTCGAACACCATGGAGGCTCCGGAAGATATCATCGATCGCCGCCAGACCCAGCGCATCCACGTGGCAGCGAGAAAGGGCAGCTTGCAGAACACACGCCGGGAGCTGGGCGAAAATGTGTTTCTTCTCATTCTCCTGATTCTTTCCATTACGGCATCGTCGTGGTGGATTTTCACTCTGCTTCGCGCATCCTGACCGCATGACCAATCCTCTTATCGACGTGGCCTACATCGCACGCCTCGCACGCCTGCGATTGACGGACGATGAAATCGCCCGATTCACTCAGGATATTTCTCAAGTGCTCGAATACGTGAATCTTCTGAACCGCTGCGATACCACGGACGTGGAGCCCATGAGTCATCCTCTGCCCACTTGCGACGCACTGCGTGCAGATGTTCCCGGCTCATGTCTCCCTCTCTCTGACGCGCTGATGAACGCGCCTCAGCAGGCTCAAGGGAGATTTCTCGTCCCAAAAGTTGTTGAATCAGCCTGATCCCTAAAGCCATGTCACCACTTATCGGCACTCTTGCCTATTGGAGAGAGGAACTCCGCCGGCATCGCACGTCTCCCTCCGAACTGATCCGGCTGCTCGCGCACAAAATAGAGGAAAAAGACCGGATCACGCACGCTTACCTCTCATGGAACCTGGAAGAGGCCTTGAGACAAGCCGGCCAAGCCGACGCCGGCTCTCCTCTGGGCGGAATCCCCGTTGCCGTCAAGGATAATATCTGCGTAGCGGGAGAACCCACGCGCTGCGCCTCCCGATTTCTCTCGAATTACCGCTCGCCCTGCGATGCGGGAGCCATAGTCCGTCTGAGGCGGGCCGGCGGCATTCCGTTCGGCCGCACCAACATGGATGAATTCGCCATGGGCGCCAGCGGCGAGAACTCCGCATTCGGCCCCACCCTCAATCCCCGGAATGCACGCAACGTGCCGGGAGGTTCATCCAGCGGCTCCGCAGCCGCTGTGGCCGACGGTACAGCTATCGCCGCTCTCGGTTCCGATACAGGAGGCTCCATCCGCCAGCCCGCCTCGCACTGCGGCATTGTCGGTCTGAAACCCACATACGGCCGCGTCTCCCGCAACGGGCTCGTGGCTTTCGCTTCCTCGCTGGATCAGATCGGCACTCTCACACAGGATGTGCGGGATGCAGCTCTTCTGCTCAACGCCATCGCCGGGCATGACCCCGAAGACTCCACTTCGGACACCCGCTCCCCCGAAGATTTCACCTCTCTTCTCGGGAGGGAAGTCAAAGGAATCCGCATCGGCATTCCGTACGAATACAGCTCTTCGGGCAACCATCCGCACGTGCGGGGAGCCGTGGAAAAAGCGGCAAAAACGCTGAACGCTCTCGGAGCTGAGATCATCGACATCAGCCTGCCACACAGCGAAGCCGTCGTGGCCGCCTATTATATCATCGCCTGCGCGGAAGCCTCCTCGAATCTCTCCCGCTTCGACGGCGTCCGCTATGGTCTCAGGGCTGATGATCCGAAAAACCTCGAAGATCTGTACGCCCGCAGTCGTGCGGAGGGATTCGGTCCCGAGGTCAAGCGACGCATTATCCTCGGCACTTATGTGCTCAGCTCGGGATATTATGACGCCTATTACGCCCGGGCTCAGAAGGTGCGCGCACTGATCGCCGGGGACTTCACTCGTGCTTTCGAACAGGTCGACTTCATACTCGGACCCACGGCGCCCACTCCGGCGCCGCTCCTGCACGATGCCGATCAAACACCCCTTCAACGCTACCTGGCAGATATCTACACCATCCCCGCCAATCTGGCGGGACTTCCCGCCCTTTCCCTGCCCTGCCTCTCTCCCGAAGCATCGCCCGATGACCTGCCCACCGGCATCCAGCTCATCGCGCCCCATTATCGGGAAGCCAAGCTTCTTTCGATCGCCTACGCGCTCGAGCAGTCTGGCTTAGCTCACTGAAAACATCTGTTCGCAATTTCTCTCGCCGGAGAGAAGCGCTCCTCAAAAAGGGACGGCTCCAGAATGCTCCTCTCTCACGGGGCGCCTTCGCGGGGTACAAAAATTCTGCCCATTCGCCATCCCTCTCATTCTTTCAAGAGCGGCAAATTGATTGAACGACGGCGCGCATGCCTTCAAAGAAAGCCGCATCCCACGGTGTTCCCAGCACCCGCCGTTCTTCCAATCATGAGTAAGGAGCTCTCGCCTTTCCATGCGGACAGGGAAAAATTCTATCTTTCTGAACAACAAACTTGCAGAAGCCTGGCTCCTCATCTTTCCCGTGAGTGGAGAACCGCCCGCCTCTCAAGCAGGGATTTTTCGTATTTTCATTGTTGAATCGACAGGCCCTGCTATCATCACCTCCATCGAAAATCTTAAAGAAGAGTAAATTCATGAGCGAAAACAAAAGAATTGATTATATCGCTCTGTTCAGGGGCTCCTGGATTATCCTGATGCTCATGGAGCATATTAACTTCGGCGCTCATTTTGACCACCTCATACACGCCTTTCATATGCCAATGTTCTTTTTTGTGTCCGGATTTTTCTTCTGAGACAACTTATTTTTAAAAACGTCTTGTTCCTTAGAAAAAATCTTCTGGGAAAAAGCACGCAATCAAAGCGCACAGAAACATGCCCCCCCCCCGACGATTGCCCAAAAGGCCGAAGCCGGCATACGGACATCGCGCGAAAGAAAAAACCGCCTGAAATCCGGCGGACGAGCCGCGAATACACTCAGCGCACAGCGAAATGCACCAAATATTCCTCGGAGAAAATCGTTATGCAGATACAGCTATAGGATTCGCCTTGAATGAATAACGATCTTCGGGAAAATTGCGGTATCCCAGAGGGAGCGCACTGCGGGAGTCTATCCACAAACGGTCGTAACGGCGCACGGGTTTTTTCATATGACCCAACGTTTCGCCTGCGTCAAAGTAATATTGCAGGAAGTAGGTACCCGTGTAGCCGAGTTCCGCCGCCTCATGTATCATATTCACAATATCCTGTTCGTCAAGCAGCGATGGATGGCATGTAGTCCGCACCTCAAAAGGCACACGCGCTGTCCGCAGCACACCGACAGTCTCGCAGAAACGATCGAACAGGCTCACCCCATTTTGCAGATGAAAAGTGCGCACAGCCGGCATTTTGTGATCGACGGCCACATAATCCACCAGTCCTTCGGCAATGAGCGCTTCAAGCACAAGAGGGCTGCTGCCGTTCGTATCGATCTTGACGAGATAGCCCATCTGCTTTACAGCCCGGCATACGGGAAGCAGATCCCGGTGAAGAGTCGCCTCCCCGCCAGACATGACGACGGCATCAAGAAACCCCCTGCGCTCATCCAAAAAGCGCATCCAATCCAGACGCTCCTCCGCTCCCCCGGTTGTCACAAACTCCGGATTGTAGCAATAGGGACAGCGCAGATTGCATCCCCGGAACCAGAAAATGCATGCCGCCTTGCCCGGATAATCCAGGCAGGTCAGAGGGGTAATGTCGGCCGGACCGCGCATGGAGAGCTTTTCAATGTTGACGGGCACAAGGGCAGCCGGGCTCCTCGAAATGGACGCGATCGGCAAATTCGCCCTGTTTGCCGGCATTAAAGGTTTCCACAGGACGATGATACCCCATCACGCGGGTATAGACGGTGCACTTGGTGCGTTCGGCATGGTATTTTTTCAGGATTTCTTCGTTTGACATAATGTTTTGTGTTGTTTTGATTATATGTTTTCGAGAGGAAGGAGGGGGTGCTCTTCCCGCCGCACGCGTTCAATGAGCTCATCATCACAATAAGGGCAATAATCGTGCTGCCCCTTCAGATAGCCGTGCTTCTCACAGACGGAGAAGAGCGGCGTCACAGTGATGTAAGGCATCTTGAACTGTGTGAGCACCTTGCGCACAATGTCGCGACAAGCTTCGGGAGATGAAATCGCTTCGTGCATGTACATATGAAACACAGTGCCTCCGGTATAGCTGCACTGCAGCTTGTCCTGCAGCTTAAGCGCCTTGAAAAGATCCGACGTATATTCCACGGGCAATTGCGAGCTGTTCGTGTAGTAGTGGTGCCCCGGCGAGCCCGCTTGAATGATCTCCGGAAACCGCTTGGCATCTTCGCGGGCGAAACGGTGCGTGGTTCCCTCGGCCGGCGTGGCCTCGAGATTGTAAAGGTTGCCAGTTTCCTCCTGGTAGCCACGAATGCGCTTACGCATGTATTCAAGCACATCCATGGCAAAGGCAACGCCCTCTTCAGTGGAAGTATTGAGCGTATCGGCGGAGAAATTGCGCAGCATTTCGTTCATTCCGTTAATACCTATAGTAGAGAAATGATTGCGCAGATGAGGCAGATAGCGTTTGGTGTAGGGGTAGAGGCCGCGGTCGTAAAGCTCCTGAATGAACACGCGCTTCTTTTCAAGGGAGCCCTTCGCAAGATCCATCAGCTCGCCCAGTTTGGCAAAAAGCAAGTCACGATTGCCCTTGTAGAGATATCCCAAGCGAGCAAGATTGATAGTAACCACGCCGATGGATCCCGTCATCTCCGCAGAGCCGAAAAGCCCCCCGCCGCGCTTCAACAGCTCGCGCAAATCGAGCTGCAGACGACAGCACATTGAACGCACTGCATCGGGCTTATAAGCCTCCTCGTCGATCACACGCTCGCCTTTTTCGTTGACAGTATACTGACTGCCTATGAAATTCTGGAAATAGGAGGAACCGATCCGAGCCGCATTTTCAAAAAGAAGAAGCACGTTTTCCCCCTCCCAGTCGAAATCTTCCGTGATATTCACCGTCGGGATGGGAAAGGTGAAGGGCTGCCCCGTGCTGTCGCCCTCGGTCAGCACTTCGTAGAAAGCCTTCTGAATAATGCGCATTTCCGGCAGAAAATGCTTGTACGTCATTGCTTCCAGCGATTCCGCACCCCGTTCGAGCGCTTTGGAAACCAATGTTTCGTCCGTCAGACCTTCCAAGAGATGAGCCCCGCCCGAGAAAGGAGGCTGTTCCCGGAGATCGCGGGGGACTGTCCAGTCTATCGTCACGTTGGTGAAAGGGGATTGCCCCCAGCGCGAGGGAACATTGAGATTGTAGACGAAACTGCGGATGTCTTTCTTCACCCGCACGAAATCAAGCTGATCACGAAACACGTAAGGAGCCAGATAAGTATCGAAGGAGCTGAAAGCCTGCGCACCTGCCCATTCGCTCTGCAGAATTCCGAGGAAATTGGCCATCTGCCCCAACGCTTCACGGAAGTGTCTGGGCGGCCGGCTGTTCACACGGCTGCGCACACCGTTGAACCCTTCGTTGAGCAGACTGCGCAGGCTCCATCCGGCGCAGTAACCCGTAAGGCAATCCAGATCGTGGATATGGATATCGCCGTTGCGATGGGCTGCTCCCTCTTCAGGAGAATAGACCTGGTCGAGCCAGTAGTTGGCGATCACCTTGCCGGCCGTATTGTTAATGAGCCCGGCATTCGAATAGGTAGTGTTCGAATTGGCAGAAATGCGCCAGTCCGTTTGGCCTATATATTCCTCCACCGTCTGCTTGCAGTCCACAAAAGTATTGCCATGGTACACGCTGCCCACCTGCTCGCGCTGCAGCTTATGCAGAAATCTGTATTTGATGAAACTGCGGGCTGTTTCGAAAGCCCCGGCGAGAAAAAGCTCGTGCTCGATGAGATCCTGCACTTTCTCAACCGCTACATAATCCTCGCCCTTCAAACGTTCGAGAACATTGCTGTACACGAGAGGATCGTAGGGTTCATGAGACGAATGAAAGGCTTTTTCGATGGCCTGCTGAATCTTGTAGGCCTCGAATTTCTCACGTTTGCCGTTTCTTTTGATGATTTCGATCATGAGAGGGAAAGTGCGCCCCGCACCTATGACTTCGACCTCGGGAACCCTTTTGCGGCTCTCCCCTTCGGGAGCCCCGCCGAATTGCAGATCCGTCGTCAGCCCTGCCATATCGCGAAGCAGCGGTTGCTCTTCTGTGTGCCGTGCGTCTCCCGACTCAGTGCCATGGAGCAGCCACAGCGGCACATTCGCGGCGGCTTCTCACAGCCTCCCGCTACCGGGGGTAAACTATCACTCCCCGACTCTCTCCGCAAGGAAAATCCTGCAAAAACAAAAAATTATTTTTCGGCAAAAGCACCAGTTGTTCCACACCCATACCGATGAGGCCACTATATATTGATTTCAGAGCTCCCTCTCATGAACACGGCTCATCATGCGCCGTCCCCCGATCAGCTCCATCACATGTTATCCGAAAAACGGCCCAACACCTGTCGCCGTGCATCCCGTTCCCCGAATAAAATTCCCCCATTCGGCGGCACAGCGTTCCGACCGGAGAATACAGCCGCCAAGTTTCCGGAACAAAATCTTGACATGCCCCGCAGACAGATTACAATTCAATCGGATCAGTTATTTCTTCCCATCATGAACAAAGTCGCCCTTATCACCGGTATCACCGGCCAAGACGGATCCTTCCTCGCAGAGTTCCTCATCGAAAAGGGATATGAGGTTCACGGCATTCTCCGTCGCTCGTCCTCCTTCAACACGCAGAGAATCGAACACCTGTACCTTACCGAATGGATGCGGGACACAAAGCAGGGGCGCCAGGTGAACCTGCATTACGGAGACATGACTGACTCCAGTTCTCTCATTCGGGTACTTCAGCAGATTCAGCCGACGGAAATCTACAATCTGGCCGCCCAGAGCCATGTAAAAGTAAGTTTCGACGTGCCCGAGTACACTGCGGAGGCAGACGCCGTAGGGACACTGCGCATCCTGGAGGCAGTTCGCATTCTCGGCATGGAGAAGACATGCCGTATCTACCAAGCGTCCACGTCCGAACTCTTCGGTCTCGTACAGGAAGTCCCGCAAAAGGAAACCACCCCGTTCTATCCGCGTTCCCCCTACGGAGTCGCCAAACAATATGGATTCTGGATCACCAAAAATTACCGTGAGTCTTACGGCATGTTCGCGGCCAACGGAATTCTCTTCAATCACGAGAGCGAGAGACGAGGAGAGAACTTCGTCACCCGCAAAATCACGCTGGGAGCCGCACGCATCGCCCAAGGACTTCAAGACAAACTCTACATGGGCAATCTCGGAGCTCGCCGCGACTGGGGCTACGCACGCGATTACATAGAGTGCATGTGGCTTATTCTCCAGCAAGACGAGCCCGAGGACTTCGTCATCGCCTCCGGAGAAATGCATACCGTGCGCGAATTCTGTACCATGGCCTTTCATGAGGCGGGGATAGAGCTGCGTTGGGAAGGTCAGGGCGTGGACGAAAGAGGCATCGACAAGGCGACAGGCCGCGTACTCGTGGAAGTGGATCCCAAATATTTCCGTCCCGCGGAAGTAGAGCAGCTGCTGGGCGATCCGACAAAGGCCCGAACACGCCTCGGCTGGAACCCCCAGAAAACGCCCTTCTCCGAACTCGTCCGCATCATGGTGCGGCACGACATGGAATACGTCAGACAGCCCCAACATGTGAGCAAGGCATGATGGATCCCTCGGAAAAAATTTATGTCGCCGGTCACCGCGGACTCGTCGGTTCCGCTCTTTGGCGCAATCTGCAAGAACGCGGCTACACCAACTTGGTGGGGCGCAGTCACGGTGAACTCGACCTCATGGACGGCTCGGCCGTGCGCAGTTTCTTTGACGAGCAACAGCCCGACTATGTCATCCTGGCAGCGGCTCACGTAGGCGGCATTATGGCCAACAACCGCTACCGGGCTGACTTCATCTACAATAACCTGCAGATTCAGCAGAACGTCATTGGGGAAAGCTTCCGCCATCACGTGAAGAAGCTGCTCTTCCTGGGAAGCACTTGCATATACCCACGTGAAGCGCCGCAGCCCATGAAGGAAGACGTGCTGCTCACCAGTCCGCTGGAGTACACCAATGAGCCGTATGCCCTCGCCAAGATCGCCGGCCTGCGCATGTGCGAAAGCTTCAATCTGCAATACGGCACTAACTATATCGCCGTAATGCCGACAAATCTCTACGGTCCCCGTGACAACTTCGACTTAGTGAACAGCCACGTCCTGCCGGCCATGCTCCGCAAGGCTCACTTGGCTCTCTGCCTGCGCGAGTGCAACGAAGCCGCGCTGCGCCTCGATCTTTCCTGCCGCCCTATTCCGGGAGTAAACGCTACAAGCCCGATGGACGCCATCTCCACCCGCTTGGGAGAGTTCGGCATCCACTCAGACAGACTCGAACTCTGGGGCACAGGCACACCGCTGCGCGAGTTCCTGTGGAGCGAGGACATGGCGGACGCCTGTATTCACATCATGAACAAGGTGGATTTTGCCGACCTGCGCGGCGAAGGGGCGGAAGTGCGCAACTGCCATATCAACATCGGCTCAGGGAAGGAAATCACCATCGGAGCGCTCGCTGAGCTGGTACGGAATGCCGTCGGCTTCAAGGGGCGGATTGTTTTTGACGCAGATAAACCTGACGGAACCATGCGCAAACTCACGGACGTCTCGAAGCTCCACTCTCTCGGCTGGGTTCATCAAGTGGATATTGAAGATGGTGTCCCGCGCCTCTATCAGTGGTATCTCAATAATCTCGCCGAACAGCAACTGCGCTGAGCCGCAGGCAGAGGGCGTTACATCTGGTTGTTTCCCTCCATTACAATCACTTCCAAGGGCTGGAGCGAAATGTCGATGGGGGTGTCGATATCCACGGCTCGATTGCTGAGTCCAGGGAGAGCTCTCTGATCAGCAAATGAATTGCGGAAGGTAACCGTGCCCTTCAGGTTCGGCGGCACATCGAGCACCTCTCTCAGTGTGGTATGGAGCGTTTTCTCACTGGCTGAAGAATTGCGCAGGGTGAGGGTGGATTTTTTCTTATTCCAAGCGGCCCAGCCATAAATGGCTCCGTCATTGTCCTTCCAAGGATTGCCGCCCACCCAGTGCACGTCCGCGAGGACATCCCGATTGCGGCGGATCCATTGAATGTTTGCCGCCAGTTCATCCCAAAGCAATCCATTCTGCTGATTCATGAGATCATGGTCGGCATAAACCTCCTGCAAGGCTGAGCCCGAACCGAAAGCGCTGCGTATCTCTTTAAGGCAGTTCTGTGGATCACGGCTCATGACGCGGGGAGGGCCGTTCTTCGTGATAATGGTGCCGTGAGTCATCAAAGAATTGATGGGGAAGAGCGGCGCACCCTGCACAAAGACCTCATACACCAAGCGATCGCGATAGGTGATCCACCGATCGCGCTTGTCGCCGGCATCTCCCGCCTGCCCGAAGTCATTCTCCTGCCGCCAAATGGAGTCCGCATAATGAAACCAAAAGGGGCTGGCCCACGTGCCGACAGTGGCGTTGATGAACACGTCCGGCCGCGATTGGCGCAGAGCGGAAATGACGCGGATAATACCCTCCGCGTCCTCTGTATTCTCCGGCCCTTTAGCGTGGAACTTGGTAGAGATGCCGTCAAACTTGAAGTAGCGCATATCGTAATCTCTGATCATCATGCGGCACCGGTTCACAAAGGCATTGAAGTACTCTTGATTGGAGAGGTGAAAATTGTCAATCCTGTTTTTCGGATGTTTCCTGTTCCAATAATCGAGACGCATCTTCTTGGACGCACCGTACCCGCCGACCGGCCCGAGCCATGCTCCGATACCCGCCTTCTGCTGATTGGCCGCTTTGCTGATACGGGAAAATCCCTTGGGAAAACCGATATGGAAATCCCACAGGCTGTTAAAGTCATCCCATCCGTCGTCGACGACGAAGGCGTCGACGCGCGTTCGGCGTTTTTCGAAGAGCTCCCGTTGCCAGACAGCAAGCAGGTCAAGCCACATTTTCTCATTGGTGCGCTGGCTCGGATTTTGATTGTCATGCAGGCGAATTCCTATCTCATACCAGTCGTTGTAATGGACAAAAGGACGATATGCAACCGCACGTTCCCGCTCACTGTAGGCCAGGAAAGAACGCCGCGCCTGCCGAGGCGCGATGAGGCCAACGACACCAGAAACTTCCCAGCTCTGCCCGGCGGGCAAAGCAGCTTTTCGATTCCAACATCCACGCACCACTCTGCCATCGCCGCTGTCTCCGGATACATTCCTCTTCACCTGATCCAGAGGAAGCGAGAGCTCAATATCACCACGGCTGTCGACGCCCCCCGTACGAGCCTCAGCCCAGTAGCGAAGCTGGTATTCGCCCTTCCCCGGCACCTTGAGGACATAGACATTGTCGGAAGACGCGCTCCCGCTGTATCCGGAATGCACATCCTCATCAAGCGTCCTGCCTTCCGCATCGAGCAATTGAACGCCCACAACATGAAGCTGCCGCTTGTCTCCGCCGATTTGAAAGGTGATCCGGCACTCGCCGCCTCGAGTGAAACAGACAGAGCCGGCAGACATGGCAATGCGCTGGAGTACAGGCCCGTCCTTGGCGGCGAAGCGATCGCCGTAAACCCGGCGGAAAGAGGCCGGCATGCTAAATACGGGCTTGAAGGAATCCGGCGTCCACCGCTGCGGCGACCAACTATCGGCGGTGGTGTTCTCCCCTCCTATGGTGATGATGGACATGGGAGTTTCCAACCCCGCGAAGAGCTTCTCAGAAACCGCGACACGCCCATGCGTCGTGTTGCCGGAAAGAACGGGCTGCCCAGCGGCAGGCGCAAACCGATATTCGAGAGCCTGTATAGAATCGACCTGCACCTCTTTGTCCGCACTGATCTTAAACTCTTGGCGCAGATAATGAGAGCCGTCCCGGAGCACCGCACGCCAACGGACGGAAAATGAATTGTCCGGAGCGGTGAAGAGCGCCGTGAGCGTTTTGCCGGGCGCGCGAAGAGCGGCTTGCGGACTGTTCGGGATCGCCTTGAGATTGCCGAGCTTCACTTTGCCTGCCGACAAATTGTCAGAATTCAAAATGCGTCCGTCCTGAAGGCGCAGAACGAAAAGCGGCGATCCTCCTTCGACCAAGACGGTGCCATCTGATGCTTTCAAGCCTTCGAAATGAACGCTGCCGCCTGAAGCCGAGAACTCCGCTTTGAACAAACCGTTACTCAGCATGTATCGGCTTCCGTCGGCGGAGGCGCCGGCTTTGCCTGGAGGAGAGCCGGGATAGAGACCAGGCGCGGCCGAGGCCGTATTTTGAGAAGCGTTCGCGCGATCATTTCCCCCGCCGACGGCATCCCCGCCGACAAGAGCGGCGGCTGCCGCACATATCAGGAAGAAAGGTATATGCATGGGCGGTATTTAGCATACATTTGCACGGAATGTCAAGAAGACGGCATTTTATGAATACACACATACACGTACGGCGAGCCTTCAACATGGCCGGACAGCGGCGTCTCGCATTGCCGTTGAGCTGCCGGAACCTTCCTTTTTTATGGCTTCATGATGCCCGTGTGCTCCATCACAAAGGGAAGAGTTGAGGGACTATTTGTTTTGGTAGTACCCGGAAGCGTCAAAGGCAAGGCGCTTTCCCTTCAGGGCGGCTCGATAAACGGCATTGAATTCATTGTCTCGGCAGGCACGCCATGTGCGGTACCGGCGACTGGCCCATTTGCACAAGTGATTCCGAAAAGATGCGGTTTTGTTAAAGTTAAAGGAAGATGACATAGCCGCCTTCCACGAACCACAGCAATGGTGAATGGCCATCCCCGCTGTACGGTGAAAAGCGGGCTGCTCGAAGAATTCCTTGCGGAAAAGCTTACAATGCCCGTTTTCCCACTCCTGCCCGTTGAGCAGAAAGCCTGGAACCCGATTGATGAAATATTCGGTAAAAATGCTGTTGTTCACCGGCCAAAGAGCATGACGAATGTGCTCGTACTTGGAAAGAATGTCACGCACATAAGGATGTCCCGGAGGGGCATAGCAAACGGCCGTTCCCAAGGCACAGTTGTACATATAACCCAGAATAAGCTGATTTTCCCATGGAGCGAGATGAGAAAGAGGGCGCAGCAGCTCAATATCGGCGTCCAGGTAAAAGCCGCCTTCCTCGAGCAGACATTGAAGCCGGACAATATCTGCCAAAAAACCCCACTTCTTTTCACGGAGCGCTCTTCGCCCGAATTCGTACCCTGAAACGTCAATATTGTCCTCATTGTGCAAATGGATCTCGAAATCAGGATTGAGCTCCCGCCAGTGAGATACAGTGCACCTGACCGCATTCGGCATGGTTCCTCCAAACCAACAATAGTGAATTTTCTTGATCATAACATCTCCATTCAGCTTCACGCCTGAGAAGGAGAATATAGCTTTTACTCCTCTGCAATTTGCTTAACACAAGGAAAATATGGAAAATAAACCCGTTTATCTTTTAGGTAAATTCCGCGTCGGCAGCCGCAGGATGGAGTGCAGAAAATTGTTTACAATGAAAAAGTCCTCAAATATTACGCTTGCTATAGCATTGGAAAAGCGACTGCATTATGCGACACAATTTCATAATTGTTGGTTATCAATATGAAACAGAAGATTACGCCGCTATTGACGGCTCCGGTATACGCGATCGTGAAACAACGTGAACAGTCTAATTCTCTGTATATTGCCGCTCTGTCAGAAACGGCGTGGAATCTCCTCCAATCCGCGAGTTCTACGGTACAGGACGCTCTATCGCATAAGGCTCGGATTGTTTCGCGCCATTTTTCGCCGCCAGGCAGAATTCTCTATAAGCGTACGGGTTTGATCAAACGGAGAGATTCCGCCTTGCGGAACGTCGAGAAAGTGTACCCAATAAAAATAACGACGATGTTCCAAAAACCGACATACCCCGTCGACCTGCTTCACTGGGGCGGCAATAAAGAACAAGATTGGTTATCAATTCAGAGAATAAATTTTCGCCGCGGCGGGAGACAGGCTCCCCTGAAAATCAGGCGGACTTCAAGCAAGACTCGACGAGGGACACGCTCCGTTCCGTCGCGCCGGAATGAATTCGCAGCGCATTGAAAGCCCGCCCGGCCATCTCGGCGGCTTCATCTTCATGATCAAACAGATAACGGATATTTTCAGCCAAATCCGCCGTGGAACATTGCACAATGCCTTCGTGTTTCAGAAGAAGGCTGATGAGATCCTCAAAATTACTCATGTCCGGCCCCACGATCACAGGAACGCCCGCAGCAATGGCCTCCACAGGGTTTTGCCCGCCGACAGCCAGAAAACTCTTGCCGATCACAGCCACGGAGGCCAATGCAGTCCACTCACGCAATTCGCCCGTCGTGTCAACGATGTAACAGACATCATCTCCCACCGATTCGGGCTCTTCGCCCCGACTGCGGAGAATACAGCGGAAACCCGCCGCCGTCAATTCGCGAACGACCTCATCCCTGCGTTCGGCGTGCCGAGGGACGATGAGAGGGAACGCGCCCGCCCGGCGGGCGGCCTCGGCGATGATGAGCTCCTCCCCCTTGTGGGTACTCGCCGCCAACACAATGGGACGTCCCGCCGAAAGGGGGGCGAGAATGGCACGGAAATCCGAACGCACCGCCATTTTTTCGCCCTGGAGCACATCGAACTTAATGCTTCCTGTCAATCGGATTATTTGAGTATCAACGCCTATTCGGGCAAAGCGCCCGACGTCGCGCCGGCTCTGCACACCCATGCCTGAAAGTCCTGAAAACAATAAACGAGAGAGTCGGGGAAACCGCGCGTAGCGCCTTTCAGATCTCGGCGAAAGACGGGCGTTGATCATGACGACGGGCAGAGAGACCCGCCGCGCATAGCGGGAAAAATTGGGCCAGAGCTCAGCCTCCACCAAGACGACGCACTTCGGCTGAAAACGGCGCAGACAGCGGCCGGAAAGAAAAGGGAGATCGAGCGGCGCATACAGGACGCGCAAATGAGGGAGACCGGCATGACGCGCCACCTCATGTCCGGTGGATGTGGAGGTGGCCAGCGCCACGCCCTCCTCGGGGTGACATTTGCGCCATTCGCGAATGAACTTCAAAGCCAGCATCACTTCCCCCACACTCACCGCATGGACATAGATTCCCCCCTTCGGCTCTTCCTCCTCCGAGCGGTGATACACGCCGAACCGCTCAAGCAGCCCCGTGCCGACGCCGCCCCTCCGCTTCATCTTGATGAGATACGAAGGCAGCGCCAACAGCAGGAATAAAGGAAAGAACAGATTATAGACAAAGAGAAAAAACAATCGTCTCATGACGGCACCGTGTAAAAGAGAAGGACGTTTTTCCCATACTGCCGACGCGCTGAAAGCCGCCACGGAAGGGGCGGCGTTCCCATATGTGCAGCCGCTCCATAGCCGGCCTGAGCTTCGGCAACAAAAAAACCGCCAGGCGCCAGCATCTCATGCAGGCGGCTCATCAGCAACTCGGAGATAAAATCTCGGTCTCCCAACGCCTTGCAATACGGGGGATCCGCCAAGATAAGATCGTAGACACCCCGGTCGCGCTTCACAAACCGCAGGCAATCGCATACAGAGACAGAGCCGCCCGACAGCCCCGAGGCTCTCAAATTCTCCTCGGCTACACGGCATGCGGCACAGGAACTGTCCACCATTCTGGCTCTTGAAGCCCCCCGACTCAAGGCTTCAAGAGCCAAGGCGCCCGATCCGCAAAACAAATCCAACACGATTCCTCCCGCCACCCGCGCACGCAATATGGAAAACAAAGCTTCGCGCACCCGATCCGTCGTAGGGCGGACTTCGCCTCTCGGCACACGCAACGACAGACCGCCCGCCTGCCCGGCAATGATTCTCATATCACGGACTCCCCAAGGGAGAACTCTTTGCCACACATCGGCGAACCGCCGCCGATGTGTGAGCATAAGCAAATCCCGTTACTTCTTTCCGGTGCCTCCGATGGGTGTCACCTTTGCGGTATTCGGCGAAAAGCGCAGCACATAAGCCCCTTTTGCAATCTGTGCGCCGGAAGAGACGAGCCTTTCGTCGAA
This sequence comes from Akkermansiaceae bacterium, assembly GCA_021200315.1. Lineage (GTDB taxonomy): Bacteria > Verrucomicrobiota > Verrucomicrobiia > Verrucomicrobiales > Akkermansiaceae > Akkermansia. The sequence continues at coordinate 38,753 of JAJQGU010000021.1, forward strand.
ATTATAAAAGACGTATATAGATTTCCCGTCAGGAGATTTTGCAAATACGATCGCTTCCTGGAGCTTAGTGAGGCCGTCACTTTTTTCCAGACGCCACTCATGCCCTTTCATCGCGCCGTAGACGCACTTGTCATTGCGATCAATGGGAGCTTGGAGCGTCAGAGTGCCGTTGGGAGAAATCCACACATTATTTTTAGCATCGTACTGCAAGGCAGAAAGTGTGAGAGGCATGGTCTGGCGGGTCTGGGGATCCACCGTAGCAGAATTGACCATCCAGACATCTTCCTGCCCTTCGGGATTCAGCCCAATGGCCACCACTTCCTTTTCAATCAACTGGGTGTTGCCCCAGATACTGAGATATTCCTCGTACTCCTTCCTGCTGTCCCACAGACGCTCGTCATAATCCAACGGCATCTCTTGTTTGCGCGCCTCCAGCAATTCCCGGCGTTCTTTTTCGGACAGCTCGGCGTATTTTTTGTCGACCTTCTCCAAATAGGGCCTGATCGCTTCATCGAGTTTCGGCTGGATGACACGCCCAGGTATCAAAGAACCTACAGGCAGATAGTCCGCCATGACACCGGGTTTGGAATCAGCCGATGCCGGACAAATCAGCGCGGCCGCCGTCAGAGATACAAGAACTGGAAAACTAGCTTTCATGTCAGTGGGCTTTATTCTAAAGACCAAATATCACCTTGGCAAGTCGGAAATCGCGTGATACTGTCATGCGATGAATATTTGCCCATGTTTTCTGGCCGCCGGAACCATGACCATACTGACAGCCTGCTCCTCTGTCACACCCACCGAACGCATCGCGGCCAACCCCGCCGTCTTCCGTTCTCTTACGCCCCAGCAGCAATCGCTTGTCAGAAACGGAGAAATTGCTGAAGGCATGTCGCCCCAAGCGGTCTTCCTTGCCTGGGGCTATCCGGAGAACGCTCCCTACCATGGAGAAAAGGGCGGCAAAAAATATACAAAATGGGTGTACAGCCGGCTGAAACCGATCTATAACCCGATGCCTGCCATGTGGTACGGCTCCTACTGGGGCACCCGGGGTTGGTATGGCGGAGGCTCCTGGTGGGGCAACGATATTACCTATATTCCCGAGAATACGGCATACGTGCTGTTTGAAAACGGAAAAGTGACCAGTTGGGAGGCAAAAAATAAAAATCCATCGGAGGATTAGTACACAAAAATCCCTTTACAGTGCGCCTTACATATGGTTTACTGAAACAAGTTACATCAATCATCATGAAGATCAAATATATGCTTCAATTGTCCGTTCTGTCTGCAGCTCTGGGCGTTTGCTCCTGCAACAACTTGAACCGATACGACCGCGTGAACGCCAACCAGGTCGGCACGGTGACGGAGGATCTGCCCGCCACCGTGACCGCCGTGGAAGCATGCACCATCGAGACATCATCCTCCACCCGGAACCTTGGTACAGTCATTGGAGCCGCCGTGGGAGCAGGAAGCGGCTCCCTGCTCGGCAGAGGCAAGGGAAGGGCTGTCTCCACGGTAGGTTTCGGCCTCGTGGGAGCGCTCGCGGGCCGGGCGATCACGGACGCGGCCGGTAACGAAAAGGGACAGCGCATCACGGTGACCACCGAAACAAAGCCGGCAAGAACCTATACCGTCACCCAGCCGGTCTACAAGAATTATGGTGAGATCTACGTCAACCAGCACGGCGTCCTGCGCCTCGGGGGCAACAACACCAGCGCCTTCATTCCCGACGGCTTCTAGTACTGATTTCATCTCTATCCCTCCCCCTTCACCGGGCCATAATCTCCTTCTCGTGCACAGAGCGGGGCTTATGGCTCTTTTGTGATTGGGCGCATCTTTTTTCTCTCTTCGTCTCCGGTATCAAATGGCGCTCCATTTCCATGCAATGGCAAAAGAGCGCATGGCGTCTCCCTCGGAGCAGCCACCTTTTCCAAAGGTACGGTAAGTCTTCCGCGTGAATACGAATCAAAGAAACAAACCTTGGTGGCTTCTCTTTCATCTTTTGGGGCTCGACGCGCCCCTAGCGGCATTGGCCTGGGCGCTTGTCTACGTCCATGTCTTTTCTATTATCGACATTCCCAACGAGCCCATTTTCCTGCTTTGCATCGCTGTATGGGTGTTTCTGCTGATTACCCGGCTCATTGATATTTCCATCCGCAAAGACATCCCGGCCATCAGCTGGAAAGCTTCCTTTTTCCATGCGCACCTGTTTCCCTTGTGCCTGCTCCTCCTTTGCGCGCTCCTCGCAATTTTTTGGATGTCATTCTTTTATGTAGGGCGCTACTTTCTTTCCCTGATTCTTCCGCCTTTCCTGCTCTGGCTCTTCTCCGTCTCCCTGCCCTGCATGTGGCGGCATTTCAGCAACGCACAAATTCTTCTGCAATCGTGGGCCTTTGCCCTCTCCTGCTCGGCGCCCGCGTGGTTCTGCCTGATCTACCAATCCCCTGCCGGAATGCTCTCCTTCCCGCCGACTCTCGCCCTTACTGTGTTGATTTTCCTCTTCCTGCTGGGCAGAAGGGACAGCGGCAGAGAACTGAACGAGCGGTGCGCTTTTCTTCACGCTGCTCTGCCCATCGGCATTTTCCTTCTTCTGATTTACTGCATAGCCGCCGCCTGGCTCGCAGGAGCCTCTGAGAAGCCTTTCTATTATGCCATCGCCATGGGCGCCGCTTTTCTGCAAATCCTCGATCGCCTGCGTCTTTTATTGCCCATGGCTCTCATCACCACTCTCGGATGGCTTCTGATCGCCCTGCCCGCCTTCTTTTCCCATCTCTTCTTCATCTGAGAGCATAAGACTCTTAACAGAGCCATCACATTCCCACCGGATAATCCTTCCTCATCCGGCGACACGTGCGGCCAATCCTCGGCTTTCCATGATACTCAGCCCCGAACTTCCTCAGCCGCCGGAAGGCATTTCCCGGCTCACAAGCGCTCTCCGGAGGAAGCGCGATTTATCGCCACACCCGAAGAGATAAAAGCAGCCGGCCTGAAATATTCCCCGCAAAAACGGGAGACAGTCCGCCCAATAGGAATCAAGCGGCATCAAAAAGACGCCCCGGCTTGCTCTTTTGGGAAAAAGGTGTTATGGAACTACAGAAAATCGGCTGTCTCCTATTGCGGAGAACAGCCGACGCAAAAAGCCCTCCCATCGGAGAATCAGCCTTCTCTTCCGGAAGACGCTCCGGACGCAGGAGATTGAATCAATGGTTCCTTCTTCTCTTCAAGACCCGCGGCGTTTTGACCCCGCTCCTCATGCTCATGTTCCTGCCGTTCGTTGGCGGCGCTGACCATCATCTCCCGACCCATGAAAGGCTGACCGTGCAGCACCTCCACGCAGCGGGCGGCATCGGCCAATTCGTACATCTCCACAAAGCCGTAGCCTTTGGATTTATGGGTGCGGGGGTTATAGATGATTTCCACGCTGCGCACGCGGCCAAAGCCCTTGAAGAGATCCTGAATGTCATTCTCGGAAGCCTCGTAAGAAAGATTACCAATGTAGAGCCTTGGCGCATTGGTGGGCATTTTGGAAAACGAGACGCTGCGCTCCTTGGGCTGATTCATGCGGGCATTGCGAACAGTCACCTTGGGTTCCAAACGCTTCCTCGGTTTGACCGGTTTGTACAGCCCTATGACCTTCAGAATTTTTTGCCAAAACGTCAATTTGACGGGCGCTTTCTCCGGACGAGGCATGCGATGACGATCTCCCCGTCGCTGATAGTTTCTGTTGTAGGTGCGGCGACGAGACCCCTGTCCTTGTCGCCCTTGAGTGTGATGTTGAGACATATCGTTGTCGTATCTATCTGATTTTTCTTATAAATTCCCGGTTCCGGCCACCATGCGGCCGGATAGCGAGGCCAACCGAGAGAGTTGCCTGACAGAGCATGGCATGCAGCAATAGCCACACCAAAATGCCACAAATCGAAGCGGCATTATCCTATCCATTATTTTTCGTTTGACAAGCGCTCTTCCTGTCATGAGAGCGGAAAACCGACGCCAAACATTCCGCCACACTTTTCCCTCCGCTATTCTCCGCGGGGAGGCAAAAGCGAGAGCATTTTTCACGCTCACATCTGCACTCGCCTCCCCGAAAATGGTACCCCGTGAAGGGCTCGAACCTTCGACAAACTGATTAAGAGTCAGCTGCTCTACCAACTGAGCTAACGAGGCACTGGAAATCAGGGCACCGCAGCCGCCGGCGGACTGGTACCCCGTGAAGGGCTCGAACCTTCGACAAACTGATTAAGAGTCAGCTGCTC
>JAJQGU010000021.1:43108-70789 GCA_021200315.1 Akkermansiaceae bacterium
TACCAACTGAGCTAACGAGGCACTGTGTCCGCCGCCGAGAATGCCGCGCTCCGTCTTCGACGGATGGAGCCACTGGTCAGATTTGAACTGACGACCCACGCATTACGAATGCGTTGCTCTACCCCTGAGCTACAGTGGCGGCATAATCGGTGCGGCAGAAGTAGACCATATTTCATCGCTGTTGTCAAGCGCCAAGCAAAAAAATCTTTTCCCCTGCCCCAATTTTCAAGAGAGAGCAATCCCAGCCGGGAAGAATTGCCGTCATGTTCTTCTTGAAAAGGAACATTCCTCTCGACAAGCCTCCTTAAGTATGCTTATTTATGTCGGACATCTTTAAAATCTCATGAAGTCTCACGTTATCTTCCAGAAAGCGGACGAGGAAACCGTCAACGGCATCCTCTCCTGGCTGCGCAACCAGGAACGCGGTCTTTACCGGGTCGCTCTCCGCGACTTGGGCAAGCTCAAGAAACTGCGTCTGCAGTTCATTCAACAGAAACCCGTAGCCGAACAGCTTTCCTGGCTGCGCAAGATGCTTTCCTGGAAGCCGGCCAACGACATCGCCGGCAATCTGCTGCAAGTCTGGCTGCTCCGCAAGCATGAGCAGATGCTCGTCAACTTCATCACGACACTGGGCATCGAACATGACGGGCATGGCGTAGTCAACGAATTGCCCGATGCGCTCGATCCCGAAAAGCTCAAGGAAGCTGTGGACGCGCTCTTTGCCGCCTATCCGGCGGGCGTGGCATCCATCTATCTTCAGATGTTCCAGAACCAGACGGAAACGGGCTGGGAGGCGCTCGCCTTCGTGTTGGAAAACGATCCCCGCGTCACTATCCGCTGAAAAGGCTCCCCGCCCAATTCCCTGCCGCCCGTCCCCATGGAGCTTCCCTCCGCCGCTCTCGAAAACGACGACGAGTTTTTTATGGAGCAGGCTCTGCGCGAGGCGGAGAAAGCATTGCGCAATCATGAAGTCCCCTGCGGGGCGGTCATTGTCAAGGACGGGCGCGTCATCGCGCGTGGATGGAATCAGGTGGAGACCTTGAAAAACGCCATCGCGCACGCTGAAATGCTCGCGCTGACCGACGCTCAGAATGCACTGGGAGATTGGCGGCTCGAAGGCTGCACGATCTACATCACCAAAGAGCCCTGCCCCATGTGCGCCGGCGCCATTGTCCACTGCCGTCCCGACCGCGTGGTGTTCGGCCTCGGAGACCCCCGGCGAGGCGCGGCGGGAGGTTGGATCAACCTTTTGGAAGCCAATCCGCCCCTCAATCACCGCTGTAAAGTCACGAGGGGCGTGCTCAGAGACGCCTGCCTGCATCAATTCCAAAGTTTTTTCCGCCGGGCGCGTGCCGAGGCAAGGGAACGCAGGCTCCTGTCGAGAGAGACAATTTCAGCGGCGGCTCCCGAACACGGCGGCAAAAAGGCATGAAAAGCATGAGCAGTACACACTGCCACGGCTGATTTTCACCTTTCTGTTCCCGGCATGCTTTGCGGCATTCATGGCGTCGAGCGTCTTCAGAGCCAGCCGCGCCGGCAATCCGCTCGCGAAGCGCACACGCCAGCCGCGCAGCTTCGAGGCATAATCGAGCCCTTCATTCACGCACTGTCTCGCCATCCGCAGCCATGTCTCCGCACGAGCCCCTTCCGGCAAATAGCAGCGCCCCCTTTCAGCGTCTTCGGCAAGATCACGCATAATATTCACCATTTGAAGTCCCTGCCCATAGCGGATCCCCAAGCGGAGAAGCTCATCCGACGCACTTCCCGAAAAACGGTCTCCCAACTCAAGAAGCCCCAGCCGCGTCCAGAATTCGCCCACACAGCCGGCCACCCGGTAGCAATATAAACGCGTCTGTTCCGCATCGGCCACATGGCTGTGATCGCGGAACCACATAATATCCCATCTCTGCCCCTCAATGATTTCCCCGAGCACACGCCGCGCGAGGGAACGCACGCCGTCCGGCAGAGAGTTGAGAGCGGCCAGGCATACATCAAAGCAGGCAAGCAGTTCCCGCTCCCCCGCATGCTCCACACCCCGCATCTCCTTCAACTCCGCGGCGAGCCCGCGAAGCTCTTCAGAGCCGAGGCGGCCGCCGACGGCCTCGTTCATCACGGTGAGCAGCGCCCCGCGGCGCTCCTCGGGAACGCCCCGTGCGTCAGCCACGGTATCCGTGGCCCGCGCCAGCAGATAGGCCACGCACACAGCGCCGCGCATTTCACGGGGAAGATAATTCATGCTCAAGAAAAACGTGCGCGAAACTTTCTTGAGCAACGCCACCACGGGACGCTGCATCAGCGGGCTCTTCACGCGCCCAGCGTACTCCTTCACCCCGTCCATTGCAATCCTTCATTCTCCGAGACCGGACGATGCGGGTGCCGCATTCAATTTTCGAAAAATATCCTCGCGTTGCGGCTGCGGCCATGATAGAATGCCCGCGGCAGGAATTGCCTTTTTATATTATGGCTATCAAACTTTTTATACCTGGTCCGACAATCGTCACTCCCGACATTCTCGAAACGCTGAGCACCCCTATGATGAGCCACCGCACCAAGGCGGCCACCGAACTTCAGCGCCGCATCTCCGACAATCTCCGCGAAGTGCTCTTCACGAAAGAGGAAATACTTCTTTCGACCTCGTCGGGCTCCGGCCTGATGGAAGGCGCCGTGCGTTCCTGCACCGCAAAACGCGCCGCCGTATTCTCCATCGGCGCCTTCGGCAAGAAGTGGTTCAAGATGGCTCAGACCAACGGCGTCCCTTCGGACATCATCGAAAGCGACTGGGGGCAGCCCACTACTCCCGAAATGGTCGATTCGGCGCTTGCCACCGGCAAGTACGACCTCATCTGCGTGACGCACAACGAAACTTCCACCGGCATTCAGAATCCCGTTGAAGAGATCGCCGAAGTCATGAAGAAATACCCGGACGTCGTCTGGTGCGTGGATGCGGTCAGCTCCGCCGTCGGCTCGAAGATCGAGACAGACAAGCTGGGCATCGACGTGCTCATCACCTCCACCCAGAAGGCGCTCGCCCTGCCTCCCGGCATGGCCATCTGCACACTCTCGAAAAAAGCGTACGAGCGCACGGCCGACGTACCCAACCGCGGGCTCTACTTCGATCTCCGCACGATTTACGACTTCATCCAAAAAAAGCCGTATCAATACACTTCCACCCCCTGCCTCACGATCATGTACGCGCTGGACGCGCAGCTGCAGAAGATCTTGCAGGAAGGCATCGAAAACCGCTTCGCCCGCCACGAGGAAATGGCCCGCTTCATCCGCAGCTGGGCCGATGAATACTTCACCGTGTTCCCGAACCGGAAATACCTTTCAAAGACGCTCACTGTGATCGGCAATACCCGGAACATCAACGTGAGCGAACTCAACAAGGAGCTGATCGCACGGGGCATGCAGATCGGCAACGGTTACGGCGAACTCAAAGACAAGACCTTCCGCATCGCCCACATGGGCGAGCTCACGATGGACGACATGAAGGCCGTCACCTCGAACATCCAGGAGATCCTGCATCTCTGACGCCTCTCGGGGCAGCGGTGCGTCGCTTCCGCAAGAACCGAGTCCGCTGCCCCTCCATCGGCGCCTCTGTCCGCAGAATCCCCCGGATGGGTTGACTCGATCCACTCAAACCACTCACTGACATGGCCACTTTCCGTCCATTTGCCGCCCTGCGTCCGCCCTCCAATCTGGCGGAACAGGTTTCATGCCCCCCCTATGACGTGATGAACCACGATGAAGCCTGCCGGATGGCGGAAGGCAACGCTTCATCCTTTCTGCATGTCTGCCGCTCGGATATCGACACCAGCGAAGAAGAAATCCACGAACCGAAGACCTACGCCAAGGCGAGGGAAAATCTCGAACGTTTCGTGCAAAACGGCACGCTTGTACGAGATCCTTCACCCTGCTACTACATCTATCGCCAAATCATGAACGGCCGGGTGCAGACAGGCATTGTGGGGTGCGCCTCGGTGGATGAATACCTGAACGGCACCATCAAGCGTCACGAGCTCACCCGCAAGGAAAAGGAACTCGACCGCATCATGCATTTCGACGCATGCTCCGCGCAAACGGAACCCGTTTTTCTCGCCTTCCGCAAGCATGCGGGCATTGACCGCACGGTCCGCGAATGGATCAAGTTCCACAAGCCCGCCTGTGATTTCCGCACAGAAGACGGCGTCACGCACATTGTATGGCCGGTGGACGATTCTTCGGCCATCCATGCTCTGCGGCAGGGCTTCGCCGAACTCGACGCTCTCTACATTGCAGACGGGCACCACCGCACAGCTTCCAGCGCGGCCGTTTCGGCCAAACGGCGCGAAAAGCATCCGAACCGCACCGGAGAAGAGGAATTCAACTATCTCATGGCCGTGGCCTTCTGCGATGAGGATCTTTTCATCATGGACTACAACCGCGTCGTGCGGGATCTCGGCGGGCTTACCCCGCAGTCTTTTCTCGAGCGCATCGGGCGATCCTTTCGCGTGACCGACGCTCCGGCCGGAGCGCCCTGCCCGCCCCGCCGCAAGCACGAATTCGGCATGTACTTGGAAGGCAGATGGTATTTTCTTGAGGCGCGGCCCGGCACTTTCCCCGAAACGGATCCCATCGCGGGGCTCGACTGCTCCATTCTGCAGAATAACCTGCTCGGCCCCGTGCTCGGCATCGATGATCCGCGCACGAGCGACCGCATTGACTTCATCGGCGGCATCCGCGGCTTGGAAGAGCTTGAGCGACGCTGCCATGAAGGAATGGCTGCCGCCTTCTCGCTCTATCCCGTCACGATGGACGACCTTTTCCGGGTGGCCGACGACAACAAGATCATGCCGCCGAAATCCACCTGGTTCGAACCGAAGCTGCGCAGCGGCCTTTTCATCCATACCATTGAACGCTAACTCTCCTCTTTATCCATGAAAACTATTTTAATTCCCACCAAGCTCGAATCCGCGGCGGCTGATACACTGAGAGCCGCCGGCTACGACGTCGTGCAAGACGCCGATACGCCGCTTGCCGAACAAGCCGCCCAGCACCCGGACACCGTCGGCCTCATCGTGCGCAGTGAAAAGGTGACGCCGGCAATCATCGACGCGCTGCCCTCCCTCAAGCTCATCATCCGTGCGGGCGCCGGCTACGACAACATTGACATCGTCTACGCCCGCAAAAAGAGCGTAGATGTGATGAACACCCCCGGCGCCAACTCCAACGCCGTCGCCGAAGAAGTGATTGCCATGGTGCTGTCCGCCTATCGCCACCTCGTCGACGCCGACCGCACCACGCGCGCAGGTCTCTGGGAAAAGAAGCGCTACATGGGACGGGAGCTCACCCGCAAGACGGTGGGCATCATCGGCCTGGGCAATATAGGGCGGCTGCTCGTGAAGAGACTGCAGGGTTTCGAGCCTACCCTTCTGGGCTATGATCACTTCCTCGCGCGCCAGCGTGCCGTCAATATCGGCGTCGCTCCCGTCAGCCTGGAAGAGATTTTCTCGTCGTCCGACATCATCTCCCTGCACGTGCCCGGCGGCCCCGCCACGAAAAACATGATCAACGCCGACCTCATCAATCTCATGAAGGATGGAGCCGTACTCGTGAACTGCGCCCGCTACGGCGTGGTGGACGAAGAAGCCCTCGCCGCCGCCAAGGCAAAGGGCAAGCGCATCATGTACCTCACCGATGTGCACCCGAAGGACGCCGCGGGAGAAAAGCCTTCCGCACCGGTTGCGGATCTCATCCTGCCCCATCTCGGCGCCAGCACACTTGAAGCCAATACCCTGGCTGCGCGCCGCGCCGCCAGTCAGATGACAGCCTACTTTGCCGACGGAGACACCTCCTGCGTGGTCAACGGGGAACGTCCGGAAGGGCTCAACGCCGCACATCTGCATCTTGCCATGATGCTCAGCGCTCTCTGCCGCAAAGCATCCGGCGGCAATCCCCTGCGCCGCATCGACTGCACTTTTTACGGCAACCTGCGCACTTACCGCAAATGGTTCACACCGCCCATTCTCGAAGGCGCGCTGCCCGATGCGGAAAAAGGTCTCATGCCGGCCGCCGCAGACGCATCGCTGCGCGAACGCGGCATTTTCTTCAAAGCGCGCGAGCCCATGGACGACAAACCTTACGAAGACTCCATCACACTCGATTTCTTCACCGAAAAAGACGGCGTCCAGACTGTCACCAGCGTGCGCGGCCTCGTCGCCGAAGGCGTGCCCATGGTGTCCCGCGTGGATAACTTCCACGGTCTCTATTCCAGCCTGAAGGGGAACACCCTCTTTCTGCGCTATGCGGATCGCCCCGGCGTCATTGCTCAAATCGGCAACGCCCTCGCGACGGCGGGCATCAATATCGACAACATTGTTGCTCCCATTGATCATGCCACCGGAGAGGCTCTCGCCGTGCTCAAGACCGATAAACCCGTCTCCAGCGCGCAGCTTCGAGCCATCGGCGACGCCATCGGGGCTCTCTCCGCCTACACGCTGTCGCTTTAATGGCGGGATCCCGATAAAAAACATAACGGCGGACAGAGCCGGGCGCGGTCTACAGAGCTCCCGGCTCTGTTTTGTCGAAGGACAATTCAATGCGGCGGAAAAGAGCCGGTACTTTCACCCTTCGGACCCCGTCTTCTCCGGGAGGAAAGGGACAAGGCTCGCCGTCAATCTTCAGGCTGAGGGAGCCCGCCTGTTCCGGCAGAGCGTGAAGAGCGAGAAAAACATTTCGGCAGGAACAGGGGCGGTTCCCGATATCCCGTCGAATGAGTTCCATGTGATTGCCACCCGCGGTATAATGGAATACGCAGAAGCGATAATCCCCCTGCTTGTATCCGTAGCCATCGAGCGCGTCGATGTAGAAATGACTGATCACCTCGGCGTCGGGAGCCCACCAGAGATCGAATGTGACGGGAGGATGCTCCTGTTCGCCGACGTATTGCTGGACGGGCCAGCGGGGAATAACCGCCCCTCCCCGCACGAAAACGGGGATGTGTTCCAAGGGAGCCTCCGCCCACGTTTCTGCCGACGAAGCGGGCACGGGGGAATCGTCCCATAATGAATACCATTGCCCGTCCGGCACATAGATGAATCTCCCCGTTTCTCCCGGATGATGAATAGGCACCACGTAAAGATGATCTCCGAGAAAGTATTCCGAGCTGCGCCAGTAAGTGTCCACATTGGTATCGCACTGGAGCGGCAGAGAGCGGATGATGGGCGTGCCGTTCCTCGCGTAGCGGAAAAATTGTGTATAGAAATAGGGCAGAAGCTTGTAGCGGGCCTCCATGGCGCGGCGCACGCAGCCGGCAATTTCCTCGCCGAAGACCCATGGTTCCTGCCCGCCGTATTCGCCGGAGGTATGATTGCGGAAAAAGACCTGAAAAGCGGCCAACTGCATCCAGCGGCAGAAGAGCTCGGGCGTGGGATGCCCGAGGAACCCCCCGGCGTCAGCCCCGCAGAAGGAAACGCCCGACAATGCCATGCGCTGGCATTGAAGATTGGCCATCTTGAGGCTTTCCCAGTCTGAACAGCAATCGCCCGTCCACGTAGCGGCATAACGCTGCATGCCCGCATAGCCGGAACGGGAAAGCACGAAAGGACGGTGCGCCGGGGCAAAGCGCTCCATACCCATGCGCGTGGCCCAGGCCATACAATGCCCGTAGACGTTGTGCGCCTTGAGATGCGAGCAGGAATATCCGTCGTAATCATGGCGCGTATCGCCGGGGAAAGTGCGGTCCGGAAACATGACGGGCTCATTCATGTCTGCCCAGATGCCGCGCACGCCATACTGCGCAATCTGGCGTTCAAAGAGCTCAGCCCACCACCGGCGTGTACGGGGCGCGGTAAAATCGGGGAACGTACAGAGCCCCGGCCACACGAGCCCCTCGAGCAGAACACCGTCGTGACGCCGGCAATAGACATTCTTCTCCATTCCTGATCGCCAGACGTAGTTGTCCGGATTGATCTTGATGCCGGGATCAATGATGGTCACTACCTTGACGCCTCGTTCACCGAGACGCTGAATCATCGCGGGGGGATCCGGGAACTTCTCGCGATCCCACGTCAGCGCCTGGTATCCCTTCATATGGTGAATATCCAAATGAACGGCGTCACAGGGGAAGCGCCCCCTGCGCAGTTTCTCGACCACCTCGGTCACCTCGGCTTCAGGGTAGTAGCTCCATTTGGACTGATGATAGCCCAGAGACCACATCGGCGGCATCTCCGGCAATCCCGAAAGCTTCGTGTAAAGGCTCACAGTATCGATGGCGTTCCGTCCGCAGATGAAATAATAATCCAGCGCTCCCCCGTCGGCTCCAAAAATCAGGCGCCGGGGATCCATCACACCGAAATCGAAATATGTGCGCATGGTGTTGTCGAAGAAGATGCCGTACTGCCTCCCTCCATTCAGCACTAAAAAAAACGGAATGTTTTTGTAGAGTGGGTCGGAATCCGGCTTGAAGGCGTAGTGATCCGCCCCCCACATTTCAAGGCGGCGGCCTCGAAGGTTGAGTGCGCAAGGCTTGTCGCCCAAGCCGAAAATGTGGGCGTCCTTCGGCATGTGCTTGCTTACCCACACGCGATTGTTGCCCGTCATTTCATCCAGTTTGCTCCCCATGCCTTCGGCATCAAGGCAGAGAGCCGCCCCGTCCCCGCGTTCCAGAAACTCGATTCCTCCGTCTTCCTTGCGAACGCGCACAATCAATCGGGAAGTGCGGACAGTCAGCGCCTCGGGAGCGTCTTCTTCCTCCAGGCTCTCGTAGTTGGGCACGAACTCAGGAGAGACTCCATAGCTGGGTTCGCTCTCAAACACCGCCCCAATCACGTAGCGGCAGCGCACCACCCCCTTGTTCAGAAAATCAAGGCGGAATTTGACATGCGGGAGCAGAACCTCCACGGTATGAAGGTTAATCCACTCATGGCCGATCACGGCCGGTTTTTCCACGTTCGACACGATGGGATTCCCCTGTTTCTCAAGCAGGTTTTCGCCGATAAGAGCCGCCCGGCCGTTCAGACGCCCGACACCGCCTCATTAACCCGGGGGCCATTGCAGAGAACGTCCCCCGAGAATATGGAGGTGCAGGTGCGGCACAGCCTCCCCGGCGGCGGGGCCATTATTGATGACGACACGGAATCCATTCTCCGCCAGTCCTTCTTGGCGCGCGATCAACCCCACGCACAACATCAGGTGCCCCAACAGTGCGGCATCTTCCTCCGACGCCTGTTCTATCCGGGGAATCGGTTTGCGGGGAACCAGCAGAAGATGCACGGGCGCCTGCGGCGAAACGTCGCGAAAGCACACGCACTGGCCGTCGGCATAGACGATCTGCGATGGGATCTCCCCATCAGCTATTTTCTGGAAAAGCGTTTTTTCCATAAGTCGGCCTATTCTGCCACAGAGAGAGGGCGCATGTCGATTCTTTTTTTTCGAAACTTTCACATGCCCTTCCGTTTCTATCAATGTCTTCTGAACGGGATTCGGGGAATTCCCGAGCCCGGGCTCTCCGGCACGGGAGGTGCGGGAAAGAAGACGCCGCCCGAGAGCAGCAGCCCGCCCTCATGCCGCCATGCGCGCCTGCGGGAGCCTGCCGGTCATATTGAGCTATGTCGATAGAGCACCCCATATCGATGGACAGTCTCCGATATGGTCTGTTCGCGCAGATAGTGCAGCAATTCGAGCCGGGCGTTGGCCAGCACGGGCGCTTCGATCAGACGCAGATTCACGCTTTGGGCTTTTCGGCGCGTTTCCTCGTCAGACGCAATGTCGCGCACCAGCATATCCCGCCCGGCCCATTCCGGAAAATGGGCGGCAAATTGGCCGCGGGTCTCCTTCACCACCGTGACGGTATCGGGCAGAAGAGAGGGGGAGGAGAACCAGGAAGGCTCGACCGCCAGGCTCAAAAGCATTCGGCAGCCGGTCCGCCGGGCCGCCAGCAGAATGATGGCCAGGTCGGCGTCGCTCATGCCGGTCTCCACGCGCACGGCTGTTTCCGCCGGCAGGTAGCGGAAAGAATTGCGTTCGCCCAGGCAGGCCGACGGATCGTGTTCCACGCCGAATTCATCCCTCCACCAGCGATCCATGGAGCCCGCCGCCGCGGAAATGCGCGAGACGGCGTCCGGCACGAGATTGCAGAGGCGGGAACGGAGCGCCTCCATGGATTTCGATTCCACGGCCCGCTCATGGGGAAGAGCCGTTTCCTTCCAATGGCCGAACAAGGTGAGGTAATTCGGGCCTCCGGACTTCAGCCCCGGACCGACCGAGGATTTTTTCCACCCGCCGAAAGGCTGACGGCGCACGACGGTGCCGGAGGCGGGGCGGTTGATGTAGAGATTTCCCGCCTGAACGGCCTGTTTCCATTGTGTGGTTTCCCGCTCATCGAGCGAAAATATCCCGGCCGTCAGCCCGAAGGCGCCGTCATTCTGCATCAGAATGGCCTCGCCGAGATTCTCGGCGCGCATGAGGCCGAGCACGGGGCCGGAACTTTCGTTCCTGTGGAACCACGACCCTCTCTTCACGCCAAGGCGGATGCCCGGAGACCACAGGCGGGGATTGGTTTCGTTGCGCCTGGGTTCCAGCAGCCAACTCTCGCCCTCGTCCAACTGTGTGAGCCCCCGCATGAGGGCATCGCCAGGCTCGAGAGTGAGCGGCGCGACATCTGTGTCGGGCTTCCACGCGCTGCCTGCCTTGAGAGTGCTCACGGCGTCCTTCAGCCGGTTCAGGAACGCGGGGTCGTCGTATACCGGGGCTTCGAGAATGGCCAGGCCGGCGGCCGGGCATGTCTGCCCCGAGTGGCCGAATGCCGATGTCACGAGATCTCTCACAGCGAGATCAAGATCAGCCATGGCCGTGATGATGACGCTGCCCTTCCCGCCGGTTCCGGCAAAGACGGGGCGGTTGGGATTCCACTCCTGAAAGAGGCGGGCCGCGGCATAGGATCCCGCCAGGACTACGGCGTCGATCTTTGGAGAAGAAAGCAGTTTACGCCCGATTTCATTCGGCAGCACAGGGATGAACTGCAGCACCTCCTTCGGCACGCCCGCCTCCCAAAAGCGCTGCACCAGAGTCCACGCCACCAGAACCGCCTGCGGAGACGGCTTGAAAAGCACGGCGTTTCCGGCCATGAGCGCCGAGGCGATACCTTCACAGGGAATGGCGCAGGGGCTCCTCCATGACGACGCCGCGCAAATCACCCCCCTGGGCGTGAACTCCACGCCGTCGTCCATACCCGGGCGGTTCAAGCCCTTGCTGTAGTAACGGCAAAAGTCGATGGCGCCGCTCACCTCCGCATCGGCTTCGGGGATGGTTTTCGCCGTATCGCGCAGCATGGCGGCAATGAGCTCGCCCCGATGATCGGCGAGATTGGCGCCGGCACGGCGGATCACATCCCCCCTTTCCGAAAGACTTTTGGCTCCCCAGCCGGCCGCGGCGGCGCAGGCGCAGCCGAGAGCGGTATCCACGTCTTCAAAAGTGGCATAAGAAAAATGATAAGAAGCGTGTTCCGGCAGAGAGGGATCCCTCCCCACCCCGTTCAACGGAGACTCCGCCTCACGCCCCCCGATCACAAGCGGCAAAGTGGGGAGCAGACGATTCCCCTCATCGGCAATAATCTTCGCAATCCATTCGCGATTGGCGGGCAGGCACCAATCCGTATCGGGCTCGTTGGCGAAATCTTCATCCGCCGGAGCCGGTTCGTTCTTTTCGGCGGCGCGGTTCTGGGCGCGGCGAGGACTCCGCGAGACTTCCGCGCGACGGCTGCAGGAAGCGAGAAAGCGTTTCTTCTGAGCGGCCCATCCGGGCGAACTCGAAGTCATGCCGAACGAGTCATGCAGAAAATTTTCCAAGCGCGTACTTTCATCCAGCCGCCGCACGAGATAGGAAACGGCATGGGGAAAATCCCGGCGGGAGGCCACGGGAACATAAAGGAGCAGGGGGACGCCTTCTTCCGCGATGGCGCGGACTTGTTGGCCGGCCATGCCCTCGAGCATTTCAAACTCCACGTATTCCGACGCGCCCCCGCGCTCGGAGAGCAGAAGCGCATAGCTGAAATCGAAAAGATTGTGCGAAGCCACGCCCAGTTGTACAAAACGGGCGTTCTCCGGCATGAGGCCGCAGTGCAGCATGCGCTTGTAGTTGGCGTCCGTTTCGGCCTTGGTGAGATAGGGCGCCTGGGGCCAGCCGCGCAGTGACGCCTCCACCTGTTCCATGGCGAGATTCGCCCCCTTCACGAGGCGAAGCCTGATCGATGCGCCGCCTTTCTCCGCCCGTTCCTTCGCCCAGGCGCACAGCGCCATCTGCTGTTCCCACGCATCGGGCAGATAGGCCTGCAGGGCAATTCCCGCACGCAGATGCAGGAATTCCTCCTCCATCAACGTGCGTTTGAAAGCCTCGCAGGTGAGATGCAGATCGCGGTATTCATCCATGTCGAGATTGATGAATTTGGGGCTCTCGCCGCCATCCGCCGCACGGGAGCGGCACTTCTGCGCGGCGCGGAACAGGATCCGCAGGCACTCCTGCGCCCTGGCCAAGGTCTCTTCGAAGGCCGTCATCCGGATCCGGCTGCAAATGGATGAGAGCTTGACCGATACGCCGTCTCCGGCCGGATCCTCCAGAAGAGCCAGAACTCCCTCCAGACGGCGTTTCGCCTCATCCTCGCCGAGCACGGCGCCGCCCGGCTGATTGAAATTGAGCCGCACCCCCTCCTTCCCGCGCCTTCTGGCATATCTGCGCAATCCGGACTTCTCCGCGGAAAGAACCGCCGCAGCTCCTTCCGCCCGCAGCCAGCGTTCGACGCCTCCGGCCGCCATCTTTGGAAATCGTTTCGACAACAGCAACTCCGCGCGGAAAAGAGCCCTCTTCAGAGGCGGGAGATATTTCGGAACGCCGCAAGCCTGCGCCAGATGCCGGAACTGCTCCGCCCGCCTCACAGGATCCTCTGCACGGAAAAAGCGATCCATCAACGCCAGAGTCAGCTCTTTGCCGCGGGCGTCGTCCATCAACCGTTCCATTCGGGCTCCCATGCGCTTCTCTTTCTGCGTCATGGCGCCCTGGGAACGGCGCAGGATCTGCTGCGCGAAATCTACCGCCTTCAGCGCGAGCGTCTTGTCATCCCATCCCGCCGTGCGGGCCTGGTTGCGCCATTCCGAGAGATTCCATTCGGTCATACCGCAAGCAAGTTTACCCAATACCCATTTTCAGACAAGGAGAAAATCTCGGGGAAGGAAAAGGCGGCACGCGCCCGGCCACGCCTTTTCCAACGCAGCCGATCACGAGGGGGCGGGACGCCGCGCCGGAAGAAGCTCACGCACGGCATGCGCAATTTCGCTTTGACTTCACGGCCGGCGTTTTGTAAGCTCGGGGAAAGCATATGTTTTCATTTCTCGCCGACAAACTGGACAATACATTCCGCCGCCTCCGAGGTCTCGGGAAAATCTCGGAAAAAAACATTGCCGATGCTTTAAAGGAGATCCGCCTCGCACTGCTCGAAGCCGATGTGGAATACGGCGTCGCCCGCGAATTCATCGCCCGGGTGAAGGAAAAGGCAATGGGCACGGAGGTGATCAGGTCCATCAAGCCCGGCGAGCAGATCGTCAAAATTTTCCGCGACGAGATAGCCGCCCTGCTCGGCGGCGGCGTCGCTCCCCTGGATTTGACGGATCCCGCCCGCATCCTGATCGTGGGTCTCAACGGCGCGGGCAAGACGACCACCAGCGCCAAACTCGCCCTCCGGCTGAAGCAGGAGGGGCGCCGCCCTCTGCTCGCGGCCTGCGATCTTGCGCGGCCGGCCGCCGTCGATCAGCTGGCCGCACTGGCCAAGCAGATCGATGTGCCCGTCTACACTCCCTCTCCCGGCGAAAAGGACGTGGTGTGCGCGGCGCGCGAAGCTCTTGAGTGGAGCAAGACCCAAAACGGCACCTTGATGATTTTCGACACGGCCGGCCGACAGGAAGTGGATTCCAGCCTCATTGCCGAGCTCAAAAGGCTGAAAGATTTCCTTCAGCCCCGCGAATCCCTGCTCGTAGTCGACGCCGCCACAGGCCAACAGGCGGTGCAGGTGGCCCGGGCCTTCGATGAGGCCGTATCCATTACCGGCATCGTGATGACGAAACTCGACGGCGACGCGCGCGGCGGCGCCGCCCTTTCCATGCGCTCCGTCATCGGCAAACCCGTCAAATTTGCCGGAGAAGGCGAGAAGCTCGACCAGTTCGGCCCATTCGTACCCGACCGCATGGCTGACCGGATTCTCGGCATGGGCGACATCGTGGGGCTCGTGGAGCACGCGGCGGCCCGCATCGATCAGGAACAGGCGGTGAAATCCGCCTCGCGCATGATCTCCGGTCAATTCAACTTCAATGATTTTCTCGATCAAATGCGCATGATGCAGAACCTGGGCCCCCTGGAAGGCGTACTGGGGCTCATCCCGGGATTCAACAAAATCAAGAGGCAAATCCCATCTTCCGCCCTTGACGGCAAACGCATCACGCATATGGAGGCCATCATTCTTTCCATGACTGCCAAGGAACGGGTCAACCCGCTTCTTCTGAATCCGTCGCGACGCCGGCGGATTGCCTCAGGTTCGGGGCGCCCGCTGGTGGAAGTCAACAAGCTCATCAAGAATTTCCATGAGATGAAGAAAATGATGTCCGGCAAGGGGAAAATGGGCGCGATGATGAAGCAGATGGCGGGCGGCATGAAAGGCGCGGAGGGAGGACTGCCCGACATGAGTGCGCTCATGGGCTCCGGCATCAGGAGCACGGCCATGCGCGGCGCACTCAAGGGTGCCAACGCGCTGGGAAAATTATTCAAGAACAAGTAGCGCACCTCCCGCCCTGCCGCGATTCTCCAGCCGGCTTCCCGCAGGAAGGGAAACGCCGCTCGAGCCTTCCGCCGTTTCATTACTCAATTTGCCCTTGCGGAGCACGGAAGGCGAAGGTAAAATTTGCCCATGCCCCCTTTGGAAGAATTTTCTCGCGAATGCGGCGATACGAGACCGCGGTGGGAGGGGCGTGTTCTGGGTGCCCTGCTGGTGCTGGGGGGGGCGGCGCTCGTTCTGGCTCTGTTTTCCCACAGGCCGGAAGAGGTGGGCTGGAGTCTTCTCAACGACTGGGAGAAGCGGGGACTCGCCGGCCCGGTGGAAGGGTGTTCAAATTACCTGGGAGCCGTGGGGCTTTACGCGGCGTCTCTGTTTTACTTTCTGTTTGGCGGCGGCGCATGGCTGCTGGCGGCTCTGCTGATCCGCATCGGCTGCCGCCGTTTCGCCTGTCCGCAGAGTTCTCCCCGAACGCTCTGGATTTCCGCCGGAGGCATGATGATATTTGCCTGCATGGCTCTGAGCGTTCAAGAGTGGGCGCTGACCGAATGGAGCAAATACATGCAGATATACACCGCGGGGGGGTGTCTCGGCAATCTCTTCGGCCCCGTGCTTTTCGTCATGCTGACGAACCGCGCGGTTTCACTTGCAATCGCGCTGACGGGATATTCGGTATCTCTCATCTATTTTGTGGGGACGACGCCCCTCGGCGCGGCGCGGGGGCTCGCGCGGGAGCTCCGCAGATGGAGAACGGCCCGCCATGAACGCCGGCGGACAAAAACCGAACGCCGGAAGAGGGAACTCGCCCACGCCTGGGAGAACATAGCCTCCCAGCAAGAGGGGGAGCGAACCAGCGCCGGTTTCCAGATTCTGCAGAATCCCCCCCCCGAACAGAAACAGACTCGCCCCGCCGCCAAGGGCAGATCTGAAAACAGGAAAAGCGGCGCGCGAAGAACGGGAGACCCGTTGGAAGAGCTGCTCAACCCCATTGAGGAGGCCATCATGAAAGGAGAAACGGATACTCCGGCCGCATCGGCGGCCAAGGGGAAAACGGGGCCCCGGATCATCGACGGACAGCAAACGCGCAAACCGCCCTCCCCGGTTCCCGCGCCTCCTTTCGCCGAGCCGGAAGAGAAGGAAAACGGAGCGGCAGATTATGAATTCCCCCCGATCGGCCTCCTCCACAGCGAAGAAAACGCGGGGAGACTGAGCGAGGAAGACAAAACGCGGCTGCAGAACACCCAGAGCACGATCATCGAGACGCTCTCTTCCTTCGGCGTGGAAGTGACCGCCGGGGACATCACCCGCGGCCCGACGATCACCCGTTATGAGGTCTACCCGGCCAAAGGGCTGCGAGTCAACCGCATCACGGCCGTAGAAAAGGACATTGCCCGCGCCACGAAAGCCGAACGCATCAATATACTCGCACCGATTCCCGGCAAAGACACCGTAGGCATTGAAATCGCCAACAAGAACAAGGTGATGGTCACCCTCCGGGAATTGCTCGAGGATCCCGCCTTCCGCTCACCCAAGAAGAAAATTCCCGTGGCCTTGGGGAAAGACGTCTACGGCAACACCGTAATCGGCGATCTCGCCGCCATGCCGCACCTTCTGGTGGCCGGCACCACGGGCTCGGGCAAATCGGTATGCATCAACAGCATGATCGCCTCAATGCTCTACCGTTTCCGCCCGGATGAGCTGAAGCTCATTCTGGTGGATCCCAAGGTGGTGGAAATGCAGCCCTATCGCAGACTGCCGCATCTGATCGTGCCCGTGGTGACCGATCCGCGCAAGGTGATCGGCGCCTTGCGCTGGGCGGTCAACGAAATGGAGAAACGCTACAGCATGTTTGCGCAAGTGGGAGTACGCAATTTCGAATCGTTCAACAACCGTCCGCCCGACAAACCGCAGCCGCCTCAGGAAGAAGACACGCCGCCGGACTATGAAAAGGCTGACCGCATCGCCCGCGAACTCGAAAGCCAGGGGGAAGATCCCGAACCCGCGGAAGACGGCGAGGAACCTCTGAACGAGCCGCCTCCCGACGCGGACGATTTGCCCGACCGCATCCCCTACCTGGTCATCATCATCGACGAACTTGCCGATTTGATGATGATGGTCAAAGAGGATCTCGAGACCTATATCGCCCGCCTCACCCAGAAAGCGCGCGCGGCCGGCATCCATCTGATCGTGGCCACGCAGACGCCCCGCTCGGACGTCGTGACGGGCATGATCAAGGCCAACATTCCCTCGCGCATAGCCTTCCAGGTATCAAGCGCTCTCGACAGCCGCATCATCCTCGACAGCCCGGGGGCGGAAAAGCTCGTGGGCAAAGGCGATCTGCTCTACCTGCCTCCCGGGCTCAGCAAGCTGGAGCGCGCACAAGGCGCCTTCATTTCCGACGAGGAGGTGGAAGCTCTCGTGGCTCACTGCGCCCGCCAGGCGGCGCAGGACTTCCAGGAAGATGTACAACAGGCCGTGGAAGATGAAAGCGGCGGGGCCGCCTCTGGAAGCCTGAGCGCCGAAGACGCCGAGCTTTTACAGAAATGCATCGAAGCGGTCATCTTGGAGCGCAAGGCCAGCACATCATTTCTGCAGAGGAGACTGCGCATCGGATACGGCCGCGCCGCCCGCATGCTCGAACTGATGGAGCAGCGCGGCATTGTCTCCCCGGCGGACGGCGCCAACCGCCCTCGGGAAGTGCTTGTGGACTGATCCCGCCGCCGCATCCATGGAAAAGCCGTCTCTCAAGGAGCAATGGAGGGCAGCCCCGCATCGGCCGGGCGTCTATTTGATGAAAGACAGCTCCGGAAGCGTCGTCTACGTGGGCAAGGCCAAGGATCTGAAGCGGCGTTTGTCCAACTATTTCTCCCCTACCCGCCAAACGCTCGAAAACCACAAAACCCGCGCCCTCATCGCCAGCATCGCCTCGTTCGACTACTACGAAACGCGCAGCGATCAGGAGGCTCTGCTGCTTGAGCAGAAATATATCAAAGAGTACCGCCCGCGCTACAACGTGCAGTTCCGCGACGACAAGCGGTTCTTTCTGCTGAGGGCGCCGACGGGCGACCCCCTGCCGCGCCTCTCTCTCGTGCGCCTGCGCAAAAATGACGGCGCGCGCTACTTCGGCCCGTTTGCCCACGCATCGGCCCTGCGTGAGACGCTGGAGTGGATCAACCGCCGCTTCCGCCTGCGCACCTGTCCCTTCCGCCGGCCCGGCGAAGAGGAATACAAACATTGTCATGCCGACGTCATTCAATACTGCTCGGCTCCCTGCGTGGGGCGCATCTCCGCCGGGGAATACCGCACACAGTTCGAAACCGCCGTGCAGCTGCTGCAGGGCAAAGGCCGCCGGGAATTCCTCGGCGAACTCGGGGATGAGATGCGGGCCGCCGCGGAATCCCTCGATTTCGAGAGAGCGGCCCGCCTGCGCGACGCCTTGGAAAATCTCCGCAAAACGTTCGAACCGGCCCGCCGGTTCACCAAGGCCGCGCCCGACCTGCCCGGCACCGTGCGCCCGGACGAAGACCTTGCCGACCTCGCCCGGGCGCTTGGTCTGCCCAAACCGCCCGTGATAATGGAATGTTTTGACATTTCGAATCTCTCCTCCAATCACATCGTAGCCTCCATGGTGCGCTTCACCAATGGCCGCCCGGACAACGCCGCCTATCGCCGTTACCGCATCCGCGGAGTGGAGGGACAAAACGACTTTGCCTCGATGAACGAGGTGATCCGGCGGCGCTATGCGCGCATTCTCCGCGAGAGCGAGGCGCTTCACGCCAAACCGGAGGGCATGGGCGCCTATGAGTGGCTCAAGCGATTGAGCCTCGAAGGCAAAGCTCCCATCACCGTGCCCGATCTCGTCGTGGTGGACGGAGGCAAAGGACAGATCAGCGCGGCTCTCGAGGAGCTCGCCGGGGTGGGACTGGCAGACATACCGCTCATCGGCCTCGCCAAACAAAACGAGGAAATCTATTTTCCCCATCGGAGCGATCCCCTGCGGCTCGGCCATGAAACGGGCGCGCTCAAGCTCATGCAGCGCATCCGCGATGAAGCCCACCGCTTTGCCAACAACTACAACGAGCTGCTCACGCGCCGCCGCGTGCGCGAAAGCCGCCTGGACGCCTTCCCCGGCATGACTCAGAAACGCAAGGAGCTCCTTCTCGCCCGCTTCAAGACAGTGAACGCCCTGCGCACCAAATCCCCGGAAGACTTCGCCGCCCTGCCCGGCATCTCCAGACGCTGGGCGGAACGTTTCGCCGCCTGGCTGAAAGAAAACTGACCCGCTTCCTCTCCCCCGCTCTGAAAAGGCGGAGCCGTCTCCGCGTCCACGCCCGTTTCCCGAGCAATGCGGCCGCCCGGCACGTCAATACCCGGCGCAAAAACGGCAGGCGCCGCGGCAAAATAACGCGGAGAGAAACAGCGAAAACGCCCTGCCGCCCGCGGGAAGAGCGGCAAGGCGGGTCTTACGCCTTTTTCTGTCTTTTTCCTTATTCGCGCGTATCGTTCTTATGGGCGGCGAGATATTCGCGCGCGGCGGCTTCGTCCGGATCTTCCTTGAGCTCGTTCAGGGAGAATTTGATACGGAAGAGCCGCATGATCAACACATACGAACAGGGAATCAGGAAGACGCCCACAATCGTGGCCACGCTCATGCCGGCCACCACCACGGTGCCGATGGCTTGGCGGGCAAGCGCACCCGACCCCGAAGAGACGACGAGCGGCAGACAGCCCAGAATGAAGGCGAACGAGGTCATCAGAATCGGGCGCAGCCTCAGCCGGGCCGCCGACAGAGTGGCTTCCATGAGCCCTTTGCCCCGCTGCATTTCGAGATTGGCGAACTCGACGATCAGAATGGCGTTCTTGGCCGCAAGCCCCACGAGCATCACGAGGCCGATCTGCGCATAGAGCGTCAGCTCCATGTGCTTGAAGGCCAGACCGAGGTAGGCGCCGAGCACGGCAATGGGCACCGTGAGGAAGACGGACAGCGGCAGCGTCCACTTCTCATACAGCGCCACAAGCACGAGAAAGGCGAAAATGGCCGACATAGTGAAGATGGTGCCCAGCCCCGTACTGTTGCGCACCTTGTGTTCCTGGAAGCTCATGTCTTCATAATCCATGCCCACCTTGGAGGGATCCATCGTTTCCCTGAAAACCTCCTGCAAGGCGTCCATGGCCTGCTGGGTGGAGTATCCCTCCGCCACGCGGACATTGAATTTCGCCGAATTGTAGATGTTGTGATGCATCACGAACTCGGTATCATAGATCTCATCAATATTCACGAGAGACGAGAGGGGCACGCGCTCGCCTTCGCTGTTGGTCACGAAGAAGCCGTCCATCTTTTCAAGATCCGTGCGGTCTTCGCCCCGCGCCTGGATGTAGACCTGCCACTGCTGGCCGAAGGCATTGAAATAGTTCACGAAGGAGGAACCGTTGTAGGCGGAGAGAATACCGTTGGCCACATTGATGTCCACCTTGTGGAACTTGCATTTTTCCTTGTCGAGCACGAGATACTTCTGGAGCACGTTCGCCATCATCATATGCGTCGCCGAGGCGATCTCCGGGCGCTTCTCGGCGGCGGCCTTGAACGCCTCCACCTGCTGATAGAGATACTGCACCCCCTGCCCTTCGAGATCTTCCAGCACCATGGTGACGCCGTTGGACGTTCCCACGCCGGGAATGGCCGGCGGTTCCATCACGAGAGCCAGCGCCGCGTCCAACCCCGCCTGCGCCAGCTGCCCCTGCAATTTCCGGGCGATCTCCTTCGAAGTCTGGGGGCGCTGCTTCCAGTCCTTCAGCTCCACGAAGGCGATACAGGCACTGGGCGTCTGCACGCTGTTGAGGATGTTGATGCCCACCACCGTCGTGAGGTTTTTCACCGAATCGTCCATCAGAGCCGCCTCAAACTTCTTGTCCTCTTCGTAGGCCACCTGCAGCGAGGTGTTGTCCTTCAGAATGAGAGCGGCGAGAAGAAAGCCCTGATCCTCGTCCGGCAGGAACGCGCCCGGCACCTTTTTGGAAACCGGCACTATCGCCGCCCAGAACAGAAGCAGCAGGGGGATCGAGATGAACAGCCTGCGGGCGAGCCCCCCGCAAACCCGGACGTATCCGTTGGCCGTCCTCTTGTAAGCGCGGTTGAACAGCGGGAAGAACCAACCGGAACAGAACGTGAAGAAAATCAGACCGATTCCGCACCCCGCGGCCATCTTGACGCCCAGGTATCCGAAGTGCCACATGGCGGCCAAGCCCGCCAACCCCAGAACGCAGATCGCAAGGCGAGCCGGGAGCGAGGATTGGTTTTCCTCGGATTTTCTGAGCAGCAGCGCGCACAGAGCCGGGGAGAGCGTCAGGGCGTTGAACGCCGAGACGAGCATCGAAATGGCGATCGTGATGGCGAACTGCTTGAAGAGCGTGCCCGTGATGCCCTCCAGCATCAGAGACGGCAGGAAGACCGCCGCCAGCACCAGCGCGATGGCGATCACGGGTCCGGAAACTTCCTGCATGGCGGCAAAGGCGGCCATGCGGGGGGAAAGCCCTTTGTCCAAATGTTCCTGTACGGCCTCGACAACCACAATGGCGTCGTCCACCACTAGGCCGATGGCCAGCACCATGCCCAACAGGGAAATCGTATTCAGAGTGAAGCCCAACAGGGGAAACACGCAGAAAGTCGTCAGCAGCGAGACCGGCACGGCGATCAGCGGAATCAGCGTGGCGCGCCAGCTCTGCAGGAAGACGAACACCACGATCACCACCAGAATGATGGCTTCGACGAGCGTGTGCTTGATCTCCTCAATCGAGTAGCGCACAGCCGTCGTGATGTCGAGAGAGACGCGGCCCTCGATGCCTTCCGGCATGAGGGGCGCCTTCGCGTCCAACAGAGCCGAGACGCGATCCACGGTCGCGATGGCATTCGAGCCGGGCGACTGGAAAATCACGATGGAAGCGGCCTGCTTGCCGTTCAGGCGTCCGGTGGCGGAGTAATTTTCAGACCCGAGCTCCACCTGGGCGATGTCCTTCAGATAAACGATCTCATCGCCGTCCTGGCGGACAATGATGTCCTCGAATTCACGGGGAGAGGAAAGCCTCCCCTTCGTGCGCACGGTGATAGTCTCCTCCTGCCCTCCGGGCACCGGGTCGGCGCCGATCTTGCCGCCGGGATTGGTCATGTTCTGGGCTCCGATGGCGCCGCTGACCTCGGACACGGAAATGCCGTAGTGGGTCATCTTCGTAGTGTCGAGCCACACGCGGATGGCATAGCGCCCCGCGCCGTAGACCTGCACCTCGCCCACGCCCTCCACGCGCTTGAGCTCGTCGATGAGCTTCACCTGCGCATAGTTCGCAAGATCCACCGAATTGTAGCTGTCGTCCGGCGAGGTCAGCGAGTAGATCATGATGGGCAGCCCGGGCTGCTGGCGGATGGTCACACCCGTGCTCTGCACTTCTTCAGGCAGCTGGGAGGACGATTGGCCATAGCGCATGTTGGTGAGCACCTGGTCGATGTCGGTGTCGCTGCCGGGCTCGAAAATGACGGAGAGATTATAGACGCCGTTGTTGGACGAAATGGACGTCATATAATCCATCTTCTGGACACCCGACACCTGACGTTCAACCGGCGTGCCGACCGAATCCGCCACGGCCTGGGCGTCCGCGCCCGGGAAAGTGGCCTGCAGCTGAATCGTACGCGGCGTGATTTCAGGATACTGCGAGATGGGCAGGTCGTTCAGACAGACGACGCCGAGCAGCGTCGTCAGCACGGCGATGACCGTCGCGATAATCGGATGCTTGATGAAATAGGCACTCATGATCGTTTACTGAGCTGTGATGGAAGGGGTGGTCGACTCAGGCTTTGTATAAATGTAGGCGGAGGGGTTCACCCGCCCCAGCCGAGAGGGATCCACCTCCGCTCCGGATTCCTTGAGCTGATTGGTGATCAGCGAATTCGCCTTTGAATACTGCGCCGCCATGGCGCTGCCGATCACAATCACCGGAGCATCGGAGGGATTGTCGTAGCCCATCTCCCTGAGAGACTCCTCCACGGGTTTCACCGTGCCCGTCACAATCTGCATGAGCATGGGAGCCGTGCCGCCCTTGCCGTCGGGCATGTCGAGAGTCAGCGTCTCGCCCAGCTGCACATCGATGCGCCTCGGCGTCTGATCCGGAGCCACGACGTAGATGTTGCGGTGGTTCATTTCCGTCACCACGGCTCGTTTGGGCACAAGCAGGGCGTTCGGCACCTTCGCGGTGACGGCGCGCACGCGCACGCCCATTCCCGAACGCAGCTTGTAGCCCGGATTCGGCACATGGCCGATAAAGCTGATCGTGCCGGAAGCGCGGCTCACCTCGCTGTCCACGGATACCACTTTCCCCTTCTGATTGTAGACGGAGCCATCGGAAAGAATGAGCTCGAATTCGGGCATCATGCCCAGGGTGCCCTTCTTCAAATCGATGTCATCGGCCATGAGCTTGGCGAGCGCCTGTTTGTCCGAGACGGAGAAATCGACGCGGATGGGGTCGATGGACGACATGGTGGTCAGCGCCTTTCCATTGGCCGCCAGAAGATCGCCCACACTGGCCGTGGCCTTGGAGGCGAGCCCGCGGAAAGGCGCGCGCACCTGCGTGCGGTCGAGATTGATCCTGGCGCTGGCCAGATTGGCTTCCGCCTGGCCGATGCTGGCCTTTGCCTGTTCGAGGGTGGCGTCCGCCTCCTTCAGTGTCTGCAAGGCGTCGGTATAATTCTTTTCGGAGACGGAGCCCGATTTGACGAGCGGTTCATAGCGGGCGACGTCCTGCCGGGCCTTCTCTCTTGCCGCTTCCGCCTGAAGCTTGGCGGCCTTGGCGGCACCCAGATTGGCCGCGGCCTGATCGACGGCCGCCTTATACACGGAGGGGTCGATTTCAAACAGCAGCTCCCCTTTCTCGCAGATCGAGCCGTCCCAATACACCTGGCGGATCAGCGTGCCGGTGACCTGCGGACAGATATCCGCCTGCTCGACGCCGCGCGTATAGCCGAACCACGAGGATTTCAGCTCGACATCCCGCTGAACCATGTTCATGACTTCCACTTTGAGAGGGCTCATCTGCCGCTGAGCCTGCGAACCGTCGTCCGCTCCGTCCCTGCAGGCGGTGAACGAAACGGCGGCCAGCCCGCTCAGGGCCAGGGCGAATATATTGTATGCTTTCATATCATGTTGTAATTACGGTTTTATTGGCCGCGGTGCGGCTCCCTCTTGTTTTTTCGTCTGGTTTCGAATATTTTTGTAGAGATGGTTAAGCATGCGGGCAAGCTCCTTTCTCTCGCCCGCCCCGAGCCCCTGCATCAAGGCGTCTTCGATCGACTGCACCCGCTTCTCGATTTCACGGCCCATCGAGACGCTTTTTTCGGTGGGAGAGACGATTTTCAGCCGCCCGTCTTCGTGATTGAAGGCCGTGCTGACCCAGCCGTTTTCCTCAAGGCGCCTCACGACATTCTTGGCCGTTGTGTGGGAAACGCCCAAATGCCGCTCGATATCCCGCTGGGAAGCGGCCTCTCCCCGACGCGCCATCAGGTACCCCAGCGCCCGGCTCTGTGAGGCCGTAATCCCCGCACGCACAAGCTCCCGCGTCAGAATGGCGTCCAGGCGGTCTGTGATCATCTTCATCATGCAGGAACAGGAAAGCGAAGAGTCCATTGATTAGGAAGCATGCTTCTTAATTGCGGGGGCAAGTCTCGCCGATTTGCGGGGGGAAGTCAAGCGCAAAGCGGGGAAAAATCTCATGCATGACAGACGCGACCCAGGCGCCTGCGGGCTCCTTTTTTTTTGGGGGGGCACGCGACAAACGCGGGGGAACGCGGGTTTCCCGACAAAGCCGCTGGCAGCTCATGCCTGTAATGTTTCTGTATCATAGCACGCATAGGTTTTCTTGTCAAAACCCGCACCGCAATCCCTTTTTGTTGAAGGTTTGTGCGGGTTTTCTTGTTCAAATGGATGGCAGCCCGGACGGGAATCGAACCCATATCTGCCCTTTAGGAGAGGGCCGTTCTATCCATTGAACTACCGGGCCGCGGAGAGGAAACGCGGCAACGCGGAGATTAAACGCGATCGCGCCCCAAAAAGCAAGCCGAATTATCGGGCTTCCCCATCAGGAGAACCGCCGAAGCGGATTTTTCCATTCTCCCCCGGCGTCTCTCCCCGCCGTCTCCCGGGAGAAACGCCCTCAATTTCCATGGCGGAAATACAGTCCGAAGGCGGCCTGCAGAGCTTCCGAGCCGTAACAATCGGCGGCCTGAAGAGCCTGGATCTTGGCATGGACGGCTTCCTTCCGAAGCATGAATTCGCTCCGGACGCCGCGTTCCAACGCGCGCTGCTCGGAAGCGTCAAGGCGCCCGACCAGAACATCGAGCCGGGAAACGGCGGCAAAATAGCGCGTAAAGTTGTCCATCAGCTTCATGGCGCCGGAATTGGCGGTCTCCCGATCCCGAATCGTATCGAGAATCTCGTTCTGCCCCCGGAGCTGCTCCATCACGCGGCCCATTTCGGCCTGAGCCTCTTTCCAGTCCGCCTCGGCATTCCAGGGCGCCGGGGCGGCGCACGCCAAGGCGGAAAGGACGCAGAGCGGAACGCACCCGAGAGTCGAGAGTATCTTCATCTCGGCTGGGACGCATGGGCGGAGAAATCGTTCACTGCCTTTCATAAACAGTTTGCGGTGATGAAACGGTTCGAAAGTTGGCTTGAAGCGCACGCCTCCGCACGCCACACTGAACGGCATGAGCAGAAAAGTGGCTGACCAACTGGTCGGAATGCTGGCCGACGCCGGAATCAGGCGCATGTACGGCATTGTGGGGGACAGTCTCAATCCCGTGATCGAAGCCTTGCAGCGCGACGGCCGAATCCGCTGGATCCACGTGCGCCACGAGGAAACGGCCGCCTTCGCCGCCGGCGCCGAAGCCCAGATCACCGGGCAGACGGCCTGCTGCAGCGGCAGCAGCGGGCCGGGCAACATGCACCTCATCAACGGCCTCTATGATGCATGGCGCAGCGCGGCCCCGGTATTCGCTCTGGCCTCGCACATCCCGCTCAGCCAAGTGGGCGGCGATTATTTTCAGGAGACGCACCCGCAGATCTTTTTCCGCGAATGCACGGCTTTCTGCGAACTGGTCTCGGAACCCTCCCAAGCGGCCGCGATCACGGGCACGGCATTGCGCAAGGCCCGCGAAACGCCCGGCGTGGGCATGATCGTGCTCTCGGGCGACGTGGCCCAGCTCCCCGCGGACGAGGGAGCGCCGGCCGCCGGCACGCCCCGCGGCGGAGGGCTCCTGACGCCCTCGCCGCACGATCTGCGCGAACTGGCCGCCCTGATCAACAGCCGGAAGCGCGTCACCTTCTTCTGCGGCGCAGGCTGCGCCGGCGCCCGGGAGCCCATTGTCGCTCTCGCCCGGAAAATCGGCGCGCCCATCGCCTACACCTTCCGCGGCAAGGATATTATGGAAAAGGACAACCCCTGCGCCGTCGGGATGACGGGGCTGCTCGGCTGGGGAGACGCCCTGCAGGCCATGCACGACTGCGATCTGCTCGTCATGTGGGGGACGGATTTCCCCTACCGTCCCTTTCTGCCGGACGGGAGGAAAGTGCCCATCGCCCAGATCGACCGCGACGCCTCGCGGCTCGGCCGGCGCGCCCGGCTGGCGCTCGGGATCCAGGGAGACGCCGCCGCCACCGCGCTCGAATTACTGCCCGGAATCGAGAGCGGGCGCTCCTCCGAACATCTCGAACGCTCCCTCTCCAGGCACCGCAAGCTGCTCCGGAAACTCTTCGCCTACGTGCGCCACGTCAACGAAAAGGCCCCCCTGCGCCCGGAATACATCACCCGCGTGGTGAGCGACTACGCCGAACCGGACGCCATTTTCACCATCGATACCGGCACGCCCGACATCTGGGCGGCCCGATACCTCGACGCCGGCGGCGCACGCCGCGTGATCGGCTCGTTCAAGCACGGTTCCATGGCATGCGGGCTCGCCATGGCAATCGGAGCTCAGGCGGCCTGCCCGAAGCGGCAGGTCATCGCCCTCTGCGGAGACGGCGGGCTCACCATGCTCCCCGGCGATCTGCTCACTCTGCTGCAGGAGAATCTGTCCGTCAAAATCCTCGTGTACGACAACTCCGCTCTCGATTTCATCAACATGGAGATGCGGGCCGCCGGAATTCTCCCCACGCATACGGCTCTGCGCAATCCCGATCTGGCCGCCATGGCGCAGGCCATGGGACTTTACGCAGAGCGTCTCGAAACGCCCGCCGAGACCGTCCCCGCCGTGCGCCGATGGCTGCGGCAGCCGGGCCCCGCCCTCCTTGACGCCGTCGTTGACGCACACGCGCTCGCCCTCCCGCCCGATATTACGCTCATGCAGGCCTATGGCTTCGCCGCCGCACTGACGAAACACGCGCTCGAAGGAGAGCTCGGCGTCGTCCGAAGGCTCCTCCGCCACAATTTGAGGCTCTTTTAATCCCTTTTTACTTAGGGCTTATGAAAACGCGCCCGAGAAAAACGACCCCACCCACCCCCCATCATCATGCCTGCGGCGCAGGGCTGATTCCATGCGGAGTTTGGAAACGCGCGGAACGTGAAGAGTGAATTCCAAGGGAGAAGGAAAATTCGATAGGTGAAAATGAGCACCCGACGCCCAGCGGATTTTGAATCCGCTGTCAATATGAATTTTTGAATTTTATTTAAAAAAAGTTATTTGTGTTCCAATTTCATTTCATAAATTTTGGTCTGAATTTATATAATGACGTTATGTATTTTTGGAAAGAAATGTTGTATTCGGAATGAATTACATGCGAATTTCAGGGGGCGTTTCTGCATAGCGGATTCAAAATCCGCTATGCTTTCTCCCGTCCTTTGGGCGCGGGGAGCGGTTT
>JAJQGU010000066.1 GCA_021200315.1 Akkermansiaceae bacterium
AGAGGCAGGGATGAGCATCGCGGGTCAAATCGCAGCAAGCGATTTGCAGATAGCCGCGATAGATGAAACGCTGGTTGAGAACAACAGCGTTATTCACCTCGACTTTCTTCGTGGCGCGTCTGCCCATGTAATCGCTGGTGCACACGTAGACATCGCTCCCGAGTTTATAGCCGCCGTCAATTCCGAGCGGCCGTTGTGCGGGAACGTGTCCTCCCGCGTTCCTCCCTGCCGCGCCGTCTTCCGCGCCAGCGGCCTTCCCAGCGTATCATAAGCGCAGTTCCGGATCACCCCCGTCCTCTCCTTTCTCCACGCCGTAAGCGCGCACGACGATGCGGTTCTTCGTCACGTCCCGCGCGTCCGTGCGCGTTTTCACGGCGCGCCTTTCCGCGTCCCTCACATAGCTTACGATCGTCTCCGGCGTCACCACCACCCGATCCCCTCCGCTTCGGTGTAGGTGTAGACGTCCGTTCTCACGGTTTGCACGATCCCGCCCGGCGTGTTGAGTTCCTCCACGATGCGCGCCGACTCGCCGTCGAAGTTCTCCGCGTCCGAATGCGCGTATTCCGTGCGGACGACGCGCGTGTAGCCGCCCTTCCACCCAGGGAAATCTCTCCAGCGCCAGACGCCCCATCTGCCCGCCCATTCCCCCCTCCCAGTGTGTGTCAAGCCTTTTTTCATCCCCCTCCCTTTCACGGGCATTATCTGCAGATAATGCCTCTATGAAAACGCCCCCCGCTGTCCCCTTTCCACGCTAGAGGTACCCCGGCGACGACGACTTCGACGACGCCGGCGGCGGCGGCCAGCCGCTGGTTCACAGAACCGAGCGCATCCGTATAGAGACGCGTGAGGGAATCGGGAGCCACAACTCCCAAGCCCGTTTCAGACGAAACAACGTACCACGGACGCCCGCTTTCGGCGGCGAGCGCGACCAAACCGTCGATTTCTTCCGCGAGAACAGCGTCCAGAGCATCCGCCGTCGGTTCGGGCAGGGCGTCGAGATGATTCGAAACGAGCAGCGTGATACAATCCAGCAGCACGGCGTCCGCCCGCCGCAGAAGCTCCGTCCCGGCGAGGGAGGCGGCCACACGGCGGGGACATTCGAACGTGCGCCACGAGGCGGGACGGCGGGCGCGATGGCTGCGGATGCGGTCGGCCATGGAGCCTTCCCCAGGTCTGATTTCAGCCGTGGCGATATAGAGGACGCGGGGGCCGGCGGCGGCGGCCAGCCGTTCGGCGCGGAGGCTTTTGCCGCTGCGCACGCCGCCGAGAATGAGCGTGAGACACGGTGCGTCGTTCATGGCAGGGAGTTCCGATAACGTTCGTAAGAAGCATTGATGGCGCGGAGAGAATTGCGGTAGTCATCAAGGGAGAAGACTTCCAGCGTGATCGGCTTGTCGAACCCCTCCCGCCACAGGCGATGAAGAAGGGGATCGAGCCTCGCCGCCTCCATGAGATGCAGCGAGCGGTGATCCCTGCCGGACACTCCGTGCAGATGACACATGCGTATGCGGTTTCGCCAGAGGGGCAGCAACTCCTCGGGACGCCCGCCTTCCTTCCACACGTGACCTATGTCGAAGCAGCGCGAATAGTCCGACTGCGCGATCAGCGAGTCGAGAAACCCGTACGGATGCCTCTCCAGATTTTCCAGCGCAAGACAAGACGGCGCGGGAAGAACGGTGCGCAGCCGCCCGAGAGACCGGAGCACAAGCGATTCCCGCTCCGCGGTGAGCAGGGGCTGCATCGCGACAGCCGGTCTCTTGTCCGTCACGACGTGCAGCACCCAGGTGTGGGGATTGAGCGGCAAAGAAAGCTCGAGTGCCCGCAACACGCGATCCATATAATCCCGCGCACGGCCGGGGGAGCCGAAATCGCCGTCCGTGGGTAAATGGACATTCCAAGTGGCGCCCGCATCATCCGCAATGTGTTTCAATTCGCGGACAACCGCCGGCGAGGGCAGATCCCGCCCATGATCGCCGGCCTGGAGAAGCAGGAGGGAAATATCGCCGGCATGGCGCACACATTCGCGCACGGCCGGCACATATTCATCCTGCACAGTGAAAGAGGTGCAACCGACGCGCAGGAGAGGAACGCCACCGCGCGCCATGCCTGCGGCTCGTCCCTCCACGGAGCCGCACGCGCCCAAGGAACCGGGCAGATCCGCAGCCTGTCGCAGCCGCCGCGATCGTGCGGCATGCGCTTCTCCGGAAGATGGACGGGTCACGGGAACCATAAGACAAAAAGGCGACGCCGACATCCTACCACCCCGCCCATTTTCAGGCAAGCCTTTCGCCAAGCGCGCCGCCCGATTTCCGATGCGCGGAGGAACGGAGAGCTGGCCTCAAGGCACTTCATACCCCTGCCAGCGCATCTTGGCGCGCAGAAGAGCGGCGAAATTGGAGCCCGGCATCAGAAGAAGCCGCAGATTGACGGGAGCCCGCTCGAGAAGAAGCGTCTCATCGAGCTTCAACCGGTAAGTTCTGCGCCCATCGAGGGAAAAGATCATATCGTCGCGGCGCCCCCGGCGCTCACGGGGGCGGAGAGCGATCTGCACGTCATCCGGCAGAATGACGGAACGATTGGTGAGACTGTGCGGGCAGACGGGCGTCACGCAGAGCACCCGGGCTTCAGGCCAGATGAGAGGCCCCCCAGCCGAGAGGGAATATGCCGTGGAGCCCGAGGGAGTGGCCACGAGCACGCCGTCCGCGTGATAGCGGTTGAGCAGGCGGCCGTTGACTTCGACATCGAGATCAACCATCTTTCCCATCTGAGCCCGCATGAGGGAAAGCTCATTGAGGGCGAGCCGGGTGGAGCCGGAATCCCCGCCGGCGCCGCGCTGCACCCGAGCCTGCAGCATGGCGCGTTCGCGCACCTCGAAGGAACCGTCGGCCAATATTTCCGCCAATTTCGAAATCTCTTCGCCGGAACAGGTGGTAAGAAAGCCGAGCCTCCCCAAGTTGACGCCCCCCAGAATCACGCCGTGCCGCGCCGCCCAAGCGGCAGCCGACAGCATCGTGCCATCGCCGCCCAAGCAGATGAGAGCCTCGAGCCCCTCCCAAGAGGGAGAGTCCTCCGCCGCCGGCTCCATCGGGAGAACCTCGATCCCAGCACGCCGGCATGCCTGCCCGAGGAGCTCGGAGACACGCGCCGTCCCCTCCTTGTCGTGGGAGAGCCAGAAACCGATTCTGCGCAGGGGAGAATTCACGGAGACGGGAGAAAGTGAACTCAGCGCTGCTCACGAATGATCTCGGTGCCGATGCCCTCCGTAGTGAAAATTTCGAGCAGGAGGAAATGCGGCAGGCGCCCATCAATGAAATGCACTTTGCGCACACCCGCATGAAGGGCATCGAGCGCCGAGCGCACCTTGGGAATCATGCCCCCGCTGATGGTTCCCTCGTCGATAAGCCGCCGAGCCTGCCTGCGGTCGATGGACTTGATGATGGTCGCGGGGGACGCTGGATCGCGCAGAAGACCGGGAACATCGGAAATATAAACGAGCTTCACGGGCCTGAGCTCGCAGGCAAGAGCGGCAGCGGCAAGATCGGCATTTACATTGAGCGGATTATGAGTACCAAGTTCCTTGGCCAAAGGCGAAATCACCGGAGTGATCTCAAGGCGGAGAGCCTCCTCGATGCGGGGGATTAGGCAGCCGATGACGCGCCCTACCTCGCCGATATCCACGGGTGATCCCGCAGCGTCATGTTCACAGACACGCTCACCTACAAACACATCCGTACCCGGAATGCCCACGGCCTTTCCCCCGGCTTCACGCATCATTTCCACCAAATTCGGATTGATCACATTGTTCAGAGTGCGCTCGACAATGCGCACCGCCTCTTTGCCGGTGACGCGCAGACCGTTCACGAAACGAGCTTCCAAGCCGGCGGAGGCCATGGCTTTCGAAATGGCCTTGCCGCCGCCGTGCACCACCACGGGATTGAGTCCCATGGCCTCCATCACCACGATGTCGCGCATGGCATTGCGGACGAGTTCAGGATCATCCATGGCGCTGCCGCCGAATTTGATCAGGACGGTCTTATCGCGGTAAGCCTGCATGTAAGGCAACGCGTCCACAAGCACGGACGCCTGCGAAACGAGTTCCTTCAGGTCGGGTATGATTCGCGTGTGCATATCGAGAGGGGGGGGTCAGATGAAACGTTTGATGCGAAAAAAGGCGAGAGGCAGAACAATGGAAATCACCATGGCCGCGAGGGCGCCGAAATATCCATAGGGGCTGTGTATCTCCGGCATGTATTCGAAATTCATACCATAGATACTGGCAATCAGCGTAGCCGGCATGAAAATGACCGAAGCCACCGTAAAAATTTTGACAATTTCGTTCTGCTCGATGTTGATGAGGCCGAGCACGGCATCGAGCATGAAGCTGATCTTGTTCGAAAGGAAGGAGGCGTATTCGGAAAGGGAATTGACGTCCCTGCTGATGGGGCGCAGGCGGCTGTAGAGCGTCTCCAGACTGGGATCAACGGCCTCTTCGTTGCTGGCATAAGTCAGCAGGCGCAGCAGATTCACGAGGCAATCCCGCTGGCGGGTGATCAAATCGCCGATGCTGCCGAGCTCTTCGAGCGTCAGGCGCAACTCCTGAGTGGCTGGCTCCTTCTTCGCGCGATTCCTCTTCTCCCGAGCCACGTGGCGGTGTGAAAAGACCTTTTTCGAGAGGGAATCCAGATCTGTGCCGAAGCGCTCCAGCACATCGGCCTGGCGATCGACAATCGTTTCGAGCAACCCCACAAATATCTGGTCGCGGTTGATCTGAGAGGTGCGCAGAAGCTGGTGTGAAAACACCCGGAAAGAGTACGAATCGGAATGGCGGATTGTAACGATGCGGGATCCCTTCAAAATGAAGGTAATTTCTGACATCGTCGGCTCGTCCGTATCAACGCGCACGAGCACAGTCGTCGTCATGAAGCGGCCGCCGTCTTCCGTGTACAGGCGGCTGGTGGCCTCAATCTCGCGCATTTCGTCCTGCGTGGGCATCTCAATGCCGCACAGCTCCTCTGCGTACTGAAGTTCGGAGGCGTCGGGCGTCAGCAAATCCACCCAGATGATTTCACCCGCCGAAGAGTCGAGGGAATCCACCCCCACTTGACGGTTTATTCCATTCTCATTCTGCGTGTAAAAGCGGATCATCAGCGGAGATGGTTCAATGCGGCGCCCCTTCCGGCAAACACCCTGCCCTTG
Source organism: Akkermansiaceae bacterium (assembly GCA_021200315.1). GTDB lineage: Bacteria > Verrucomicrobiota > Verrucomicrobiia > Verrucomicrobiales > Akkermansiaceae > Akkermansia. The sequence continues at coordinate 5,197 of JAJQGU010000066.1, forward strand.
CAGACTGCGCCCCCCCAGAATGCACCCTCCGCGCCCTTTTGGAAAGCAAAAAAGCGCTGTCGGGAGAAGAAATCACACAGCCTGCGGAATTTCGGCAAAGACTGCGGCACGCCGCGCTTTCTTCTTGACTCGCCGGGCGGGAATGGGGGAATATGGGGACATGCAAGTCATCGTTCACCGCATGCCGGCGGGTTCGTCGTTTGACGTTCTGGCCTCCCTGCCCCGCCAGCAACTCGTCCGCGACTGGTGGGGCAACGAGGTGAATCCCCCCTTCGAGTTCGCAATGGCGGAGAACGGGGAACGGCTATTCATCCTAGCCAGCAGGCGCAAAACGCCCCGGGCGCAGCCGGGCTCCCGGCCGGGAGAACTGTTCCCCAAGCCGCTCTGTGATTATGACGTGGCGGAATTCTTTCTGGGGCAGAAAGCAGGCGGCCGCTATTTCGAATTTCACATCGCGCCGTCCGGCGCCTGGTGGTACAGCTTTTTCAAGGCGGTGCGCCAGACGGACGCAGAGGACAACCCCGTGCCGCAGGGTGTGGAAACGCAGACCCGTCCGCTCAAGGACGGCTGGCTGGCCATGGCCGGCATCCCCTTGCCGGGGCTCGACGGCCTCTCCCTCGACGCCTGCCGCCTGGCGGTCACGGCGATTCTCGAATTTCCCGACTCCATCTACCTGACAACGGCGGACACATCCACGGGCGAACCGGATTTTCACCGGCCGGACGACTGGACGCCGCCTGCCATACCGCGCACCAAAAGATAAACCATGAACGGCTCCGTCCCCCACTGGATCGAAGAACTGCGCGCACTCCTGGGCGAACGGCTGCACATTGACGCCGAAACGCTCGCCGCCCACGCCGCCGACAAATGGCATGCCAGCGCGACGCCCGAAGCCGTGCTGCTGGCCGAAACGGCCGAGCAGGTGGCCTGCGCCCTCCGCCTCGCCTCGGAAAGAGGCGTTCCCGTCACTCCGCGGGGCGCAGGAGCCGGTTACGTGGGCGGCTGCGTGCCAGTGCACGGCGGCCTCGTGATCTCCGTGGCCGGAATGCGGCGCATCATCGAATTGAACCCCCACGACGGCGTGGCCGTGGCGGAAGCGGGCGTGATCACGGCCGACCTGCAGCAGGCGGCCGCCGCACAGGGATGGTTCTACCCGCCGGATCCCGCCTCGCGAGCCGAATCCTCCATCGGAGGCAACATCGCCACGAACGCGGGAGGCCCGCGCTGCCTGAAGTACGGCGTCACCCGCTCCTATGTGCTGGGGCTCGAAGCTGTGCTGGCGGACGGACGCATTCTCCGCTGCGGGGGGCGCACCCACAAGAACAAGCAGGGCTTTGACCTCACCGGGCTCTTCTGCGGCTCCGAAGGCATGCTGGGCGTCATCACGCAGGCCACGCTGCGGCTCATTCCCCTGCCGCCCGCGCGGGCGGCGGTATGCGCGAGCTTTCCTCGCTTCGCGTCGGCCGCCCGGGCGGTGCAGGACGTGCTGTCCACCGGCCACCTGCCCTCCGCTATGGAAATCACCGACCGGTTCACCATCGCCTCCGCACGCGACTACTTGGGAAGCGACGCTCTGCCCGAAGCGGCGGAGGGGCACGTGATCATCGAAATCGACGGCCATGCCGAAGCCGTCCGCACCGAATTGCCCACCCTGCGCCGCGTACTGGCCGGCGCCGGGGCGGACGTCATCCGCACAGCGGAAACTGAAGAGGCCGTGGAGGCCGTGTGGAGGCTGCGCCGCGAATTCTCCTACAGCCTCAAGGCCACGGGACTCACCAAGCTGAACGAGGACATTGTGATCCCCCGCTCCCGCCTTGTGGAACTGGTGGAGTTCTGCGAAGGAATGCAGAAGGAAACAGGGCTGCCCATAGCTTGTTTCGGCCACGCCGGGGATGGCAACATTCACACCAACATCATGCTGGCACGCGATGACGAAGGCCGGGAACGACGCGCCGAAGCGGACGCCCTGATCGACCGCCTGTTCGCCTGGGTGCTCGACCACGGAGGCTCCATCACCGGCGAGCACGGCATCGGCCTTGCGAAAGCCGATTGGTTTCCCCGCGCCGTGGGAAAGGTCTCCATGGAGGTTCACAGAGCCATCAAGACCGCGCTCGATCCTCGGAACATCCTCAACCCCGGGAAGATGGGGCTGACACCCTGATCTCTATCTCGCAAGGCCGTCGGCCTTGGCCTGGTTCCAGTAAGCGTATTCCGAGCGGTTGAAATCCACATATTCCGGGGAGAGATCGGTGGTGTAGACCACGTATTCGGCATGCCCCCGGTTGAGATTGATGGTGATGGTAAAGGCGCGGGCCTGCACGGCATCCCGGAGAGCGTCCGACGGGGTATCCGCCTGCATCCCATCGCGGCAGGCCGGCAGACCGGCGATGTCTATGTCGATCCAATCTTCCCGGATGCGCGCGCCGGAGTAGCCCACGGCGTGAATAATGCGCCCCCAGTTGGGATCATTCCCGTTCCAGGAGGATTTGACAAGCGAAGACTTAGCCACGGCTTCGGCGGCGAGGCGCGCCTCCTTTTCCGTACGGGCTCCTTTCACCTCGACGGTCACGAACTTGGTGACGCGTTCCCCATCCTGCACAATGCCCAGCGCCAGCTCGAGCATCATGTATTGCACGGCCTCGGCAAAAGCATCCCATTCGGGGGTGCCCGGCCGCAACGCCACGTTCGAGGCGCCGTTGGCCATCACGAGCACCGTGTCGTTGGTGCTCATATCGCCGTCAATGGTGATGCGGTTGAAAGAACATCCGACGCAGCGGCGCACAAGAGATTCAAGATCAGGTCTCTCCACAGCGGCGTCAGTCGTCAGGAAGCAGAACATCGTGGCCATATTGGGCGAAATCATGCCGGCGCCTTTGCAGCAGGCGCCGAGGCGCACGGGTCTGCCGCCGAAAACAAGTTCCACGGCAATTTGTTTCTCGTGCGTATCTGAAGTCATGATGGCACGAGCGACATCAGCCCCCTTGCCGGGCGCAAGACCAGCGGCCAGCTCGGGCAGGCGGGGTTCGATGCGCCGCATGGGCATGGGCAGACCGATCACGCCGGTAGAACATACCCCGACTTCCTCCGGTTCGATGCCGAGCGCACTGGCGATCACTGCGCATTCGCGCTTTGCCGCGGCGATGCCGGGCTTGCCTGTGCAGGCGTTGGCGTTGCCGCTGTTGGCCACAATGGCACGGATGCTGCGGGTGCGCAGATGGCGTTCCGTCAGCCGCACGCAGGCGGCACGCACGCGGTTGGTCGTAAACATGCCGGCCGCAGTGGTCGGATATTGGGAAAAAATCAGAGCCAGATCCAGCCTGGACGCTGTCGGGTTCTTGATGCCGCAGGCGAGAGCATTGGACAAGAAGCCCCGGGGAGCGGTGACGCCGCCATCGATTGTGTTCATTCGCGAAACGAGGTTGATTGTACGGAATGTACTTTGGCACGAGACGCCCGAAAAGGCAAGTCCGGATACTGACTGCACGGCATCGGCAAATACATGGAAAGGCTGCGGCCACAGCATCGGGGGCTCCGCCGGCGCAGACGGGCTCACGGCGGGCATGAGACGAAGAGCCTCACATGAGGCGCATTACAGGGAACCCCTGCATCGTACGGAAGACGAACCCGAGGCCGCGCACCCCATTCGGGAAAAAGAAAAACCGGGCATCCGGATACGGCGGACGCCCGGTCGAGGAGAAAAAGCAACCGTCACTTAAGCAGCATCTTGAAATCGACAGCAACGGCGCGATCGGCGGTAACGAGCACCGGGTTGCCGTCGATCGCCGTAATCTCCGGCACTTCGAGCACGAGCTGCTGAACTTTCTTCAGCGTTTCGGCCAAAGCGCCGACGGCCTTCGGGGCTTCGCCCCGCACGCCGTTGAGAATCCTGCCCACCTTCGTCTCCTTGATCATGGCGTCAAAATCATCCGCAGGAAGAATGCGCATCGCGGTGTCGCGCATGACTTCGGTATAAATGCCGCCCGTGCCGAACACCATCACACGGCCGAAATTCTTGTCGCTGTTCACGCCGATGATGGTTTCCGCAGCCTTGGCGATCATCTCCTGAATAAGCACCGAAGCCCCGCCGAGCCGGAACTTCTCGATCGTTCCCCACAGAGCGTCCCACGCTTGCTCGAACGACGAATCGTCATTGATGTTAAGATAGATGCCTTTCATTTCCGTCTTGTGAAGGGCATCCGGAGCAGAGAGCTTGAGCACCACCGCATTCGGGAACAATTTTCTGCAAAAGGCGAGAGCCTCGGCCTTGTCGGTAAAGTTGCCGCTCTTCGGGTAATCGATGCCGTAATGATCCATGAGGGCATTGACCGTCTGCTGAGGCAGAGACGCAAGGCCGGCAGCCTTCGCTTCGGCAACAGCGTTCCTGAGGCCGGCGGGGAGTTCGCGCACCTCGGCCGAAGCCAGCTTCCTGCCGCGGTAGGCCATCTGTGCCTTGAGCAGGCCAAGCAGGCGCACGATATCCACGGGATACTCATAGTTGAGCACTTTGGCTTCGTTGAGAATGCGCCGTCCTTCTTCCACTCGCGCACCGCCCACGAAAGAGCAGAAAATATTGACGTTCTTGAATTCAGCAGCCACCCTCACAATGGCACGGGCCGTGCCGGGAGCATCCGTCACGCGCTGCGGGGTGAGCAGCACGAGAATATTCTTGTATTCGCCGCTTTCGCAAAGCACGCGCAAGGCGTTCTCATAGCGGTCGGCCTTGGCATCACCCACCACGTCCACGGGGTTTCCCAAGGCGGCTTCCGGGGTGAGAACGGCCTTGAGCGCCTCGACCGTCCTGTCGCTTGGGCGGGCGAGATCAAGTCCGGCATCTTCGCACAGATCGGAGGTGAGCACGCCCACGCCGCCCGCGTTAGTGAGCACGGCCAAGCGGCCGTCAAATTCGTGATGATTGGCGTACTGCAGCACTTCGAGAAGGCCGAAGAGCTCCCGATCATTGTATGCCTGAATGGCGCCGGCGCCCTGCAGAGCAATCTCCAGCACCCTGTAATTCGGCGCAAGCGAACCGGTATGAGAAAGCGATGCGGCCTGAGCCTTGGAGCTCTTGCCGGGTTCCATAATCACGCACGGCTTCGTATCGGACACCTCTTTGAGCACTTTGAGAAATTCCCGGCCGTGCTTGAGGGATTCCAGATAGAAAATGAATGCCTTGGTGTCCGGATCGTCCTTCAGGGCGCCGAGCAGGGCGTCCTCCCCCATCACGGCCTTGTTGCCAATGGAAATAAAGTGCGAAAAGCCGATACCCTTGCCCTCCGCCCAATCCATAATGGCGGAGCAATAGGCGCCGGACTGGGAGATGAAGGCCACATTGCCCCGGCCGGGGAAACCGTCCGCAAAAGAGGCGTTGACGCCATTGAATGTGGCGATATGGCCGAGGCAATTCGGGCCGAGAAGATTGATTCCATGATCGAGACACTTCTGGGCAATGCGTTTTTCAAGCTCCTTCTCGCCCACTTCGGCGAATCCCGCCGTGATGATGGAAATATTCTTCGCGCCGTTGACAATGGCCGCGTCAATCACCGGCTCCGTGAAACGAGCCGGCACGAGGACGACCACAAGATCCATCGGCTTGGGCAGTTTGTCAACACTGGCCCAGCAGGGTTTGCCGTACACCTCCTGTCCGGCCAGCTTGGGATTGACGCCGTAAAGCTCACCGGTAAAACCGGCGGCAATGATATTGTTGAAAACGACTGCGCCCAGCTTGGAGGGATTGTCGGATACGCCTACAACGGCGATGCTCTTCGGATTGAAGAATGATTCGAGTGACATGGTTTTGATTGGTTGACAAAAAAACATCGAGCCGAACGACATCGGCTGGAAGCCAGTCTACTGTTCCGGAGAGCGGGATGCAAGCCTTCTTTTCGGAAAAAATTCTTTATCTCCGGCGGTGCCTTGTTCAGCGCAAATAATCCGACAAAGTCTCCCTCAAGCTCTGCCGGGTTCGGAAAAGAAGACTCTTCACGGCCGGCACGCTCATCTCAAGCACTGCGGCGATCTCCTCGTAGTTCATATTCTGAAAACGCCGCAGCTGCACGGCCATGCGCGCCTTGTCAGGCAATTCGGCGAGCGCGCGTTCTATCACCTCTTCAAGCTCTTTTTGGCGCAAAGCCTCGTCGGGCGGAGGGGAAGCCCCGTCCGCCGGGCACCACCCCTGCTCCGCACGTTCGTCCAAAGATGAGACCGGCTTCCTCTTCTGCCGGCGCGTCTCGTTGAACACAAGATTCTTCAGTATAGTGAACAACCAAGTGGTAAATTTTGCGCTGGCCTCATAACTGCCAGCGGCCTTCCACACTCGGATAAAGGTGCGCTGAGCGAGATCCTCCGCCTCACCGCTGTCGGGCAACATGCGCCGAGCCATGCCGTAGACGGCATCCTGATAGCGGGAGACCAGCAAGCGCATAGCCAGGGCATCGCCCCGCCGTACACGGAGCATCAGCTCTGTGTCAAGCTCCTGCCTGTTGTCATCCTCCGGCGTGGATACCATTCGCGCTATTTAACACCTGAAACGGGGGGAGGTTGCAAGGAAAAAAGATGCTCTGCCGCCTGATTTCCCCGCCTGTTTCAAAGTTTTACCGAGGGAAAAGACTGATCACACGGCACGCCGAGACTCCGCCGGAAGCCTGTTCCGCCGAACAGACGCCTCCTCTGGAATTCACTCCTCCGGCGGCGCGCTTTGAAAACGGCTTTCCCGCGGCACTGCGGCAGCTCCGAAGCCCCACGACAAAGCGCCGGGCATCTCGTCCGCGGGCAGAACAACTCCGCAATGCATCAGCGGTGAATAAGATAAATGAAAGCTTCCGACAGCCTTTATACGGAACATCCGCATCTCCGTCCCATGCAACAGATATTTTCCTACAAAAAGCTTGACTTTTGTTAAGCGTTTTCGTATCCTCCGCCCACGGCGGCGTGGGTATGCGGTATGCGGATCTCTTCGCTCCGAACAGTCCGGACATTCCCGCCGTCACACGACAAACCGAACCATTAGTCATGCACATGAAACCAATAGTCAATACAGCGCTTGCCGCCGCGTCTCTCGCAGGAGCCGCCTTCGCAGGTACCACGCCCCCCATCGTCCCGGCTCCCGCGCCGGCTCCCGTAAAAGCCTCCGCCGACTGTCCCCTCTCGGGGAAACTCTCGGCGGGCTACGCCACCAACTACACCTACCGCGGCCTGGTGATGTCCCACTCCATCGTTGAAGGGGACAGCGTCATCCCCGTGTCCCTCGATCTCGGCTATGCCCTCACGGAATCGGATGCCATTCTTCTTGGGATCTCCTACGACACCCTTCTCTCGGGGCATCATCTCTACGGATACGACGTAGACTTCGACAACGAATTAGAAGTGACGCTGGCCTATCAGAAGAAACTCTGCCAGTATGTGAAGGGGCTCTCCATCACGGGGGGCTACCACCTGACTGACGGCGGCCTTGCGGGCACTTACGCCCAATATATCGAAGATGAAAGCGACCCCGTCACGCACGAGTTGTTCGTCAACATCAACCAAGAAATCGCGGGGGGGCTGTACGCAGGCGTCACCGTCAGCTACAGCTTCGCCGGCGTCACCGGATGGTGGTACGAACCCTACATCGGCTACAAGCGGGACCTCTGCCCGCGCGCAGCCGTCGACGTGAAGGCGGGCTGGACCGCCTGCTCGGGCTATTTCAGCTCGAATGAAATCGGCCAATTTTTCAACGCCAACGGCTCGCAGGCGTTCTTCATCAGGCTGTCGATCGACGCCAAGGTGACCGACCACCTCAGCATCGTTCCTTTCGTCAGCTTCAACTGGCTGGGCAACGGCGCACAGAAAGCCAACAAGCACTTCCTTGACGGATACAAGCCGTACAAGAACTTCGGCGTGGTGGCCGGCGCTTCCGTCGTCCTCAACTTCTGAGCGGATCCCCTCATTTCCGCGGATCTCCGGCCGTCCTGTCCCCCCGACAGGACGGCTTCTTTACGGGAGCTAATAACCGGAGGAAGCCCCTGCCCTCCTCTCAATTTGGGCTGGAAATCGGCGGCTTTTCGGTTACAATGGGCGCGTTATGGCAACACCTCCTTTTCATTATCAGGAAATATTCCCCGTCGGGGAGGACAGAACGGATTACCGTTTGCTCACCAAGGATTATGTCAGCATGGGCGAATTCGAAGGAACCCCCGTGCTGAAAGTCGAGCCCGAAGGGCTGCGCCTGCTGGCGGCCACGGCCTTTCACGACGCCGCATTTTATCTGCGTCCCGCCCATTTGCAGATGGTAGCGGACATTTTGAAGGATTCCGAAGCGAGCCCGAACGACAAGAGCGTAGCACTCACTCTGCTGCGCAACGCCGAAGTGGCCTCGATGGGCGTGCTGCCGCTCTGTCAGGATACGGGAACGGCCATCTGCGAAGCGAAAAAGGGGCAGCAGGTGTGGACGGGATGCAACGATGCCGAGGCGATCTCCCACGGGGTGTACGACGCCTACACGCAGAACAGCCTCCGCTATTCTCAGACGGCGGCGTTCAGCATGTTCAACGAAAAGAACACGGGCACAAACCTGCCGGCGCAGATCGAAATCGAGGCCGAGCCCGGCCTGGAATACTCCTTCCTTTTCGTCGCCAAGGGGGGCGGCTCCGCTAACAAGAGCTACCTTTACCAAGAGACCAAGGCGCTGCTCACCCCCGCCGCGCTGAAGCCCTTTCTCGTACAGAAGATGAGTACTCTCGGCACGGCGGCCTGCCCGCCCTACCACGTGGCCTTCGTCATCGGCGGAACCTCCGCCGAACTCTGCCTGAAAACAGTGAAGCTGGCTTCGACGAAATATTATGACGGGCTGCCCACCACCGGCAATGAATACGGCCGCGCCTTCCGGGATGTGGAACTCGAAGCCGAGCTTCGCAAAGAGGCCGAGAAACTGGGCCTGGGAGCCCAATTCGGCGGCAAGTGGTTTGCGCTCGACGTGCGCGTGGTGCGCCTGCCGCGCCACGGCGCTTCATGCCCGGTGGGCTTGGGCGTTTCCTGCTCGGCCGACCGCAACGTGCGCGCGAAAATCACCCCCGAAGGCATTTTCATCGAACGGCTCGAACGCGATCCCGGGCGCTTCATTCCCGAAGAACTGCGCCTCATCAAGAGCGACGCCGTCTCCATCGACCTCAACCGCCCCATGCCCGAAGTGCTCGCCGAGCTCTCCCAGCACCCCGTCACGACGCGGCTCAGCCTCAACGGCACCATCATCGTGGCGCGCGACATGGCGCACGCCAAGCTCAAAGAACGCATTGAGAGCGGCGAAGGCTTGCCGGAATACATCAAGAACCACCCCGTCTATTACGCCGGCCCCGCCAAAACGCCGGAGGGATGCCCTTCCGGTTCATTCGGTCCCACGACAGCCGGGCGCATGGATCCATACGTGGATCTCCTCCAAGATCACGGGGGCTCCCTGATCATGATAGCCAAGGGGAACCGCTCCCAACAAGTCACCGACGCCTGTAAAAAGCACGGCGGCTTCTACCTCGGCTCGATCGGAGGCCCCGCGGCCATTCTGGCCAAGGAAAACATCAAGAAAGTGGAATGTCTCGAATACCCCGAACTGGGCATGGAAGCCATCTGGAAGATCGAAGTGGAGGATTTCCCCGCCTTCATCCTCGTCGACAACAAAGGAAACGATTTCTTTGCCCAGATACGCGAACACTGGGCGTGCCCGGCGTGCGGACACTGAACCCGATCGATCTTCCCTGCGCTCACCGGGCGGCCGGGGAGCGCAGGGAGGCGCCGGTCTTCAAGAGAAAAACCGCACGCGCACCACGCGGGAGCGCCGTTCCCGGCGCGACAGCCGCCGCCCCGGCTCCCCTTCCGCTTCAACTCAACGGTCTCCGGCTCACATGTCTCCGAAAATCAAAACATTCTGCGAGCGTTTGTTCAGCACCGCCATCCTGCTCCTCCTGCTGGGAGCAGCCCTCCTGTGGGGGGACCCCGCGGCCTATGCATTGTTCGTCTGCATTTTGTGCAACCTCACAACCATCGAATGGTTCAACATGCTCAAAAAACGGCCTGAACAGGCGCAGCGCAGAATCATCCTGATCGCGGGGCTTCTGTATCCGTGGGCTCAATGGCTCAGCCTCGAACAGACCCGATCCCGAGCGGCGTTTTTCGCGCTCGCCCTGGCTTTCCCCGTCTTCCTGACAATCGTCTCCCTGATCCGCGAAATGGCACACCCCATCGAAGGCGATCGGGCCCTCAAACGCACGGGCACCACGCTGACAGCCTTTCTGTACCCTGTCTGGATGTTCGCCTTCACCCTGCCCTTCATCTTCTCCCAAAGTCTCGGCATCATGCTCGCTTTGGTACTGATCACCAAATTGACCGACATTTTCGCCTACGTGAGCGGCGTGTTGTGCGGCGGAAGAATTTTTGCGGAAAAGAGCAGAATAATACCTCACATCAGCCCAAAAAAGACATGGGAGGGACTGCTCGGCTCCTTCATTTTGACGGCGGCGGCGGGGTATTTCCTGCTGAAATACCTTTGCGGCGATGTCCTCTTTCCCGCCCCTCCATGGGCAGCGGCAGCCGGCACGAGCCTCCTCATCCTGCCGGCGATCTATATGCTCCTGTTCATCCTGGCCGTCACGGGCGACCTGGCTGGTTCGCTCATCAAGCGCAGTCTGAATGTAAAAGATTCCGGCTCCCTCCTTCCCGGCATAGGCGGCATATTCGATCTGATCGACAGCCCCGCTTTCACCGTGTCGGCCTTCTGCATCCTTTTCATGCTCACCGGGCAGCTTTGACCGAAAAACACGCCAGACACTTTCCTGTCGACGATCTGCGGGACGACTTTCTCCAAGCGGCACGCAGGCCGGGATGCCGCATTCTGCTGAGCGCGCCGACGGGATCGGGCAAATCAACCCGCGTGCCCGGCATGATGCTAGAGGCCGGATGGGGGGAGCGGGGCACCATTCTCGTCGTCCAGCCCCGGCGTCTGGCAGCACGGCTGCTCGCCTCGTTCACGGCCAGAGAATTCCCCTGTCTTCCGGGAGAAGAGGTAGGGTACGCGGTGCGCTTTGAATCCCGGCAATCCTCACGCACCAAAATCCTCTTTGTGACGGACGGCATCCTGGAGCGGCGCCTCATCGAAGACCCTGTTCTCAAGAACATAAGCGCCATCATCTTCGATGAAATACACGAGCGGAGACTTTCTGGAGATCTCTGCCTGGCACGCGCACTTTCGCTGCAAGAGACCGCGCGCCCCGATCTGGGAATCGCGGCGATGTCCGCCACGCTTGAAACGGAGACGCTGGCCGCCGCCATGGGTTCCGGCTGCACGCTGCTGCAAACGTCAGGAAAAACATTCCCCGTCGCAGTCTCTTATCGCCCCGCCCGCCCGGAGCGAAATGAAAGGGGAAGCATCGCCATCCCGCCCGTATGGGAGCAATGCGCCCGCGCACTGAAGAAACTGATCGAACTGCCGGACTGCGGTGACGTGCTGATTTTTCTTCCCGGCGCACGGGAAATCCACCGCACCGAGGAATTGCTGAAACCTCTCTCATGGATGAAAGGGCGCGACGTGTTCCCTCTGCACAGCCAACTGCCGCTCGACGCACAGAACGCTGCCGTAGAGAGAGGGGAGAACCCCCGCGTCATCATTTCTACCAACATTGCGGAAACCTCGCTCACCATCGAAGGAGTCCGCAGCGTGATCGATTCCGGCACAGCCCGCGAAGCCCGCTGGGATCCGCGCCGCGGGCTCTCCACTCTCTACATCGTGCCGATCTCCCGTGCGCAGGCCGAACAGAGAACGGGGCGGGC
>JAJQGU010000023.1 GCA_021200315.1 Akkermansiaceae bacterium
TAGCGGATTTTGAATCCGCCATGCAGAAACGCCCCCTGAAATTCGCATGCAATCCGCTCTGAATACAACATTCCTTGCTCAAAATACATAACGCCGTTATATAAATTCAGGCCGAATTTCACGAAATGAAAATGAAGCGCAAATAACTTTTTTTGAACGGGAATTGAATTTCCGGGTTGACAGCGGATTCAAAATCCGCTAGGCTTGCGGCACTGCGCGCCAACACCCGCAAGAATAAAATATGCCCCAACATGTCGACGCATCTTTCTCAGGAAAGATCAAAAGAACCATTATTTTCGGATGTCTGCTTCCGCTGACTTCCTGCGACAGCGTCAATTTCGACGTCTATTACAACGCGGAACCTCTGAGCGAACCGGTTGAACCGCCATTGAAAAACCAACGTGCCCAAGTCATTGAAACCCTTGATATTCTGAACACATCGGATCGGTATCTGAAGAATGGGTACGTGCTGCTGGGAACCATGCAGCTCGAATCGGAAAAAATATCCAACAAAGCTCTTGCGTCCTTTGGAGCAAAAAAAGGAGCCTCAATCGTTCTGACCACATCCAAGCTGGTTGGAAGCCTGGAAAAAACATATGCCGTACCGGTCCCTTCATCCAGCACAACACATTACGAGGGAACAATCCGCTCCAATGAGCTATTGAGTCCCACTTACAACTTCTCCGGAAGCAGCACAACCACATCCACGCAATGGCAGCAGCGTTCCTACACCGTGGGGAAATACAGCATGTTCAGCGCATTCCTCGCGAAAAAGAGCAGCTAAAATTCACGACCATCCCGATGAAATATACTTTTATCCCTTTATTTGCCCCATTTCTCTTTTTATCCTCCTGCATTTCCATCAATACAGGAGACGGTCCGCACGCACGCGAGAAGGAAATCTACGGAGATCCCGTCGTCAAGCGGGACATGACGTTTAGTGTAGAAATGATAGACTCTATCGGAGGCTCGGACTGGCTTTCGCAGGAAGACATCATCATGGCAATTCGAACCAATTTTGAAAAAAGCGGCATGTTTGGCAGAGTCCACTATGTCGTCCCTCAAAATGCCGGCAAGTACCATTGCCACTTCAGAGTGACATTAGGCGGCGCCGATAAAGCGGATCAAGTATTGATCGGCACCATCTCCGGCTATACTCTGATGTGCATACCGATGTGGGCCACGACGTCTCTTGACTGGTCCATGTCGCTTATGTACAACGGGAATGAGATAGCCAGCTATTCGTCTCAGCAGGAATGCAAAGACATCCTGTGGCTCCCTTTCATCATAGGCTCGCCTTTCTTCAACCACGCGACGATCAAGCATCACATGCTGAACAACGCTCCCCGCTATTTTTTGAAAGAAATCAGAACCAGCGGAATCAACAACACATTGCCTCAATGACAAATTCCCGTACGACGCGGAAGAAGAGCGCCCCGCCTCCGCCGGAAAGGAGTCATTGCGGGTGAATCAACGGGGGCCGGAGCGCCGGCCCCGAACGCCGCGGCCGGCAGCGAAGCCTGTCAGCGGGGGGGAGTGTATGGCTCCATCTCGAAGGGAGCGGCAAAAAAACCTGCGTCACCCATGTGGCGCAGGTTTGAAACATGCCAGGAAATCGTGCGGTCAGCGGCGCAGGCCAAGACGCTGCAGCAGGCTTTGGTAAAGCTTGACGTCGGTGCGCTTGGTATAGTCGAGCAGCTTGCGGCGCCGGGACACCATCTGCAGAAGACCGCGGCGCGAAGCGAAATCGTGCTTATTCGAGGCGAGATGCTGCGTCAAATGCGCGATGCGCTGAGTGAGAACAGCGATCTGATAACTCGAACTGCCCGTATCCTTCTCGTGAATCTTGAATTCCTGGAGATTAATTTCGATCATATAATCTTTGTTTTGCTTGAGTTGATTTTCGTGGCTGCGGCAATCGACCCTGCAAGGTGAGAGCGATAGTACCACGCGCGGCCGCAATGGCAAGAAAAATTCGCCTGTACAACGGGAAAAAGATAAAAACGAGATAAAAACGCGGGAAAACCCGCTTCTCCTCCCGCCGCCCTGAACTTGAGCCGGACAGGGGAGGGGACAATGGGGGACCTCGGGAAAAGGCTTGCAGCGATACGGAGTTTCGGGCAAAATGGATTCCGCAATGAAGAAACGCCGCGTAGTCGTGCTGGGAGCCACAGGAAGCATAGGCACCAGCGCCCTGAAAGTGGCGGCCGCTCTGCCCGAACAGATAGAAATTGTGGGATTGGCCGCTCGTTCGAGTGTGGAAATTCTGGCTCGTCAAGCGGCGGAGACGGGAGTGAAAAAACTCGCTCTCTACGACGAGGGGAAGAAGGACGAGCTGTCCCGGCTTGTCGGGGCGGACGTTTCGATTCTCACGGGAGCCGAGGGATTGTGCGAACTCGCCGCGATGGAGGAAGCGGACATGGTACTGGTCGCCATCATCGGCACGGCGGGGCTGAAACCGGCGCTGGCCGCGATTCGCGCGGGCAAGGATCTCGCCGTCGCCAGCAAGGAAATCCTCGTCATGGCCGGTGAAATCGTGATGAAGGCCGCCGCGGAGGCGGGTGTGCACATACTCCCTGTGGACAGCGAACACAACGCCATCTTCCAATGTTTACAGGGCCGCTCCGGAGGGGAGCGGGTGAAGAAACTTCTCCTCACGGCCAGCGGCGGCCCATTCCGCCGACTCCCCGCGGAGGAGATGGCCAGCGTCACCGTCGAGCAGGCTCTGCGCCATCCCGTGTGGAAAATGGGCAGGAAAATCACGATCGACTCGGCCACCATGTTCAACAAGGGCCTGGAAATGATCGAAGCCCGCTGGCTGTTCGATGTGCCCATGGATCGGGTGGACGTCGTAGTGCACCCGCAGGGCGTGGTGCACTCGCTGGTGGAATTTGAGGATGGTTCCTTTCTGGCTCAGCTGAGCGCGTCGGACATGTGCTTTCCCATCCAATACGCCGCAACGTGGCCCGAGCGGGTGCCCGGCTGCCTCAAACCATTGAATCTGGCGGAGCTCGGCAGACTGGAGTTCGAGGAACCCCGCTGGGATGCCTTCCCCGCCCTGGGTCTGGCGCGCAGCGCCGGAAATGCGGGAGGCACAATGCCGGCCGTGCTCAACGCCGCCAACGAAGCGGCCGTCGCCCGCTTTCTGGAGGGCAGCCTTTCTTTTCCGGGCATCTGGAAAGTGGTGGAGGAAGTGATGAGCCGGCACACGCCCGAGCCTCTGGACGGCGCACTGGGGAAGGCGCTGGAGGCCGACGCCTGGGCGCGGGCGGAAGCGGAGCGCGCGATCGCCCGCATACGCTGAAATATGGAGGCCGTGCAGCCACGCGTGCAGGCGGTGGACGCCATTCGGGCGATGGCTCTGTTCGGCATCCTTTTTGTACACGCGCATGATTTCTACAACGGCTTTCCCCCGGCGGGCGGCGAAGGATTGTGGAACGCCGCCGCCGATTGGTGTTACGGCGAGCTGTTTCTCGCGAAAGCCTACCTCATCTTTTCCTTTCTCTTCGGGCTGAGCCTCTCGCTGCAGCTGATGCGCTCCGCGGAGCGGGGAGTGGATTTCCGCGGGCGCTTTCTGTGGCGGCTGGCGCTTCTGTCCGGATTCGGCGCGGCCGACACGCTCTTCTACAGCGGCGATATATTGATGATCTTCGCCGTGTTCGGCGCGGTCCCCCTGTTGTTCTACCGCGTGCGCACCGTCCGGGCAGTCCTGTCCGCCTCTTTCCTGTGCTGGGGGATCCCGCTGCTGGCGTCCGTCTTTCCGGCGGCGGCGGACCTCATTCAAAACGCACTGTGCGGATGGCTCGAGAAAGGATGCGCCCCGGCTCCCCCGGCCGGAACGGCCTCATGGGGAGAACTCGCCCGGTGGAACGTGACGGACGGGCTGCCGGCCCGCCTTTCCTACATGATCCGGAGCGGGCGGCTTTGGGGGATGCTGGCCATGTTCCTGTGGGGAATGCTGGCCGGCCGCCGCGGCCTGTACCTTCCGCATCCTCCCGCCCGCCGCCTGTGGAAAGCCGCCGCGGCGGCCGGGGGCGCGGTTTGGCTGGGCGTCCTCCTGGGAGCGCCGGCGGGGGACGGGCCTTGGCACGCCTGGCGCACGGCGGCGGAAAATTCGGGATTTGCGGCATTCTTTCTGGGAGCGGCGCTGCTTTTCTTCCATTCGCCCCGCGCCTCCCGCGTCTCAGACATCCTGAGCCCCGCCGGGAGAATGAGTCTTACATGCTACATGGGGCAGAACGTCGTCTTTACCTGGATTTTTTTCGGGTGGGGACTGAACGCCGCGCGGGACTTCTCCGCGGGGCAGTGCGCGGCGCTTGTGTGCGCTTTCTACTGCGTCCAGATACTGGCGTGCCGCCGCTGGCTGCGGACATTCCGTCAGGGTCCGCTGGAATATTTGTGGCGCTCCGGCACCCGGATGAAATGGGGGAGAATAATCAAATAACCGTGGGAAAAAACTACTTGTTTCGGGAGAGAGACTATGCTAGCCTAACCTTAAATTATCGCATATCACTATGAGAATCAAACTTTTAGAGAGATAGATTGCGAAAGGGAGCCAAGTCTGAGAATCTTTTTGACGGCCGTTGGCTACACCGTACAGAAATAAACGCACAAAACTATGACACAGCGAAACATCACCCGCTATACCTACGAAACGACTTCGTTCCAAGGATGGAGACTGAGCATCTGCCGCAAGTGGAATCAGTTCACCAAATATTTCTCGGACAGGCAATACGGCAGTGAAGAAGCCGCCTTCCGGGCCGCCCTGGAAATGAGGGATCGCATCTATGAGGCTCTTCGCCAGCATCCCGACGAACCGCGGGAAGTCTTTGAACGTTTCAAGAACGGCCTCATGGAAGAAGAAAAAGAAACGAAACCCGCCGCGGAGAGCGTCTCAGAATAGAGCCGCCCTGAAAATCACATCCCCGAAAAAAGGCCGCTTCGCCCCGGAGGGTGAAGCGGCCGAACATTTTAAAGCGCCCCGGCGCCGGCCTCAGTTGTACATCTTGACGTAATATTCGTCTGCCATGCGATCGGCGTCGAACTGGGGATAAATATCCTCCATGGCGCGGAAGACGATATCGTACCAGCCGTCCCGATCGTTATAGTAGAGAGGCAGAATTCTGCGTTCGAGAATATCGTAGAAGTTGTCCCGGTCGGAACGATCGCGGGCTTCGGGCGTGAGACCGGCCTTGGCTTCGGGGATAATGAAGCAGTTTTCCCCGTCCCTTTCGAATTCACGGATCCAGCCGTCGTTGGTGGAAATGGAAACCGAGCCGTTCATGGCGGCGGACATGCCCGAAGTGCCGGAAGCCTCGCGGGTCACGATGGGATTGTTGAGCCAGAGATCGGAGCCGTTTTTGAGCAGACGGCTGAGGCTGAGCTCGTACCCCACGATCGTGGCGCAGCGCGCGTACTTGTTGCCCAATTTGTTGAGCTTGTCGAATATTTCGATGGCCTTGTAATCCGTCGGGTAGGGTTTGCCGGCCCAGATCATCTGCACGGGGCGGTTCGTGCGCTGCAGCATGCGCTCGAAGCAGGTCGTATTTTCCGTGATGAGATCGGGGCGCTTGTAGGCGGCGAAACGGCGTGCCCACACAATCGTGAGACAATCCGTATCGAACACGTGTCCCGTCTGTTCGCCCACCATGCGGAAAAGCTGCTTCTTCAGCGCCTTCTTGCGGGTGCCGAAAGCGGCCTTGTCGCGGGCGCGGAAGGCTTCGGCCAGTTCCTGATCCTGCCAGTAAGCCTGATTCTGCGCGTTGGTAATGGACGTGATGGGACAGATATTGTCGTAATCCTTCCACATTTGGCGGGAGACTTCGCCGTGCAGTTCGGAAACGCCGTTGGCGATGCGGGAAAGCCGCAGAGCCGCCAGCGTATAATTGAACGTATTGTCGCCTTCGGACAGACCGATCACCCGGCGCACCTGGTCGAGAGAGAGCCCGTCGAAGAATGAGAAGTTGTTCATCTGGTTGATGTCCATCTTTTCATTGCCGGCCTCCTCGGGGGTGTGCGTGGTGAAGACAAAACGCCTGCGCACCTCCTCGACATTGCAGCCGTTCTTGGAAAGCTGGTGGAAAGCGGCCGCGATGGCGTGGGCTTCGTTCAGATGGAACACTTCGGGCTCCACGCCCAGCTCGTCGAGCAGCCGCGCGCCGCCCTTGCCGAGGACGATGTACTGGGCGATGCGGGTGAAGCCGTTGGAATCGTAGAGGCGGCGGGTGATGGTGCGGCTCTCCTCGTCGTTCTCGTCGATATCGGTCGAAAGGAAGAACATGGGCGCGGTGCCGAAAGTCTCCGGGCGGAGGAAATACGCCTTGACCCACACCGGGGCGCCGTACACGCGGATGAGGAACTTGATGTTGTGATCTTCGAGAAAGGGATAGTTGCGCTTCTGGTACTGCACGGCCATATTGCCGTCTTCGGAGCGCGTCTGATTGTAATATCCGTAGGTCCAGAGGATCCCGATGCCGAGAAGATTCTGGCGCAGAGTGCCGGCGCTGCGCATATGCGAACCGGCCAGATAGCCGAGACCGCCGGAATAAATCTTGAAAGCGTTGTCGATTGCGTACTCCATGCAGAAGTAGACGGCGCTCTTCCCGTATTTGGGATCGATTTCATAGGGGTGCTTGTACTGAGCCGGAAGGAAGGAATGGGACATGATTCTGATAAATGGCGGTTTCAGCCTGCACAGGAAACATCATCGCGCCGGCAGGCCGCCGCCCAGTATGCACAATCCCGAAGGGAAAGAAAAGCCTTATTTCCCTGAATGACGTGACAAGCCGTCCATATAGCGGGCGCGTTCAGCGGGCGACGGCGGCGGCGCCTCCGGGATTCCCGCAGGCGGAAACGCCGCGGACGGCCACGCGGTCCGCGGCGCCGAGAAAGCCGCGGGGAAGCGTCACGGACGTTTGGGCGCCGGGGAGAATGCAGAGAGCGGTCCAGCGGCCGTGCGTGCGCGCCTGCACCACCCATTTGCGGGCCGTGCGGTCGGCGGGCGTCCATTTGAAATAGACGCCGCGGGACGTCTCCGCCGCCTGCAGAGCCGGCGCGCCGGGCGCGCCCCGTCCGCACCAGGGCATGGCGGGCGGCACAGCCGCCGAAGAATAACAGCGCGCGAGTTCGCCCTGCACCCCGCCGCGGTTGCCGCCGAGGGACGTCCAGCTCCAGAACAGCTGGCCGGAAGAGGAGCGCGCCAGGGAACGCGAATAACCGATCTGCCGGGAAATCTCGGCCGCCGTGCGCGAGGGATCTTCCCGGCTTTGTATGCGGGCCGTGGAAATGCCGGGCCAGACCGGGCGCGAGGGATTGACATCGCTCCACCACTTCATCAGGGCGGGGAAGCTCTGCCTGGCGGGGCTGCAGCTCCAATAAAGCTGCGGAGCCAGATAATCCACCCACCCCTTGGAAAGCCACTTCCGCGCGTCGCAGGCCAAGTGCTCGTAGGCATTGACGCCGGCCTCGATGCCCGCCGGAAAACCCGGCTGCCAGATGCCGAAAGGACTGATGCCCACACGCACCCAGGGCTTGGCGCCCTTCACGCTCGAATAGAGGCGGCTGACAAAGGCGTCGATGGCCGCGCGGCGCTGCGCGGGCGTCTTTCCATCCCGGATATTGTGATGAGGGGGATAGGGATAAAAATAATCGTCGAGGTGCACCCCGTCGATATCATAGCGCTTCACCACATCCATGATCACCTTCAGCACGTGCTCCTGGGCGGCGGGGTGCGAAGGATTCAGCACCAAAGTGCCGCCCGCCTTTTTCATGAGCTCGGGATAGCGCAGGGAAACATGCCCCCTGCCGACGGGCGATGAATTTGCCTTGGCGCGAAACGGATTGAACCAGGCGTGGAGCTCGATTCCCCGCCGGTGCGCCTCGGAGACGGCGAAAGCCAGGGGATCGTAACCCGGGTTCACCCCCGCGCCGCTCAGCCACTGGCTCCACGGTTCGTACGGCGAGCGGTAGAGAGCGTCGCCGTTCGGCCTGATCTGCAGAATGACGGCGTTGAGTTTCAGCCGCGCCGCCTTGTTCAGAATATCGATCAGCTCCGCCTTCTGGGCGCCGGCGGATTCTCCGGCTCTCTTCGGCCAGTCCAGATTGAACACGCTGGCCACCCAGGCCGCCCGGAACTCCTGCGGCGGCGGGGGCACGCTCTCGGAAACCGCTCTCCAGGCAAAAGCCCGAGGAATCCAC
This sequence comes from Akkermansiaceae bacterium, assembly GCA_021200315.1. Classification (GTDB taxonomy): domain Bacteria; phylum Verrucomicrobiota; class Verrucomicrobiia; order Verrucomicrobiales; family Akkermansiaceae; genus Akkermansia. The sequence goes on from JAJQGU010000023.1 coordinate 8,197, forward strand.
GAGAAAACCAGAACGAACGTGACAATGAGACGAATGATGCACTTCATGAGCGACGAACCGGGAAAAATCTGCGGGAAAAGTCTACCCCGTCCTCCGCGGAGTGGCAAGCCCCGTTTCCCGTCAGAGCGGGCTCTTTGCGCGGGCGGCGGCCAATTCCGTCAACCGCGGGCTTGCAATGGCCTTCAAAAACAGGTATTCTGGCGCCCGTTCCGGCCGCCGAAAAGCGCCCATGGGGTCCGGCGGCCGCGCTCTGTCATGAAAAACGTGCATTTTCTAGGAATTTGCGGCACCGCCATGGGGGCTGTGGCGGCGGCCATGGCGCGCAGGGGATTCCGGGTGACCGGTTCGGACGCCCGCGCGTACCCTCCGATGTCAGACTTCCTGGAAAAAGAAGGCATCGACATTCGGGAGGGCTATTCGCCCGGCCACCTGCCCGCCGACGCCGACATGATCGTGATCGGCAACGCCATGAGCCGCGGCAACCCGGAAGTGGAAGCCGTGCTCGAACGCCGCCTGCGCTACGTCTCTCTCCCCGGCGCGCTGCAGGAATTCTTTCTGTGGGGGCGGCGCAACTACGTCGTCACCGGCACGCACGGCAAGACGACGACGACCTCGATCCTTGCCTGGGTAATGACGGAGGCCGGTCTCGACCCGAGCTTCATGATAGGCGGCATCGCCCGCAACCTGGGGCGGGGCGGGCGCTTCACCGACTCCGAATTCTGCGTCCTTGAAGGCGATGAATACGACACGGCCTTCTTCGACAAGCGCTCGAAATTCCTGCACTATCTGCCCGAACTCGCAGTCATCAACAACATCGAATTCGACCATGCGGACATATACGGCTCGATCGAGGAAATTGAACTGAGCTTCCGCCGCCTCGTGAACCTCGTGCCCCGCAACGGACTCGTGCTCGTGAACGCGGACGACCCGCGCTGCCTCGGAGTGACCCGCGGCGCGCCCTGTCCCGTGCGGAGCGTGGGCACGGGCGAACAGGCGGACGTGCGCATCACCGACATCGAATACCGCCCGGACGGCTGCTCGTGGACGCTCGGCGGGCAGCGCTTCGCCCTGCCCATGATCGGCGAATTCAACGTGCGCAACGCCTCGATGGCGGTCGAAGCGGCCCGCTTTGCCGGCGTCTCCCCCGAGACGGCCGCCCGGGCGCTCGCCCGCTTCCAAGGCGTGGCGCGCAGGCAGGAAGTGCGCGGCGCCGAGCGCGGCGTGGTGGTGGTGGACGACTTTGCGCACCATCCCACGGCCATCCGCCAGTCGCTGGCCGGCATCCGCCAGAAATACCCGGGCGCCCGCGTGTGGGCCGTATTCGAGCCCCGATCGAACACCACGCGGCGCAACATCTTCCAGCATGAACTCGCGGACGCCCTCGCCGCCGCCGACATGCCCGTAGTCGCCTCCGTCGAAGACCCCGGGAAAGTGGATGCGGCGCACCGCCTGGACGTCGGCCTGCTCACCCGGGAGATCTCCCGCCGGGGCAGAGCCGTCTACCACGGCGGCAGCGTAAACGACATCGTGCGGCACATCGCCCGGGAATCCCGCTCCGGCGACGTAGTGCTCATCATGAGCAACGGCGGTTTCGGGGGCATACATGAAAAACTGCTGGCGGCTCTGAGGGGCTGAGCGGTCCGCGCAAACTTCCGGCTTGGAATCGCGGCCGCCGTCGGGTATCATGAACCCGCACGGCATGATTCGACACCTCCCATCCCTCGCCGCGGCCTGCCTGCTCGCGGGCATCGCCGCCCATCCTCTTATGTCACAACAGGAAACCTTAAACAACGCGCCCGCCGCCGTGGAAACGACGGCGGCCCGGGTCTCCGCGCCCGGCATCATCACCCTGGCCAATGGCCGCGTCGCGCTCGACATCCGCTGCGCGGGCGGGCATTTCTCCGGCCTCGCATTTCATGACGGCATCAACGGCCGCACCTACCGTCTCGGCCGGGACGCCTTCACCCTCTCCCTGGCGGAAGGGGAGAAGGAGGACGGCTCGGCGGACGGCCTCGGCACGCCCGCGCCCCATCGGCTGCACGCGGGCGACCTCACGGCCGCCGAACCCGTAATCGAAGAACTCGCCGGCGACCCGAAAGCCCGCCGCCTCGCCGACCGCCGCCACGGCGTGCGCGTCTCCATCCCCTTCGCCTGGGACAACGACGGCCTGTCCGTCGTCTGGCGGGCCGAACTGCGCGACGGCCAGCCCTATGTGCGCCTGAGCCTGCGCCTCTGCGGGGAGCAGCACCCCATCCCTCTGCGCGAAGTGCGCCTGCTCGATTTCAAGGCTCCGAACGTCCTCACGCAGGGCCGCGTGAAGGGATCGCCCGCCACCGCCGCCGAGGGACGGCTCTTTGCGGGCGTGGAAAGCCCGCTCTCCGTCAACGGAAACGAAGAGGGGCGCCTCGTGGCCTCTCAGCGCTACAGCCTCGACATCCCGGCGCGCAGCCCCCTCGAAGTCTCCGCCGTGCTCGGGGCGAGCGACCCCGGCCAGCTGCGCCGCACCTTCCAGCTCTCCTACATCAACGAAGAGCGCGCACGTCCCTACGCGCCCTTTCTCAACTACAACACGTGGTATGACATCGGCTACTTCTCGCACTATGACGAAAAGGCCGCTCTCGACGTCGTGCGGAAATACGGCGAAGAGCTGGTCAGAAAGCGCGGCGCCGTAATCGACTCGTTCCTCATGGACGACGGCTGGGACGACACCGAGACTCTCTGGCAATTTCACAAAGGGCTGCCGAACGAATTCCGGGCAATCCGCCGCGAGGCGGAGTCCATCGGCGCGGGGCCGGGCGTGTGGTTCTCTCCCTGGGGGGGCTACGGGCCGCCCAAGGCCAACCGGCTCAAGGCGGCGGCAGGCCGGTTCGAGACCAATGAGAAGGGCTTCTCGCTCGCCGGGCCGAAGTACTACCAGCACTTCAAGGACATGTGCCTGCACATGATCCGCGAAAACGGCGTCAACCACTTCAAATTCGACGGCACCTCCGGCGAAGAGCGCCCCATGCCCGGCAGCCGCTTCTCCAGCGATTTCGACGCCATCATCCATCTGCTCCGCGAACTGCGCGAAGAGCGGAGCGACCTCTTCATCAACCTCACCACGGGCACTTGGGCCTCGCCTTTCTGGTTCGGCATCGCGGACTCCATCTATCGCGGCGGCTGGGATCACGAATTTCTCGGCGAGGGCTCGAGCCGCAACCGCTGGATCACCCTCCGCGATTCGCGCATCTACATCTACAACGTGGAAATCGCGCCCCTTTTCCCCATCAACTCGCTGATGACCCACGGCGTGATCTACACCCCGCTCGCCCGCGGGCTCGACCGCTCCGAAGGGGAGGATCTGGCGAACGAAATCTGGTCCGGCTTCGGCTGCGGCACGCAGATGCAGGAAATCTACGTGCGCCCGGACGTACTCACCGACGCCGAGTGGGATACCCTCGCCGCCGCCGCCAAATGGGCCCGGGCCAACAGCGAAACCCTCGTCGACACCCACTGGGTGGGCGGCAACCCGGTGGACATGGAAGTATACGGCTGGGCCTCATGGTCGCCGAAGAAAGGCATCCTCACCCTGCGGAACCCCTCTTCGCGCGCCAAGACATACAGCTTCGAGCCCGGCGCCGTCTTCGAGCTCCCCGCGGGAGCCCCCGCGAAATACCGCCTCAGCTCGCCCAATGGCAGAAAGCTTCCCGTCGGGACCATCGAGGCCGGCCGCCCCGTCACGCTCGCGCTCGCGCCCTTCGAAGTCATCGTAATCGAAGCGGCGCCCCTGACGGAGGAGGCGCCGCGCGATTGAAAAAAGAGCCCCGGCCTCGGACGGGAGGGCGGGGCTCCGCACGCGCGCGGGGCAGGGAGCCGCCTATTCGGCGGCGTCCCCGCCGGAGGAATCGGCGGCGTCATCCAGCTCGATGGTCACGATCATCCCGCGGCTGAGCGGATTGCACGTCACCTTGCCGCATACGGAAGCGGTGACGGCGGCATTGTACACCTCGCCGGTGATGGTATTGCCGGAGCGGGAGGAAAAGGCCACATACAGCGTACAGTGGGCGACGCTGCAGACGGTGGTGCCGACGACATGGGCGGGGTAGGAGCTGACGTCCGCCTCCAGCACGCAGCGGCTGCCCGAGGAACGCCAATACGTGAGATTGGAAATGCCGCTGCCGGGCGCGGAGAATACCGACGTCGACGCCTGCGTGGAAGAGGCGCTGGAAGCGGCGGCGCCGAATTCCGCCGTGACAGTGCCCGCGAACATCCCCAGATGATTGTTCTCTCCGGAAACGCCCGAAGTAATCGTAATGGAGCTCAGCCGCAGCGCCGAGGGAGAATCCATGCCGGCGCCGGAGCCGGAATCCGAATCCCCTCCGCCGCCGCAGCCGCACAGCAGGGCGGCCAGAGCCGCAGCGATGAAACGCGTCTTTTTCATATGCCGTGCCCTCCTCAGTAGTTGCCCCGGTACAGGCGGAAGTCGCCCGCGGTGACATAATCGCCCGAAGTGCCCAGACTGCCCGCGCCGTTGTAGGTGCCGGCGTCGTCCTGCCCGGCATAGCTGACCTCGATCGTGCCGACCAAATTGCCGGTGTCGGATGAATCAGACGACGACACGCCGAACAGCACGCCCGCCACCTCTCCCGTGCCTGCCGAGGCCGTGATGCTGAGCGTGCCGCGTCCGCCGTCGTATGTATAATACACCTCGGCCTCCACGCCCGTGCTCTGCGCGGGATTCCCGCCCATGGCGCTCGCCTCGTAGATGAGATAGGCGTTGCAATACGCCGCGTCCGCGCCGTCCTCATCCGGCCCCAGGGATTTCAGATACCAGCCGTCCGCCCTGGGCTTGACGCGGCAGTACCCGAAGCCGGAGCCGCTGTGGAAGACGAACTGCTTCGACGTATTGGCGAAGGAGGCGGCGCTCATGCTGAACGCGGAATATTCGCCGCCGCTCCCGCCGCACTGGGAGAGGGCGAGGGCGGCGGCGCCGAGAAGGGGAAGAAGATATGTTTTCATGGCTTTATACTGGCGCGGATGCGGAATACGCTCCCTCCACCCGCTGACAGTGCGGAAGCCTAGCGGATTTTAAATCCGCCGCGCCGCATCCGCGGCATTTCGGCACAAACCGGCGCCCTCGAAATCAGACGTTCGGACAAAATGGCGCGCCCCGTTCCGGCGCCTTTTTCCCTTCCTCCGAGGCAGGAAGGGCGGGGCACTTCCTCAGGGCGTCCCCCTCAATCTCAGAACCAAGCCGGACAGCTGGGACGGATCGCTGAGCAGATAATCGGGGCCGGCGGCGGCCAGCGCGTCCTTGTCAGCCGTTCCGGCCCAGGCGGCGGCGGCGATGGGAACGCCGGCGGCGCGGCTGGCCTCCACATCCGAGGGCGCGTCGCCCACATAAAGCGCCTCCCGGGGGCGCAGCCCCCAGTCCCCGAGCAGGGCGAGCATGCGCTCCCCCTTCACTACGCGGCGGGGATCGCCCGTCTCGATGCGTTCAAAAAAAGAAGTCAGACCGAAGAAAGAAAGCGTCGCCGCCGCGGACTCGGGCTCCTTGCCGGTCACCAGGGCAAGGCGCAGCCCCGCCGTGCGGAAACCGGCCAGCATCCCGCGCACCCAGGGGAAGGGGGCGGGCGCCATCACAGGATGCAGGGCGAGATAATGCCCCATGTATTCCCTCATCAGCTCCTCCGTCTCCGCCTCCGGCAGGCAGGAGGAAAGAACGCCGCGGTCGCTCGCGCCGAAATAGCGGGTAACGGCCTCGTCGTCCACCCGTCCCCGGCCATGCGCCTGCAGCGTGCGGCGGAACGCCTCGACGCACAGCGGCAGGGTATCGCCCAAGGTTCCGTCCAAATCCAGAAACACCGCGCGGAGCATGGGGCGTCAAAAGCGTTTTCTGCGGGGCGGGGTGTGCGGGCGCTCACCCCGGGGAAAGGAATCGCGTTCGCCCCGGCGCGGACGGAACCCTCCGCCGCGGCGGAAAGAGCCGCCCTGCGGCCGCCCCTGATCCTCGCGGATATTGACCTCGTAGCCGCAGAGGCGCGCCGTGGCGAGACGCTCCCTGAGCTGCCCCGCCACCGAGGGATCGACCTCGATCAGAGTGTGGCGCGGGAACATGCGGATATCCCCCACGGAGCCTTCCGGGGCGCCGCCCTCGTTATAGAGCAGGCCGGCGATATCGCGCGGGCGGATGCCCAGCTGCCTGCCGGCGTTCATGAACAAAGTGGCCGTGTCCTGCAAATGCTTCCATGAAGCATCTCCCCGGGCGCCGAAGCCCTTCCCCTCCCCATGAGCCGCCAGGAGGGAGGGCCTGTCTTCGGGAATGGGCTGGATCTCGCGCGCCGAACGGCGCGTCAGCAGCTCGAACATCGCGGCGGCCAGGCGTTCGGCGGGCAGGCCGAGTTCCTGCATCTCCTGGGGAAGGCCGGCATCCCCGCGCGCCAGCTCCAGCACTTCGTCCATCAGAGCCTCCCGGCGCATCTGCTCCACCCGGCCGGCGGACATCACCGCCTCGCGGTTCATCTTCATGCCGATGAAGCGCTCGATGCGCCCCAGCAGCGAAAAATCCCGCCGCCCCACGAAAGAAACAGCGCGCCCCGCGCGCCCCGCGCGCGCCGTGCGCCCGATGCGGTGCACGTAATCCTCGGGATCGCGCGGCAGCTCATAATTCACCACGCAGTCCACATCGTCCACGTCGAGCCCCCGGGCGGCGATATCCGTGGCCACCAGGGCGCGGAGACTCCCTCTGCGGAAAGATTCCATCACGCGCTCGCGCAGCATCTGGGGCATATCGCCGTGCAGCCGGTCGGCCGCGTAGCCGCGCGCGGTGAGACCGTCCACAATATCGTCGACCACGCGCTTGGTATTGGCGAAAATGAGCCCCTTGCGCACCTTCCCCGTCTCCATCAGCCGGCAAAGCACCTCCAGACGCGAAGAGAACACCACCTCATACGCCGTCTGCTCCACCGTGGGCACCGTGAGCGCGGGCCGCTCGATGCTCACTTCCACCGGATTTTTGGAAAAGCGGCCGACCAGACGGCGGATGCCGGGCGACATCGTGGCCGAAAAGAAAAGAGTCTGCTTCCGGGCGGGCAGGGCGTCGGCAATGCGTTCGATATCCTCGAGAAAACCCATATCGAGCATCTCGTCGGCCTCGTCGAGGATGAGCGTGCGCAGCGCGGCGAAGGACAAGGCCCCCTGCTCCATCAGATCCATCACGCGGCCGGGCGTGCCCACCACGAACTGAGCCCCCCGCTTCAGCGCGTCCAGCTGGGGGCGGAAGGAAGCCCCCCCGTAGATCGGAACCGCCGAGACGCCTTCCATGAAAAGCGCCAATTTCTCCACCTCGCGGCAGATCTGCACGGCCAGTTCGCGCGTCGGGCACAGGCAGAGCGCCTGCACGGTCCGCTCGCCGGGATCGAGCGCCTCGAGCGCGGGAATGGAGAACGCCAGAGTCTTGCCCGAACCCGTATACGAAAGCCCCAGTACATCCTCGCCGCCCAGCGCGGGCGGAATGGCCCTCTCCTGAATGGGCGACGGCGCTTCGAAACCAAGCACCTCAATAGCTTCCAGTATCTCGGGGCTGATGCCCAAATCGGAAAAATTCATAACGCGAAACGTACCCGCGGTACAATGCCCGCTTTCGGCGCCTTTGTCGAGCTTAAAAGAGCGTCATATCCCGAATTGCCTTCCGCCGCGGCCGGCCTTCGGGAACCGCCGCGGGCGCCTGTAATGGCTTGCTTCTCAGCCTCGATTTTTCCAAAAGAAAGAGGCGGGACCCGCCGGAGGTCCGGATCTGACAATTATGTCAGCCGAAAAAAATCGCGCAAAAAGAAAAAATTCAGCGGAAAAAGCGAGATGCTGCTTGACAGCGGATTTAAAATCCGCTAGGCTTTTGGACTGTCAGCGGGTGGAGGGAGCGTATTCCGCATCCGCGCCAGTACAAAGAGCCATGAAAACATATCTTCTTCCCCTTCTCGGCGCCGCCGCCCTCGCCCTCTCCCAGTGCGGCGGGAGCAGCGGCGAATACTCCACATTCAGCATGAGCGCCGCCTCCTTCGCCAACACGACGAAGCAGTTCGTCTTCCACAGCGGCTCCGGATACGGGTACTGCCGCATCAAGCCTTCGACGGAGAACGGGTGGTACTTGGACTCCCTGGGAGTGGATTCGGACGACGATTCGGACAGCGTCACCTGCAACGCCTATCTCATCTACGAGGAAACCGCCATGGGCGAGAACCCCTCGTCGAGCACGGGCGTGGTGGCGGAGGTGACCTACACGTCCTTCGGCGACGGCACCGGTTCGCTCACGATTTCGTCCTCGGTAGGCACGGCAGAGGTGGCGAGCGTGCTGTTCGGCGTCGCGTCGGATTCGGATTCGTCCAGCACGAGCAACATGGCGGGGCAGATCAACGTCATCTTCACCGGGGACGGCGCCGGCACTTATAACGGCTCGGGCTATCTGGGCAGCACGAGCGGCAACACTTCGGGCGACTTCCGCCTGTACCGGGGCAACTACTGAGGAGGGCACGGCATGAAAAAGACGCGTTTCACCGCTGCGGCTCTGGCCGCCCTGCTGTGCGGCTGCG
>JAJQGU010000022.1:0-61558 GCA_021200315.1 Akkermansiaceae bacterium
AAGAGAGGGGGAGGAGAGATTGCGGGCCGCGCTCCGGAAGGAGCGCGGCTTTTTTCCCCGCCGCGCGGCGGACAAAAAAGAATTTATGCTTCCCTTCCGCCCGACCCGGTGTAGAATCCCCCGCCAAAAAAATGCAAATCCTCTCCTGCTCTCAAATCCGCCAAGCTGAACTCGCCGCTTTCTGTCACGGAATCGACGCCTTCGAACTCATGGAGGAAGCCGCCGCTCGGATCTCCGAGCTCGTGCTGGAGGCATATGACGAGCCCGGGCTCTGCATCGCCTGCGCCGGCAGGGGGAACAACGGAGGAGATGCCCTCGGGGCGGCCCGCCGTCTCGTGCAGAGAGGGTGGCGGGTCATCGTCCGCTCTCCCGCGGGAAAAGACGAGGCCGGCGGGCTTCTGCGCCGGGAATGGGATCTGCTGGACGCCGCCGCCGGAGAGGCGACGGAGCAAAAGACTCTGCCCCTCCCGCTGCCGCGGGGGCCGGTGGCCGTGATCGACGGTCTGCTGGGTTCCGGCGCCCATGGCGCCCTGAGGGGGAAAATTGCGGAAATTTGCGCCGAAATCAACACTCTGCGGAGCCATTCGGGGCAGGTACGCGTGTGGGCCGTTGACGTGCCCACCGGCTTGAACGCCGATACGGGCGCAAGCGACCCGAACGCCGTGCGGGCCGACTGCACGGCGGCCATCGCCTGTGTGAAACCGGGCATGCTCGAGGATGACGCCGCCGGCTTCGTGGGGCGGCTGGCCTGCGTCCCCCTGCCCTCCCTCGGACTGCCGGAAAGCGAAGGAGAAGCCGTGCTGGATGCGGAGCTGCTCGCCCCTCTGCTCGCTCCACGTCCTTACGGCCTCTTCAAGAACAAAGCCGGCCGCGTGGACATCATCGCCGGCTCCGTTGGAATGACCGGCGCCGCCCGTCTCTGCGCCGAGGCCGCGCTCCGGGCGGGCGCGGGACTGTCCGTACTCCACTGTCCGCCGGAAATCCAACCGGTTCTGGCCGCGGCCTGTGCGCCGGAAATCATGGTGAGACCTCTCTCGAACCCCGACGCGGCGGATTTCTCCGAAGCGCAGGCGCTGTTGATCGGCCCGGGGCTGGGACGCCCCGGCGCGGAGTATATTCGATTGCTGCGCACTCTGGTTGAGGAGTTCCCTGGTGTTCTCACGCTCGATGCCGACGGACTGAATCTGGCCGCCGCCGAGGGATGGCGGATGAGAGCCGGGACTCTGCTCACCCCCCACCCTGGCGAAATGCGCCGTCTCTTTCCGGAATCTGCCGGGCTGACGCGCCGCGAAGCGGCTCTCCGCTTCATCGGGCGGAGCGAAGCCACGCTCGTACTGAAGGGCTGCCGCACGCTGATCGCCGAACGGGGGCGCCCCCTGCGCTTCAACGGCTCCGGCGGCCCAGCCATGGCCACGGCAGGGGAGGGCGACGTACTCGCCGGCGTATGCGCCGGACTGGCCGCCCAGGGGCTCGCCCCGTTCGACGCAGCCTCTCTGGCGGCGTACGCCTGCGGGGTGGCTTCAGAGCTGGCCTGCCGTACGGAGGACGGGCGAAGCCTCACCGCGGGAACCACGCTGGCTCATCTCGGAAGAGCGTTCCGACGGATTGCACGAAGGGAGATCTGATGAATACGGACGACCGCACGCCCAGCTCCCTGCCCCATGCGGAAGACATGCCCCGCGAGCGCCTGCTCCGCGAGGGGAGAGCCGCCCTCACGGACGAAGAACTCATCGCCCTGTTTCTGCGCACGGGCTCCGCCGAATGCCACGTGCTCGAACTGGCTGCCCGTCTGAAGAGAGAAGCCGGATCTCTCGCCCTGCTGGCCAGTCTCGAAGCGCAGGAAATCCAGTCTCTTTGTAAAGGAATAGGCGTCGCCAAGGCCGCCGCTCTGGCGGCGGTCTTCGAGCTTGGCCGGCGGGCCATGCAGGAGGAAGCCTCCGGGAAGGTACTGGCTCACCCCCGCGCCGTCTACGAATTTCTCGCTCCGGAACTGCATGCGCTGCGGCAGGAGACGCTGGTTCTCCTGCTGCTCGACATCCACCGCCGACTCATCGCCAAGCGCACGATCGGCACGGGTTCCCTTTCCCAAGTACTCACCCATCCCCGCGACATCTTCCGCGAGGCGCTGCGCTACAATGCCTATTGCATTGTCCTGGCGCACAATCACCCGAGCGGCTTCTCCAACCCCAGCGAAGCCGACATCCAGATGACGAACGCCGTCGCCCGCGCGTCCGGGATCATGCGGATTCCTCTGGACGATCACGTCATCATCGGCCGCCCCGGCAAGGGTTGCAAACACCCCTACTACAGCTTCCGCGAAGACGGGAGACTCCCGTAAAACGCATTTGAGACTTGAACCCCGGAGCGGGGTGTGCTAAAAGAACGGCATGCGCGCCGTTATCTGCTGTCTTCTTGGCCTGTTCGCCGCCGTGTCCCCCATTGCCGCCGGGGAACCGCCCGCCGCGGGACGGCCCAATATCCTGCTCATTCTGGTGGACGACATGGGCTGGGGAGATTTGGGCGTCTTCCATCAGAACCAGCGAGCCAGAAAACGCCTGCCGGCGATCCGCACGCCTCATCTCGACCGCCTGTCGGCGGAAGGGGCTCAGCTCCGCCGACACTATGCCGCCAGCCCCGTGTGCGCCCCGGCCCGCGCCTCCCTCTTCTCCGGAGTGCACCAAGGGCATGCCGAAGTCATCCGCAACAGCAATTTCGACGCGCCTCTGGAGAACACGCACACTCTCGCCTCCATGCTCCGCGAGGCGGGCTATTCCACGGCGCTGATCGGCAAATGGGGGCTGGGCGGCGGCAGAGAACAGGGCGGCACCCCCGAGACGTCGAGCGCCTGGCCCACCAAGCGCGGATTTGACTTCTTCTTCGGCTACAACAACCACATCACCGGGCACCGGCACTACCCGAAAGAGGACCCCGCAGCGGATCCAGACACCGGGCACAATGCCGTATGGGAATCCTCCGCCGACAAGAGCGAGGACATCTCGCAGAACTGCGACGGCTGCTATTCGACCGACCTCTTCACGGCGCGCGCGAAGAAATGGATTGCGGATCAGAAGAAGGCCGCGCCAGGGAAGCCCTTCTTCCTCGCCCTCACTCTCGTGGCTCCGCATGCGCGCCTGGCCGTACCCGCCGCGCCCTACCCGAAAGGCGGGGGGCTCCGGGGCGGGGTGCAGTGGCTCGGCAAGCCCGGCAGGATGATCAACACGGCCATTCCCGGCAAGTGGGATACCTTCATCCCCTCCGTCTACGCCAAACAGAAGGATTGGCCCGAGTTCGCCCGCCGCCATGCCACCGTGATCACGCGCATCGACGACGCTGTGGGCGATTTGACGCAGCTTCTGAAAGATCTGAAGATCGACGGCCAGACCATGATCGTCTTTCTCTCCGATAACGGTCCGCACAACGAAGCCGGCGCGGTGAAGGGCTCTCCGGCTCATCCCGCTCCGATACAGGATCCCTCCTTCTTCCAATCCTACGGCGTGTTCGACGGCATCAAGCGCGACTGCTGGGAGGGAGGGCTGCGCGTACCGGCTCTCGTACGCTTTCCCGGCACGGTGAAACCCGGGCTTGTAACGCTCTCGCCCAGCCAGTTCCAAGACTGGATGGCCACTTTTGCCGATCTCGCCGGCGTCTCCGTGCCCATGCGCAGCGACGGGGTGTCCCTGATGCCGCTGCTGGCGGGGAAACCCGCGAAGCAGCGGGAGAGCGCGATCTACACCGAATTTTTCTACAACGGCGCGACGCCTGATTACAAGGACTTTGCACCCACACACACCCGGCGTGCGCGCGGACAGATGCAAGTCGTCTACGTGGACGGCCTCAAGGGCGTGCGCTACAATGTGAAGAGCGCGGATGATCCCTTCGAGATCTACGACACGGCCAAAGATCCCGGGGAACGAAAGAACCTCGCCCAACAGCACCCCGATCTTCAGAAAAGAATGGAAGCCGAGGCGCTGCGCAGCCGGCGTGCCTTCGACTACACGTGGAGCGGCCCCCGCCGCAACAACCCCATCAGCGGCTCCACCCTATTCGATAAGGTGCCTGTGCCCGCCGTGCAGAATGTCCCGGATTTGGAGCCCGGCCTTTCTTCGAAACAGGTGAGCGCCTCGCCCGCCTGGGTGCCCGCCTTCGACACCCTGCCCGAGGCGAATGAAGCGGCGGCGGGTCGGGTTGCGAATCCGGCGGACTGGGAATTCCCCGCCGGCACGGTCACCGAATTGAAAGGCTATCTCCGCGTGCCCGAAACCGGCCCCTGGACGTTCCATGTAGCGCTCGACGCCGTGCCCGGTAGCAAAGCCTACATCAAGCTGCACCGCTTCCATCTGGTGGACGCCGACTTCAACTACAAGCCCGGCGAGACGGTCTCCTCGTCCATGGCCGTGAATGCGACCGAAGGGCGAGGCGGGCGCAAGCCCGTATATCTCGAGGCGGGGCTGCACCCCATCACCATCACGGTGGTTCAGGGCGACTCCGCCCCCGGCAGACTCCGCTTCTCGTGGCAGAAAGGGAACGGCGGGATCAAGCCCGTCCCGGCCGAGGCATTCTTCACCCCGCGTCCGTGACCGGAGGCCGCCCCTGCCCAGCGGCTTCCGAGTGTGCTCCGCCCGTCTGAAAAGACGTCTGACCAGTTCAAAGGCCGGTTAAGGAGGGGGCGAATCCATGGCGCGGGAGCTCTTTTCCCGCCGGTTTTTTCGTTTTGTGTTGACATCCGCGCCGTACATGTGTACGGTACATGTCGTACACGTGTACGGCAAACGATCATGGACAAAGAAAAGGGAGCGGAGCAAAAGCTGTTGGAGCTCGGAATGGCCGAGCTGGAGCGCGGAGGAATCCGCGGGCTGCGGGTGAGGCGTCTGTGCGCGGCCGCGAACGTAAGTCCCGGGACCTTCACCGCCTTCTTCAAGACGAAGCGAGCCTTCGCCGACCGCCTGCTTGAGCAGTGGTACAGCACTCTTAAGGCCGCCATCGGCCCGCATCGCAAAACCCCGGGGAGCGCATGGGAACGCCTGCGCGCAGAATTGGAAGCGGCCGTGCGCTTTGCCTGGAATAACCTCGGGGTTCTGCTTCAGCTCGCTCAGGATGTCGGCGCGGGCGAAGCGAGCGTGCACGCCTTGGTGCGCGTCGCCCGTCTCAACCACGTGGAATGGCTGCATCAGGCTATTCGCGACGCGCAGAAGGACGGCTGCATCGTGCCCGGACATCCCTGGCATCTTCTGGCCTACATGTTCGGCGCGGCGAACATGCCCCTGTTCATCTTCCATACGCTCAACGCACCCCATGCATTCGGCGCATCCTCCTCCGCAGAGCGGGGAGGGAGGCACTCCGAAGCGCTGCAGGGTCTTTTCGCGGAAATTTTCGCAGAAATCGGCGGACTCGGTTCCGCCCTGCGGCGCATGGAATGGGCTCTGGCCGGGATCACCCTTCGGAAAGGCGGCAAGGCATGAAAAGGAGCCTCATTGTGTTGTCGGCGGTTTTTCTTGCCGCGGCCGGAGGAGTATGCACGTGGCGCGCTCTCTCCCCCGACGAAAAGACATCGCTGGATCTCAGCGGCAACGTGGACATCCGCAGCGTCGGCATCTCCTTCCGCGTGGCCGGGCGGCTGCAGTCCCTGTCCGTGGACGAGGGCGCTTCGGTGAAGGCAGGCGAAGAGCTCGGCCGCCTGGACGCGGAACCCTGCGAAATCGCCCTGCGCCGGGCGGAGGCGGAGGTGGAGGCCGCGCGCCGCGCCCTTCCCCGGGCAGAAAGCCAAGCCCGCGCGGCGGAGGCCGCGTGGGAGCTCTTCCGCTCAGGCTACAGGCAGGAGGAAATCGACCACGCACGCGCCTCACTGGAGTCCGAGCAGGCGCTCTTGGACAACGCCCGGAAGGAATACGACCGACAGCAAAAGCTCATAGCCAGCTCCGCCGTCTCCCGCCAATCCTTCGATGCCGCGGAAAAGACGTTCCGCAGCCAGAAAGCTCTCACCGCCGCCGCGGAGGCAAAGTTCACGGAACTTTCCGCCGGTTACCGTCAAGAGGAAATCGAACAGGCGCGGGCTCAGTACGAGGCCGCACGCAACGCCGTGGACGAAGCCTCAGCCAATCTAGCCTCCGCGGAGGCGGCCCGCGACCAGGCCGCGCTTAACCTGCGCGACACGAAGCTCATCGCGCCGGCCGACGGCGTCATCATGACGCGAACCCTAGAGCCCGGCTCTATGGTGACGGCGGGCGCCACGGTGCTGACGCTTTCCCTGCGGCATCCCGTATGGGTGCGCGCCTACGTGGACGAAGCGGATCTCGACCGCGTGCATCCTGGTCAGAAAGTGACGGTCACCACAGACGGCGGCGGCCGCTATGAGGGAACAATCGGCTACATCTCCCCCCAGGCGGAATTCACGCCCAAAACGGTGGAGACGGCGGACATCCGCACCACGCTCGTCTACCGCCTCCGCGTCGTCGTCGAGGGCGAAGGCTCCTCCCGTCTCAACCAAGGCGCGCCCGTGCGGGTGGAAGTTCCGTAAGCGGCTTCCGCGGCAATCTCTCCACTCCAAAAAGACACCATGCTGGCTGAAGTCCGGAATCTGCGCTATCGCTTCAGGGGAGCGGCGGGAGACGCGCTCTCCGGCGTCTCCCTCACTTTGGAGGAAGGCGAAGTACTGGGGCTCATCGGCCCCGACGGCGCCGGCAAGACGACTCTGCTGCGCCTCATGGCGGGCGTGCTCGGGGCGGCGGGCGGCTCCATCTCCATCCGAGGACTGGATCCCGTGCGGAACCACGCGGAGCTCAGCGCACAGGTGGGCTACATGACGCAGCGCTTCAGTCTGTATGAGGATCTCACCGTCGGGGAGAACATGAACCTCCGCGCCCGCATGAAGGGCATCCCCCCGAAGCAGGCGGCGGACGAGGAGACACGCCTGCTCGAGGCGGCGGGGCTCACCCGCTTCCGCGACCGCCTGGCGGGCAGGCTTTCCGGAGGCATGAGGCAAAAACTCGCCCTCATCTGCACTCTCTGCGGCGCACCTCCGGTGCTGCTGCTCGACGAACCCGGCGTGGGCGTGGATCCTCTCTCGCGCCGCGCTCTCTGGCAGCTCGTGGAGCAGGCACGCGGCTCCGGACGCGGCGTCATGTGGTCCACCTCCTACATGGACGAGGCGGCGCGCTGCAGCCGCGTCTGTATTCTGCACGCAGGGTGCGTGCGTTATCTGGGAACGCCGGAGAATCTCATCGCCCCGCTTCGGGGGCGCGTGTTCGCCCTGAACGCCGCACCTGCGGAGCGTCTCGCCCTGCTGCGCCGCATGCAGGGGCTCCCCGACGTCATGGACGCCGTGATCGAAGGCCCGCATGTGCGTTTTCTGCTGCGCCGGAAGCCTGCGGCGGACTCTGTGCCCGCGGGTGCGCGGGCGGCGGAGCCCAACTTCGAGGAGGCGTTCATCAACCTGCTCGGCGGCCCGCCCGTACGCCGGCGGCCCCCCCATCCGTCCCTCCCCGTGTTGCGCACCGAGAATGACGCGCCGCTCATCATCACGCGCGGCCTCACCAAAAAATTCGGCGCCTTCACCGCCACGGACAACCTCTCCATCAGTGTAAAACGCGGAGAGATTTTCGGCATTCTCGGCGCGAACGGCGCAGGCAAGACCACCGCTTTCCGCATGCTGTGCGGCCTGCTGCCCGCTTCGTGCGGACAGGCGGAGATGCTGGGCATCGACCTGCTTCGCCATGCCCGGCGGGTACGGGCGCACTTGGGCTACATGGCGCAGAGGTTCTCGCTCTACGGTGCATTGAGCGTCAGGCAGAATCTGCGATTTTTCGCCTCGGTGTACGGTCTGCGGGGGCGACTCCGGGCGCAGCGCATCGCGGACGCGGCCACCCGCTTCGGCCTTCTGCCTCACATGGAACATGCCGCAGGCGCTCTGCCGCTGGGTATCCGCCAGCGTCTCTCCATGGCCTGTGCCACTCTGCACGAGCCGGAGTTCCTTTTCCTCGACGAGCCGACATCCGGCGTAGATCCCTTCGCCCGCCGCGAATTCTGGGAGGAGATCAATGAAATGGCCGCGGCGGGCGTCGCCATCATCGTAACCACTCACTTCATGGACGAGGCGCAGTATCTGCACCGCATGGTGATCATGAACCAAGGGCGCGTGATCGCGCAGGGAGCTCCGGAGGAATTGAAGGCTGCCGCCGCAACGCCGGAGTGCCCGCACCCCACCATGGAGGACGCCTTCATCCACTACATCGCCCGACCGCTCAATCCCACGGAGGAGCCTGAATCATGAAACGACTTTTCGCTCTCATAATCAAAGAATCTCTCCAGATTCGGCGGGATCCCTCAAGCCTGCTGCTCGCCTTCGTCATCCCGGTGTTGATGATTCTTCTCTTCGGTTTCTGCATCAATCTGGACAGCACAGCCACCAAAGTAGCCCTGGTGCTTGAGGACGAAGCGCCGACGGCGCATCGTCTCGTGGAATGTCTCGCCGGTTCCCCCGACTTCGAGCTTTGCCGCGCGGACGGACGGGACGATGCGCTGCGCCTGCTGCAGCTCGGGAAGGCGCACGCCGCGCTCTTCGTCCCTTCTGACTTCTCCCGCATCTTCGAGAGCGGCGGCGGCTCGGATCTTCTGCTGGCGACGGATGGCTCCGCGCCCAATACGGCGCAGTTTTCCTCTGCCTACATCCAGAGCGCCTGCTCGCAATGGCTGCAATCCCCGGCGGCGGCCTCCCCCGGGCTTTCCGCGAAAACAGCCTACCTCTTCAACCCCACGGCGGACAGCACCGCTTCCATCCTGCCCGGCACTATTGCCGTGGTGCTCTCCTTCATCGGCTCTTTCCTCACGGCCATGGTAGTGGCCCGCGAGTGGGAACGAGGTACAATGGAGGCCATTCTGGCATCGCCGGCCTCGCGGCTTGAATTCGTGCTTTCCAAGCTCATTCCCTACTTTGTGCTTGGGCTGTGCGCCATGGGCGTCTGCACTCTGTCCGCCATACACCTCTTCGATGTGCCGCTGCGCGCCCCCTGGTGGCAGCCTTTCGCCGCCGCCTCGGTTTTCCTGTTCAGCGTGCTGAGCATCGGCCTGCTCATCTCCACACTCGTGCGCAGCCAGTACAGCGCGTCTCTCATCGCTCTGATGGTCTCGATGCTGCCGACGATGCTGCTCAGCGGCTTCGTATTCGAAGTGTCGAGCATGCCGCAATGGCTCCAGGCCATCAGCTGCGTCATCCCCGCCTGCCATTTCGTGCCGGCGCTTTCCACGCTCTTTCTCGCCGGGGGTGCTTGGAGCCCCTCTCTCTGGGAAAGCGCGGCCGCTCTCGCTGTCTTCGCCGTCCTCTGGACCGCCCTCGTCATTGTCTCTACTCCCCGCCGCCTCGATTCATGATCCGCCGCATCATCGCCCTCGTCGTCAAAGAGCTTCAGGAGCAGCTCCGCACTCCGCGCAGCGCGGCCATGCTCTTCGTGCCCGTCATCATCCAAACGCTCATTCTCCCATTCGCCGCCACCATGGACGTGACGCACTGCAAAGCCGCCATCCTCAATGAAGACGCGGGGAGCCTGGGCTCGGAACTGGTGCAGCGCCTGCGGGCCGCGCCCTGCATGAGCGAAACATTCATCGTGTATGGCAGGGAAGAGCTGATGGCGCTCATTGAATCCCGGAGCGCCCTGATCGGCGTCCATATCCCTTCGGACTTCTCCCGCCGTGCTCAGCGGGGAGAAGCGGCGGACGTCCAAGTCATCAGCGACGGACGCCGCGCCAACAGCTCGCAGATCGCGGCGGGCTACGCCGCATCCATCGTTTCCTCCATGGGCGCGGAAGCTGTGGAAGGGAGCGGAGATAAGACCGCTCCCGTCACCCGCCATCTCTACAACCCGGCTCTGGACTATAAATGGTTCATACTGCCCTGCCTCATCGGCATGCTCGGCATGCTCACGAGCTTCAACATCACCGCCATGGCTCTGGCGCGGGAACGCGAAGAAGGCACGTACGAACAGCTTTGCGTCACCCCCATGAGTCCCTTCGAGATTCTCCTCGGCAAGATCATTCCCGCCCTGGTCATCGTGACGGCGCAGGCGGCCGTCATCGCCGCCATCTCCCGCTGGGGCTACGGACTTCCTTTCACGGGCTCGCTCCCGGCTCTTTTCAGCGGCGTAATGCTCTATTGCCTCGCTCTGGGCGGCGTGGGCTTCGCTCTTTCCTCTTTCTGCAGCACGCAGCAGCAGGCTTTCGTGGCGATGTTCTGCGTCATTCTGCCATTCATCCTGCTTTCCGGCTTTCTCGCGCCGGCAGAGAACATGCCTGCCGTCCTGCAGACGGCCGCCCGCGCGGATCCTCTCTACTATATGTTCATTATTGTGCGCGGCATTTTCCTCAAGAGCTTCGGCTTCGCGGAAATCGCCCCGCATCTCGCCGCTCTCGCCGCCATCGCCCTGCTCTCGCTCGCCGCCGCCTACACCGCGCTCCGCCTCCGCCGCAGCTGAACGGGCTGCATGCCTTCTGGAAGGCGCCCGGCGGTTTCTTCAGCTCGCCGAGTTTGACCTCAAGCGTTCCGGACTTGACTTCATGACCGATAAATGGCAGAATGCATATTCTGCCTCCCGAAGAGAGGCGGCATTCAGGCAGGAAGTGTAATCCAAAAAGAAAGAGAGGAAAGGAAATGATAGGAGCAATTGTCGGAGACATCGTCGGTTCCAGATTCGAACGGCACAACTGCAAGTCGAAGGAATTCGACTTTCTGACGCCTGAATGCTTCTTCACCGACGATTCCGTCATGTCACTGGCTCTGTGCGACGCCTTGATGCGCGTAAAGCCGGACTACAGCGACTTGAATGAGAATGCGGTGGAATCCATGCGGCGCATCGGCCGTTCCTATCCGAAATGCGGGTACGGCAGAGGCTTTTACAACTGGATGTATTCCGATGATCCGCAGCCCTACGGCAGTTACGGGAACGGTGCCGCCATGCGCGTCAGCGGATGCGGCTATGCGGCGAAGTCCGTCGGGGAGACCGTCCTGCTCTCGAAAGCCGTCACGGAAGTGACGCACAACCACCCAGAGGGCTTGAAAGGTGCCGAAGCCACGGCCGTCGCGGTCTTCCTGGCGCGGAACGGCAGCAGCGTGAAAGAAATCCGGGATTACATCGTGAAGCGCTATTACCCGATTGACTTCACGCTGGATTCCATTCGCGACGGCTATCGGTTCGATGTCACCTGCCAGAACACGGTGCCGCAGGCTCTCGAGGCGTTTTTTGAGTCGACAGGCTTTGAAGACGCAATCAGAAACGCGATCTCGATCGGCGGTGACAGCGACACCCTTGCGGCCATCACCGGAGCCGTGGCGGGGGCCTGCTACGGCGTCCCGGCGAATATCAGAGAACAAGCGCTGACATTCCTGGACGAGCGGCTCCGAAAAATCTTGCTGGCATTTGAAGGCAAGTTCGCGCCCACGCCGTACTGAGGCTGAGCCTCCCACGGCAACTCCTGCGGAACGCTCTTCTCCTCCACAGCTGTGAACAGGTCGGCAGGGGATCTTCTCGCCCGACGTCAGGGGGCGGGGTGCGCACCGTCCCCGAATTCCGCCGGCAGCAACTGCTCGAGCATCCGCAGGACGAAGAAAATCGTCTCTTCCAGAGACCGCGCCGAAATGCGGGACGCGTCGTCCCGCGGCGTATGCCACCAGTCCGAATCGCTGAACTGCGCGATCAGGTTCAGCGTATCCACGCCCGCCCGATGAAAGGGGAGATGATCGTCGTAAACGCTCCCTAAAGCGACCTGCCAGCGATTGACGGGGAAACCGAGCGTTTCCGCAGCCCGGCGATACAGCTCGTACATCTCCTGCGAAGTCTCTTCGGATGGAATGGCGATCGTCTTGCCGCGCCCCCCCACCATGTCGAGATTGATCATCCAGCGGGGCAAATGTTCTCCACGCCGCGCCGCATCTCGGCGCGAGCCGAACAGACCGTCCCGCGGCGTCATATGCGGAGCGAACGCCTCCTCGCCGTCGAAAAACACCAGCTCCACCTGCTGCGCGGCGGGGGAAAACTTTCCCAATGCGCGCGCCGTCTCCAGCAGCACGGCCGCGCCCGAAGCGCCGTCGTCCGCACCGACAAAGCCGGGTATGCCCGTCTTCGTGTCAATATGGCAGGTGAGCAGTCCATCCGGCACCGAGGCAAAATCCGGATTCTCCCCCCAGCGGGCGTAGAGATTCGTCATGGGCACCTCGTCTCCCGTCAAAGGATTGGACTCCGTCCAGGACATGCGGCGGCACGTCCACCCCGCCCGCTCCAGATGTTCCTGCAGGTAATCGAGCTGGCGCGCATAGGCGGCGGATCCGGAGGGCCGCCCCCCCATGGCCGCCAAAGCCTCCACGTGCCGCAGTGCAGCAGCCCCCCGTTCCCCCGCACGTCCGCACTCATGGCTTGGGGCGGCTCCTTCCGTGCCGCGCGGACGCTCTCTCTCTCCACAGGAAGGGATGAGGAGAAACATCGGGAAGCACAGAAGCAGAATTTTCCGGGCATCCATCACCTCAATCGCGAAGCGTCGAGCCCGAAAGACTCGATCAGACGGATCAATTCAGCTCGGTTGGCATAGGAAATTTCAATCGTGCCGCGCGTACCTCTCGGGGAGATGGTCACGGGAGTGGCGAATTTTTTGCTGAGCTTCCTGCAAAAAGGCTCATAGATCGGGGGAAGCGGCTTTCTTTCACCCGGCGAGGCGGGTTTGGGATTCAAAAAATTATGCACCATCTTCTCCGTGTGGCGCACGGTGAGCGAACGCTTGGCGATCTCTTGGGCGATGCGTTCCTGAATATCCCGATCCTTCACCCCCAGGAGCACCTTGGCGTGGCCGACGGTGATTCTGCCGTCCACGAGCATCTCCTGGCAGAGGGGAGCCAGTTCCAGCAGCCTCATCGTATTGGCCACCGCCGCACGGGATTTGCCCACGCGGCGGGCGATATCTTCCTGCTTCAGCTTGAACTCTTTCTTGAGGCGGGAATAGCCCCGGGCCTCCTCAATGGGAGAAAGATTCTCGCGCTGCAGATTTTCAATGAGAGCCATCTCCAGCACCTCGCGGTCGCCGGCTCTGCGCACGACCACGGGAACCGCGCCGAGCCCCAACGCGCACGCGGCACGCCAGCGCCTCTCGCCCGCGATCAGTTCGTACTTTCCGTCCACGGGGCGGACGATCAACGGCTGAATGATGCCCAATTCCCCGATGGATTGGGTAAGCTCGTCCAATTGTTCGGGCGTAAACTGCCTGCGCGGCTGAAGGGGGCTGGGCACAACGGACGAGGTCTCGACCGACAAGACGCGCTCGCCCTCGAGAGCGACGGGCTTCGGAGAGAGCAGCGTCTCAAAACCTCTTCCTAAAACAGGCTTGGACATGACGCAGGCATGGTAAGGGAACTCCGCCCGCGAATCAATCTTTTT
Organism: Akkermansiaceae bacterium; assembly: GCA_021200315.1. GTDB lineage: Bacteria > Verrucomicrobiota > Verrucomicrobiia > Verrucomicrobiales > Akkermansiaceae > Akkermansia. Next base: position 13,407 of record JAJQGU010000022.1, read on the forward strand.
TTGCTTTGCCCCTTCAATGGTCTCTCCTTCCGCTTGATATGATTTTTTCGCCGCCGCGGCGTTTTATGCTTGGAGAACCTTCTCCGTTGTGTCAGCATTTCCCCATGAAGCGCACCGCCGTCTACGCCGGAAGTTTCGATCCTCTCACCAATGGGCACGTGTGGATGATCCGCCAGGGGGCGGCTCTGTTCGACCGTCTGATTGTCGCCATCGGAGTCAATCCGGACAAGGAAGCCACCTTCACCGTCGGGGAACGGCGGCGCATGCTCGAAGACGCGCTCACCGGGCTCGGCAACGTGGCCATCGCCGAATTCCACAACCGTTTTCTCGTCGACTTCGCCCGGGAAAACGGCGCCCACTTCATGATACGCGGCATCCGTTCATCGCACGATTACGAATACGAGCGCGTGATGCGGCACATCAACGCCGACATGGCCCCCTGCATCTCCACGATTTTTCTGATGCCCCCCCGCGCCATTTCCGAACTCTCGTCTTCCATGGTTAAGGGGCTGATCGGTCCCGAGGGCTGGGAGGAACAGGTCATCCGCTACGTTCCCGAAGGCGTTTTTCTCATGCTCAAGAAACGCTACGAGAACAGGGCATAAAACGAGCCGCCCCTCTTCCCGCCTCGCCGCCCGGCCGAGGAGCTTCCTTACCCCTGCTCCGTGAAAAGTTCGTAGGCCGCGGCTTCCGTCACGCGCACCTCGGCGAATCGGCCGACAGGGAGGGAGGAAGGCACGTGAACCGCTCCGTCGACGTCGGGCGCGTCCCACTCGGCTCGAGCCACTCCCGGAGCATCCACCAGCACGCGCAGAGTCCGCCCCACCTGTGCCCGCCCATGCTCGGCGGCGACGCGGGCCAGCAGCATCGAAACCTCATTGACGCGGCGGGTCTTGGTGCGCAGAGGCACCTGATCTGGCAAGGCGGCGGCGGGTGTGCCCTCTTCGCGGGAATAGGCAAAAACGCCGGCGCGTTCGAAGCGGAATTCCTCGATGAAATCGAGCAGCTCCTGGTGGTCGTCCTCCGTCTCTCCGGGGAAGCCGCTGATGAAGGTGGTGCGGAGCGTGAGGCCGGGAATCCCCGCCTTCATGCTCCGCAGCAGCCTGCGGATGTAGTCTCCGTCTGTCCTGCGTCTCATGGCGGAGAGCATCGAATCCGAAATATGCTGCAAGGGAATGTCCACATAACGCGCCACGTGTTCGGAGCGCGCGATGGTGTCGGTGAGTTCGCCGCTCCAATGCGCCGGATGGGTGTAGAGAATGCGGATCCAATAATCGCCGGGAATGCGGTCGATTTCCCGGACGAGCGATGCCAAGGATTCCCCTCGTGAGGAATCGACCCCGCTCGTGCGCGTGGGCGCCTCCCCCTTCCAGCGATCCATGCCGAAGCAGGTGGTGTCCTGCGCGATGAGGTCGATCTCCTTCACGCCGGATTCGATGAGCATGCGCGCCTCGCGCAGCACGCTCTCCTGCGAGCGGCTGCGCTGTCTGCCGCGTATGCGCGGAATGACGCAGTAGGAGCAGGCGTGATTGCAGCCCTCGGCGATCTTGATGTAGGCCGTGTGCGCCGGAGTGAGGCGATATCGAGGTGCGTCATATTCGGGAATGTAGCCAAGGCGCCCGGAAGAGAGGGGCTCTTTCCCGCCGCCGCCCAGCACGCGGCGCACGACGTCGGCGATACGGGGCGTCTGATCGGGGGTGAGAAAGGCATCCACTTCGGGCAGAAGGGCGGGCAATTGCTTGGCGTAACGCTGCACCAGACAGCCGCTCACGATGATTTTTCTCTCCTTGGGCGCTTCTCCCCGTTCGCGGGCGCGGGCCGCGCCGAGAATGGTGTCGATGGATTCCTGCGTGGCCTTATCGATGAAAGAACACGTGTTGATCACCACGACGTCGGCCAAGTCGGGCTCCTCGGTCACTACGAAGCCCTCGCGCTGCAGTGTGCCCATCATCACCTCGGAATCGACGAGATTCTTGGCACACCCCAGAGAAATGAATCCAACGGAAACAGGCATGGCAGTTCAGTCAATTTTTTCCACAAGCGTTTCAAAGGCGTTCCTGCCCACCACGCGCACACGGCTGTGCGCCGGGATGACGCCGCTCACCGACGAGACGTCTACCATGCGGCCGCCGAACACGGCCCTCCCGCCGGGATTGAGCTCGGTGACGCTCTCTCCCTCCTGGGCGGGCAGCGCCTCGTCCTCTCCGGGCGGGCTCCCCGCGCCGACGCCGCTGGCGGCGGAGTTGTTCAGACGGCGGAAGAGGGGGAGATCCGGCAGACAGCGCATCATCCCCAGAATGGCGAGCGTGCCGCCCACGCACCCCAGCGCGAGTTTAAGGGCGGGTTCCGCCGCCACCGCGGCGTATTCCTGCCACGAAGGAGCGTCGGCATCCAGCAGGCGCCCCACCTCTAAACCGTCCAGCATGCCGCCGAACAAAGCGGCCAGCATGCAGAGCACACCCGCCGCGCCCACGAAGACAGTGCTGCCGCCAAGCACGATTTCCACAATGAGCAACGCCACGCCCAAGACGAAAAGCGCAGCCATTTCATACCCCGCCAAGTTGCCTACCACGTGATTGCCCAGAAAGAACAGCGCGAAAGAAGCGACGGCGATAATCCCGCCCACGCCGAACCCCGGCGTCTTCAATTCGAAATAGATGCCGGCCATGCCCGCGAGAATCAGAAGAGGCGAGGCCCAGGCCAGCCAGAAGGCGATTTGCTCGAACCCCGTCGGCTCGGCCGTGACCACGGGAGACTCGATACCTTCCTTCGCCATCAGCTCCTCCACGTTAGCCACGATTCCCGCCGCAAGCAGCGGCTGTCCGTCCGCCCCGGGCGCAGCGGCCTCTTCGCCCGTGAGCGTCAGCAAGGTGTCGGGAGCCACGGTGACGGAGCCAAACTTGCGTTCATCCTTCGAGGGAATCATCATCGCGCGGATGAGAGCCGGATCGTGCCCCTTGCGCACCACCACCGAACGAGTAAACGCATCGAAGGCGCTTTCGAGCTTTCTGCGCATCATCGGCTCGATTTCGTCGCCCGTGCCCGAGACCAGCCCCGCCGCGCCGATCGTCGACACCGGCGCCATATAGATCTTGTCGCAGGCGGCTGAAAGCAGGGCACCCGCAGACATGGCTTTCGTGTTGACGAAGGCGTACATCGGCAGCTTGCGTCCCTGCATCGTCTGCATCATCATTTCGCCGGTCTCCCAGGCCAGCCCTCCCGGCGTGTTCAGCTCGAATACCAGAGCGCGGGCTTTTTCCTTTTCGGCTTGGTCGATGATGCGCCTCATGAACCGGAAATTTTGGGAATTCGTCAGCGAATCGGCTCCCACTTGAATGACGACGACTTTCCCTTGAAAGCCGGACTGCGCCTGCACGCCGGCCGCCGGCAGCGAAAGGCCCAGCAATATCATCACGCAACAGATCAGCCTATACATGGCGGATATGTATAGCATATCCCGCCTCTTCTGGCAACTGCGAAAGCAAACGCCGGCGGCAATATGCAGTATTGCTCACGACGATACCGATTACCTTTCCTCCATTTTCTCCATTCGGCATAAATTTGGCATGCATGTCCTATTTTTTCTTCTTCCGCCTTTACATGGCAAAGGGAAGGTGTTATACTTGAGCTCCTATGAACAAAGCTCAGCTTATTGACGCCATTCAGAAGAAGCTCGGCGAAGGCGCGACGCGGAAATGTGCTTCGTCCGCTCTTGACGCAGTGCTCTCAGCGATCACCGAATCCGTTAAGAAGGAAAAAGTTTCTCTGATTGGGTTCGGCACGTTCGAAACCAAGTCCCGCCCGGCTCGCACGGGCCGCAATCCGAAAACGGGGGAAACCATGCAGATTCCCGCGTCGAAGACAGTCGCTTTCAAGGCATCCTCGGCTCTCAAGTCTTGAATCGCCCTTCTGTCAACCAAAAAGTCTTTCGTTCTCTGCGGACGAAAGACTTTTTTGTTGTATTTCCGCGGGAAAAGCGCTTCTGATGCATAAAACAGACAACCGTCTTGACCCCGTCCCGCGCCCCGAGTAAAATGGCGCAGCATCGCACGTCCGCATCTATGGCCGCCAACAACAAGCTTTTCATCTATGACTGTCTTCTGCGCAAGCTCCGCGCCGCGGAAGCGGCGATCATGACCATAGGCGCCGACGGGAAAAGCACCTTTGTTCTCGACATGGAAGCCGAAGAGGGAGGCTCCTTCGCCCAGCGCAATGACAATTGCCATTTCTTCCCCCATGGAAGTGTCGCCTCTTATACGCTCAACGGCACCCGACAGCGGGGTGACGTGTTGATTGCGCCATTCAAGTTCTATTTGTTTGTCTTGGGGAGAGGATGCTTCGTCTGTTGGTTCGGTCCTCGGGAAAAGATGCCCGACTTTGCCTCCTTCAATCCCTCGGCCTGGTATCTGTACGACCAAGAGCACTCACAATGGACGGGGCCGATGGAACTCGAGGATGTCCCCCCCATAGCCGCCGCTCTTCCCGACAACGCTCTGGCCACTTTCGAAGGCCTGGGGCATAGAGCCTTTTTTCTGCGCGACATCCTGCCCGTAGCGCAGAGGGTTCGCATCCGCCGCCGTGCGGCTAAGGAACCCCGACCGCAGGAAGCGCAGCCATCTCCCGCACCCCCCGCCTCCCAAGAAGAGAGGGAAGTCTCCTGCCCCTGTTGCTGGAAGACCTTCCGGCCTTCGCAAATCATGAACATTGCCGTGCACGCCTCGCTTCAGGGGGATTCGCTTCTCGGAGAACACGCCATGCGCCGTTTTCTCCCGACGGCCTTCAATGAGAAGGGACAGGCTCTCGACGAACGGGGCATGATCTGCACGGACTTCGCCTGCCCCCATTGCCACCACAAGCTCCCTCCTTTTTTTTTGCAGCTTCCCCATAGAATCTTCTCCATTGTGGGCGCACCCTCCTCTGGCAAGACCTACTACCTTACCACACTCATCCGCTCGCTGGAAAAATATCTTCCCCAAGAATTCCGCATCTCGTTCCGCGATTCCGATCCGGTGGCCAACGCGCCTCTCAATGCGATGAAGATGCGCCTCTTTTCGGCGGGCTCCCCTGAAGAGGCATTTCTCCCGAAGACTGAACCCGACGGGGAGACGTATGAAAGCCTGCCGTTGAACGGCCACTTGGTCAGACTACCGAAGCCATTCATATACAAAATTCAAAAAGAAAGCCACGTTTTTTCGATCGTGATGTATGACAATGCGGGAGAGGACTTTGAACCCAACCTCCGCAACGAAGAGTCCCTCGGTTCGCGGCATGTGGCCATGGCGTCGGCGATATTTTTCCTGTTCGATCCCACGAGCAGCCCGGCATTCCACCGCCTTCTCGAAGGACATCCCGATCCCCAGTTCCGCGCAAGAGCCAGCGCCATCGACCAGCAGTCGGCCATTCTCACGGAAATCGAAGTGCTCATCAAGACCGCGCTCTGTCTCCAGCCTCAGGAAAAAATCGACATTCCGCTCGCCGTCATCCTCGGCAAGAGCGACGTCTGGCAGCATCTGCTCGACCCCGCTCCATTGCTGCCCATCGCGCGCGAAGGGCTTCTCCTGCCTCGGAATATACAGGCCAACTCACAGAGAATAAGGCAATTCATGTTCGGAATTCATCCCGACATATGCAGCAATGCCGAGGCGATTTCAAATAACGTCAGCTATTTTGCCGCCTCTTCGCTCGGGATTTCGCCCGTCGAGTGCATTCGCAAGAGCACCGGGCAGTGCATCATCGCGCCTGATCCTTCCAAACTCAACCCGCAGCACGCCTGCGGCCCCGTGCTCTGGGCTCTCTCCCTGCTCAATCCCGCGCTCTTCCCCACGCCCGCCGCCTGATTTTCCCATGCCTCTTCAACTGATCTACACCAACGCACCGCTTTTGCTCGACGGCGGGCGCTCCGGCTTCGGCACGGTCGCCCGCAGCAGAAGTCTCCCGCCCGCTTTCGTGCGCCAGCTCGAACGCATCAGCCAAGCCCCCGGCGCCGGCGCTCCGAAAGCTCCTGACACGGCATACTCCTACAGGCTGATGGAGATGGACGGCAGGCAATGCCATGTATTGACGCGCATTGTATCCGGAGGAGTCGGCCTCCATGGAGGTACCCGATACTTGGCTCATCATCTGGTGTGCCTGCCCCGCGAAGTCGAGTTGCTGCAAAACCACCCAGCCCGCCCCACCCCGGCAGGGCTGATACTGGCTCTTTCCGCCGCGAATTTCTGGAAAGACCAGTGGACAGACGCTCCCGCCTGGCTGCCGGATGAATTCTCGTTTTCCTCCCGCTATCTGCCCGATCCCTCTCAGCAAGCCACCTGGAAGGATCTCACAGGGCACAAGAGCAACGCCGATCGCCCGAACAAAGCACCCTACAACGAGGGATGCTTCCTGATCGTGCCCGATTCATGCGATCCATCCACCAAGCTGATGCTTGCTCATGAAACAGACTGGCTCACCCTCACTCACGGCTGGGGAAGGACATTCACCACACACTTCAGCCCCGCCGACAACCCCGACTCTTTCAGCCGTGTCTTCATCTGCGAAAGTTCAGCAAACGCTCCGCTCGTCAATCAACACAAACGCCCGGCGCTCCATCTGACCGAAAATCAAGTCTCCGAGTCCGGGCAGAATTCCGCTGGCGGCAGCCCAATTCCGGAACCCGCGCCCACCGAATCGGAAACGACTCTCCGTACCATTTCCGTTCCGCCCACAGCGCCCGCCGCCGGGGATGAGACGCAAATCGAGGGCCCCCACCTGCCCTTCCGCGTCCGCAAGCGCCGCCGTTCGCTGCGGCTGTCCACCGCGATTGTCTGTCTCCTTGCCTTGATCGCGGGCGTCTCGGGCGCGAAATTCATCTTCTCTCCACAAAAAGCTTCCCATGGCGGCGCACATCCCCGCCCGTCCGCCCCCCTCTCGCAACCCACAGACCTCCCGCCGCGGAAAGAGGAGGCGATTTCCCCGGCTGTTGAACCGAAGGAGGAAGAGGAGCTCACCGAGAAAGAAACGGACGCTTTGTCTTGGACTTCAAATTCAGAGTTCATAAAGGATCTCCCCCAAAAAGAAACGGACGCGGCGACGGCGCACGAAAGAGAACTCCAACATTCAGAAGAGATTCAAACCTCACCGGCGCCCGTTCCGAATCCGCCCCCTGCGGCGGAGAAGCAGAACGCCGCCACGCCGCCCCCGCTTTCCAGCGTCAGCGATTTCGCACTGCTCTCCGATGACGAGATGCCCGCCGAACTCGCTTGGCTTCTGCAGCAGGGAACGGATGCGCTCAACCGAGCCAATGTGGACTGGATAGACCTCTCCACCGGTCAGCTCGCCTCACGGCTCCGCTCCGCCCTGAATGGGACGCTCCGTGCCGTGCAGCAGGATCAAGCCTTCCGCTTCGAACTCGACAACGGCGGAGAAAAAACGCCGCTCTTTGTTCTCCGCGTAGCCGGCGACGCGCTTTCCTCTGTCCAATCCCCCGATGGAACCGCACTCGCCCTCTGCCTGACCGCGGCGGGAGAAAAAGGCGAGTTGGAGGCCGTGCGCTACGCCATTTTTCCCAAAGTCAGTGTCCCGCTGATCTCCGGACCCCTCCCCTCGCTTCCGGAACCTGACGCAGTCTCGCGCGGACGGGAATGGACGCCCGCCCGGCAGACCCGCAAGGGACGATTCCTCTTTTCAGTCGGGCAAGTCTTCCCCGGAGACATTTCAGCCCGCGCCTTCACCCAAACCTCCGCCCGGCAGCTCGTTCTCCCGGTCTTTCCGGATCGGAACTCCGCTTCTCCTCATGCCATCCTCTCCAATGAGCTCGAGCTCCCGGAGGGATGGACGGCACAACGGCAGGAAGGAACGGCAGACGTCCATCTCGACCGCTTCGACCTGAAGCGCGCCGCATCCGCAGACTTGACGCCTCAAGCAAAAGAGGTCGTTGAAAATGTGCTCAACAAAAAGCTCCAGGACAAGGAAGACGGTCCATCCGCTTCCCTCGCCTACCTGTACGGGACGATCTGGCGCATTCACGAAAACAAGGACGAAGCGGCTCTCTCCGAATATCTCGACCTTTTCAGAAACAGGGATGGGAAAACTCTCAAGTATCTGATGACTCTCTTGGAAGAAAAGCCCAATTCCCCCGCCCGCGTCACCTTGGAACCCCGTGCGGCCGGCAGCAGGATCTCCCGCAACCGCGTAGCGGAAGAACTGCGTAAGCCTGCCGTCACCGAACGAATGCTCAAGCTTTTGCGCGAAGACATCCAAGCGAGACTCGTCCGCCGCGTACGCGGGATGGCGCCCGGTTCTGTCAAATGCGCCCAGGCGCTTGATCTCCAGGAAATTCGTTTTGAATCGAATCGACTCATATGGGTTTTCACTCCCAGAGAGGAGAAATGAACCGCAGCATCGCGCTCCCCGAACAGAGATGCCCGGCAGGATGCGGGCTCCGCTGAACCCGTCCGGGAAAGATTCTCTCGATGCGCCTTTCCCCATTTGCAGCAGCCGACTGGGAAAATTGTGTCATTGACTTTTCCCGGCTTGCGTTTCGAAGCCCGAACGCGCAGAATGAGCGCGGCGCACGGTGCCGAAAGGATGTTGTGCGCTCATTCCCGGCAGGGCAATCGATGCCATGCAGCATTTACTCTGAATCTCATATATGGAAATAACGATCGACAAGCCGACTCCTTGCTCGGCCACACTTCAAGCGGCTGTTCCTGCAGCCGACGTCAATGCGCTCAGGGAGAAGATTCTCGCTTCTTACGTCTCCCAGGCTCAGCTTCCCGGATTCCGCCGCGGCAAGGCGCCAAAATCGGTTATTCTCAAGCGCTACGCAAACAGCATCAACGAAGAGCTCACCGACAGCCTAACCGAACGGATTCATCAGGAAGCCCTGGAAAAGAATCCCGAACTGAAAGTGCTCGATTTCGGGCAGGCCGAAACCTCGCTTCAGGAGGACGGCTCGTTCACTTTCTCCTCCGATTTGACCATCGTTCCGGACTTCGAGCTTCCCGCATACATGGGACTGGAAGTCACCGTCCCAAGTACGGAAGTAACGGAAGAGGAGATCGACGCGGCATTGAAGAACATCGCCGTTCAGAGAGCTCAATTCGAACCCGTGGAACGCGCCGCCGCCATGGGCGACCTCGTATCCATCGACTTCGAAACGAGCGTCGACGGCAAGCCGACCAAGGAAGTGGCTGGCGACTCTGCCGGCTTTCTTGCCGGGCGAGAGGGGTACGGCGCCTTTTTGGAAAAAGACGATTTCCTTCCTGGTTTCGCGGAATCCCTCGTCGGTCTTTCCGCAGGAGACGAAAAGGATTTCTCGCTCGATCTTGCGGAGGATTTCATCGTCTCCGAACTGGCCGGCAAGACGCTTGCTTTCCATGTACAGGCGAAAGAAGTCCGCGAAAGGCGTGTTCCTGAAATCAACGCCGATCTCTTCTCCGACATCCTGCCCGGCAAGTCAATGGAGGAAATCCGCGGGGTCGTTTCCAACAATCTGAAAGAACGGAAGGAAGCGGGCAACAACGATTCCAAGGCCGACCAAATCACCGAACAGCTTTCCGCGCATCTCGATTTCGAACTGCCCGAATACTTGGTCGAACGCGAACTCCAGCAGACTGTGCGCCGCAAGATCCATGCGGCCATACAGAGAGGGGAAAAGCTTAGCGACGAGGCCGTCTCATCCCTGCAGGCCGAATCCCGCGAGGAGGCGAAGAAGAATCTCCGCGTTTATTTCGTGATTCAGGAAATTGCGCATCGCGAGCACATCGACGTCACCGAGCGTGAAATGCTCGACACCATTTCCCGCATGGCAGCTCAGGAAAAAGTCACCAACATCAAGAGTTACCTCAAAAAGCTCCGGAACGGGAACCGCATCCAGGGCATTCGCCTTTCGATTCTGACGTCCAAGACAATTGAGCTGCTCGTGCGCAACGCCAAAGTGACGCTTCAAAAAGACGCATCCGAGGCCGGAACAACCGATGCTCCGGAAGCAGGCGGCGCCGAATAGCCAAACCGTTTCCGCCCGTCCTTCCCCGTCCGGGAGGGGCGGGCGCACCCGATTTTCGCAAAACTCGGGCAAACCGCCCGCAATCTCCACCTCCACTACCAACAATCCACTTGGAAAATGACTCCGAAAAACTACTACATTCCCACCGTCATTGAACAAACTGGACAGGGGGAGCGCGCCTACGACATCTATTCGCGCCTGCTCATTGACCGCGTTATCTTTCTCGGCACCGAGATCGACGACACCGTGGCCAACTCTGTCATCGCCCAGCTGCTGTTTCTGCAAATGACGGCGCCGAAGAAAGACATCCATCTCTACATCAATTCGCCCGGAGGCTCCGTGACGGCGGGGCTCGCCATCTACGACACGATGCAATTCATCTCGTGCGACATCAACACCTACTGCATCGGCATAGCGGCCTCGATGGGTTCCGTTCTGCTCGCTGCGGGCGCAAAGGGCAAGCGGTTCTGCCTGCCCAACTCGCACGTGATGATCCACCAGGTGCGGGGCGGCGCCTCGGGCACGGCCGCCGACGTGGAGCGCACGATCAACTTCATGTTCAGTTTGGACAAGCGTCTCACCGCCATTCTCGCCCAACATACCGGCAAGCCCGCTGACACCGTGAAGGCCGACCAGGATCGCGACAACTACATGACTGCTGAGGAGGCACTCAAATATGGTCTTGTCGACAAGATTCTGACGAACAAGCCTGCCGACACGGAAAAGAAAAAGTGACATTTCCATGGCCTCACCCACAAAACCCGCCTGCCTTCTCTGCGGACAACCCATCGCCGCAGGACGTCCCGCCATCGACTGCGGCGGCGGCGTCTGTATCTGCTTCTCCTGCGTGGAAACACTCACAAGCCACATGTTCCGCAGCGACGTCGGCCAGCAGGCAGCCGCACACATCGCCAATCAAATTCTCCGCATTCATCCCGAGATGCTCCCCGCGGCGGCCAAGGCTGTGCCTTCCGAACTCGCCGTCGAAACGATGCCTCTCTCGGAACTTCCCACGCCCGAAAAGCTCAGGGCCGAGCTCGATAAATACGTCATCGGGCAGGAGCTCGCCAAGAAAACACTTTGCGTCGCCGTCTACAACCACTACCTGCGGCTGCGGCAGAAAACGGACGAAGACGACGTGGAGATCGAAAAATCCAACATTCTGCTGGCGGGTCCCACAGGCTCTGGAAAGACACTTCTCGCCCGCACTCTCGCCCGCATTCTAGACGTGCCCTTCTGCATCGTCGACGCCACCACGCTCACCGAAGCCGGCTACGTGGGCGAAGACGTCGAGAACACGGTGCTGCGTCTTCTCCAGGCTGCGGACATGGACATTGCGAAAGCCGAGAGGGGCATCATTTACGTTGATGAAATCGACAAAATCGGCCGCAAGACGCAAAACGTCTCCATCACGCGCGACGTTTCCGGCGAAGGGGTTCAGCAGGCTTTGCTCAAGATCATTGAAGGCACGGAATGCAACATCCCGCCCAAGGGAGGCCGCAAGCATCCCGGCCAGGAATACATCCGCGTCAACACTCAGAATATCCTCTTCATTTGCGGCGGCGCCTTCGTGGGGCTGGCGGACATTATCCGGAAACGCTTGGGCGCCAGCGTGATGGGATTCTCCGCGATCGAAGACGGAATCGACGGATCGGAAATTCCCGAAGAGGAGGCTCTCTCTCGCGCCATGCCAGAAGACTTCTTTTCCTTCGGCATGATCCCTGAATTGATGGGCCGCCTTCCTATCTTCAGTCCTCTCACATCGCTCAGTGAAGACCAGCTTGTCGCCCTGCTCACCCAACCGAAGAACGCGCTCATGCGGCAATATGAAAAATTGCTCGCCATGTCGGGGGTCAAGCTCAAGGTCGAAGAAGCCGCATTGCGGGCCATGGCCCGGCAGGCCATCGAACACGGCACGGGAGCCCGAGCCCTGCGCTCCATTTTCGAGCGCATCATGCTCGACGTGATGTACGAAGCGCCCGGCAACGCACGATTCAACCAAGTCACCATCACCGAAGGTGCCGTCCTCGGCAAGGCCGCGCCCAAAACGGCCAAAAGGCGGCGTCCGTAAATTCGGAACCTCTTTTCCGTTCCATTTATCCGCCATCGCTTCCCATGCTCACGCTCGGCATTGAATCCTCTTGCGACGAGACCGCCGTCGCCCTCATCCGCTCGGCGGACGGGGATGCCGAACCTGAACTTCTCTGCTCACTCATTTCCTCGCAAATTCCTCTGCACCGCCTCTACGGCGGCGTAGTGCCCGAGCTCGCCTCGCGCAATCATTCCGCCTGCCTGCCGGGGCTCTTGCGCAAAGCTCTCGACACGGCAGGCGCAGACATCCGCGAAGTGGACGTCTTCGCCGCCACTGCCGGCCCGGGACTCGCCGCGGCCTTGCTGGTTGGGCACACCGCGGGCAAAGCTCTTGCCTTGGCCGCCGGGAAACCTTTCGTCGCCGTCAACCATCTCGAAGGACACCTCCTCTCGCCATTCGTCCGGCGGCCAGGGGCTCTGCGGCCTCATCTCGGCCTGCTCGTCTCCGGCGGACATTCTCTTCTGGTGGATGTGCACGGTGCGGGAAACTATCGTCTTCTCGGCCGTTCTCTGGACGATGCCGCAGGAGAAGCTTTCGACAAGATCGGCAAAATGCTCGATCTTCCCTACCCCGGCGGTCCGGAGATCGACCGTTTGGGCGACGACGGCGACCCTTCGGCCTTCGCTCTGCCCCGCCCCCTGCTCCATTCGCAAACGCTCGATTTCTCGTTCTCCGGGCTCAAGACTGCCGTACTCTATCTCCTGCAGAAACTCGCACCAGGCGGCGATCCTCGTCTTCTGTCCGCCGAAACGCGGTCTGATCTTTGCGCCTCGGTTCGCCAAGCCATCGTAGAGACATTGGTGGAAAAAGCGTTCGCGGCTCTGCGTCTTACACGCCGCCGCACGCTGGCCGCTTCGGGAGGCGTCTCCTGCAACGCCGAACTGCGCCGCCAGCTTGCCGAACGCTGCCGGGCCGAACAGATCGAGCTCATCCTGCCGCCCGCCGAGCTTACGACCGACAATGCCGCCATGATCGCCTTCGCCGCTATGCTGAAAGCTCGCGCTGGCCTGTTTTCCTCTTTGGAGCAGCCCGTGGATCCTAACCTTCCATTGGCCGGCGTGCAAAATCGAGCTTGATTCGCCTCCTCGATTCTGCTATTGTCCTTTTCTTTCCTGTCAGACACAGCCCACATGACATCCGCTCCCCATTCGCCCGGCAAACTCATCGTCCTTGAAGGCGTAGACGGCTCTGGTAAATCCACCCAGGCGCGCCTCTTGACCCGGTGGCTGGGCGAGCGCGGCATTTCCTGCGTGGAAAGCTTTGAGCCGACTCGCGGAGCCTGGGGCATGAAGGTACGCGAAGCAGCCTCCCACGGCGAGCGCCTTCCTCTCGAAGAGGAGATCGAATGCCTGCTGGAGGATCGCCGCGCACACGTGCGCCACGTCATCGCCCCCGCGCTGGAACGGGGAGATTGGGTGATTCTCGATCGCTACTACATCTCCATGATGGCCTACCAAGGAGCCGGCGGCTACAGCGTCGAACAGCTCCGCGAGATGAACGAAGCTTTCGCCCCGCCTCCCGATCTCGCCTTCTGGCTCGACGTTCCTCTCGACATCGCTCTGGCACGCATGGAACGGCGCGGCCGACTCCGCGACGCCTTTGAAGACGAGGCATTTCTTTCCGCATGTCATGCCGTCTACTCTTCTCTGGATATGCCTTGGTGGCACCGCATCCCCTCTTTGGGCGACGCCGTGCAGACGCATCTTTCCCTCGTCTCCGTCCTCCGGGAAGAGTTCGGCCTTTCCTCTTCTCCGAGCGGACACTCCGACGGCGGGAGCTGATCTCACGGGGCTTCCATTCCCTTCCACAGATTTCTGCTGAAGAGGCATTTCATGAAAAATTCTCCATCTCATCCGCGAGAAGGCCCTGCAGATGCTTGTGCGCGTAGTGCAGACGCGAGCGCAGAGTCCCTTCGGAAATGTTGAGAATCGAGGCAATCTCGTTATAGCTGAGACCTTGAATGTCGTAGAGATTGACCACCTCCCGGTGCTTGAACGAAAGCGTGTCGAGAGCTTGGATGAGCTTCTTCTTCAAATCGAGAATCTGCGCCCTCCGCTCGGGATCGGAATAGAGATCTCCATCCGCGAGGCGAGAATCCTTTTCCAGTGCGTCGCCGTGCTCGTCGTTATTGATGCTGTAGTTGTTCTCTTTCTTTTTTTTTCGGAGGAACGAGCGTCCCTCGTTGGCGGCAATGGAATACAGCCATGTGTAAAACGCGCTCCGGCCGCTGAAATAGCGGAGGCAACGATATGCCTTGATGAAGGCTTCCTGCGCAATATCATAGGCGTCCGCCTCATTGCGCAGCATTTGGCAAAGCATGGTGTGCAGGCGTCTGCTGTAGCGGCGCACAAGCTCGTCGTATGCCTGGGTATCGCCCTCGCGGGCCATGTCGACCAGCTCGGGATCGGGCTTTTCCGTGTAATTGATCAAAGGTGTTTTGGAATTCATGCGGGGTAGTTGGGGTGTGAGGGGGCTTCACAGGGGCAGCGCGTAGGAACGGATGTCGCGGCCTTCGTACCAATTGACGAAAGCGTTGTTCACGGTGGTGTAACCGCCGGGAGTGGGATAGTCCCCGGAGAAGTACCAGTCGCCGCAGGGGCCTTCAATCGCTTCATGCAGGGCTTCGATTGTCTGGTAAATTACCTGGATGGGACAGGGAGAGGATTCCGGCGTGACGAGACGCGTGATTTCTCCGGTAATTTCCTCGGTGGTGAAAGGTGCGTAGATGGCTTTTACGCAATTGACGCAACGTTTCGGGGCTTCCTGCAGCTGCCGCTTGCAGCGTTCGTAAACTTCGTCGATCAAAGAATGCATGCCGCGCTTTTTCAACAGAGAAACGGCCGCTTGAAAGGCGATGAACTTGCCAAGCTCGGACATGTCGATGCCGTAGCAATCCGGGTAGCGGATTTGCGGCGCCGTGGAGACGATCACGATCTTCTTCGGCTTGGAGCGGCCCAGCACACGCAGGATGGAGGTCTTCAGCGTGGTGCCGCGCACAATGGAATCATCGATGGCCACGAGCACATCATTCCCGTTGACGGCGCCGTAGGTAAGGTCGTAAACGAGGGACACGAGCTGGTTGCGGCTTTTTTCCTTTGTGATGAAGGTGCGCATCTTGATATCCTTGTGGGCTATTTTCTCCGCGCGCGGCCAACGGCGCAGTACGGCCTCCTCGATGAGCTCATCGGTGATGGTGCCGTTGTGCAGAGCATCGACCAGAAGTTTGTGCACTTTCTGGCGCCGATAGAGCCGCAGTCCTTCGAGAAGACCGTAATAGGCGGTTTCAGCCGTGTTGGGGATATAGGTGATGGCCGTTTTGTCAAAGCCGCCTTCGAGAGAGGCCACCACCTGCTCCGTGAGAGCGGCGCCCAAAGCCTTGCGCTCGCGGTAGACGATGGGGTCGTTTCCGCGGGAAAAATAGATCTTCTCAAAGGAACAGGGAGCCGGCTCGAGAGGTTCTGTGTAGGTGTCCAGCCGAATGCTCCCGTCGTTCTTCACGCAGAGGATGTACCCGGGGGGGAGCTCTTGAACGTCTTCACTTTCTTTCTCCAGCACACTCATCAGCGGCACGCGCTCGGACGCAACGGCGATGTATTCGTCCGTCCTGATGTAGTGACAGGGGCGGATACCGTGCGGATCGCGCAGGCAGAAGAAATCACCGCAGCCCACAGCGCCCAGGATGGTGAAGCCTCCATCCCAGCCGCGCGTCGACTTGCGAATGATGTCCACCATGTCCAGGCGCCTCGCGATGATGTTGGGAATTTCCGCACCCGGTACGCCGGAATCGCGCAGTTCACGGTAAATGTCTGTATGAGCTTCATCGAGATAAAAGCCGATTTCCTCAAGCACAGTCTGAGTATCCGTGCCGAACACGGGATGCTGACCGCGCTCGATCAAGCGGCGGTTGAGCTCCGAAACGTTCGTCATGTTGAAATTGCCCAGAAGCATCAATGAACGGGTAGCCCAGTTCGTACGGCGGAGATAGGGCTGGCACGAACCTTCTCCGAACCCGCCTGAAGTGCCGTAACGCAAGTGCCCCATCAGAATTTCGCCGCCAAAGTTGCACTTATCCTTGAAAAGCTGGCTGTCCGTGGCGTATTGATTCTTTTTTTCGAAAATCTTCCGTATTTTTTTCTGCTGCGAGCCGAAAATGGCATCGAGAGCATCCTTCGAGGCGTCGCGCTGGCGGAAGAGATAGGGTTCGCCGAGCGGCATGTTCAATTTCACACAGCCGATGCCGGCACCGTCCTGTCCGCGGTTGTGCTGTTTTTCCATCAGGATGAACAGCTTGTTCAACGGCCACACGGGGGAGCCGTACTTCTCTTCAAAGTAGGAAAGGGGCTTGAGCAGCCGAATGGCCGCCACCCCGCATTCATGGTGAATAGGATCACTCATGCTGTTGGCGGATGGGGGTAGTTACTTCGTGTTCACGTGAATTCCCGCTCCTTTGCGGAGCGTCCCGATCACCGTGCCGCCCGGACCCGCCGTCTGAGCAAGCTCCGCGTCTTCCGGCCTCACAATAGCCACCCAGCCGATGCCCATGTTGAAGGTGTGGTAACGGTCTTCCTCGTCCACGAAAGCCAACACTTTCTGAATGGCGTCGTTCTCCCATTCGGGAATGTGCAGGTCTGCTCCATGGGCACCCAGAAAACGTTCGAGGTTCTCGGGCAGGCCGCCGCCCGTGATGTGGGCGAAGGCTTTGGGAACGACGCCTCGGGAGCGCAAGTGACAGACCACGTCATGATAGAGGCGCGTGGGCGCGAGAATGCCGCGCAGCTCATCATCGTTCAGCAGGCCGGGGTGCTCGGCGAGCACGCGGCGCACGAGGCTCCAGCCGTTGGCGTGGAAACCATCCGAGGGATAGCCGACGAAGATGTCGCCCTCGCGCACCGTCGTCGGATCAACGAGCTGTCTCTTCTCAACGCAGCCGATGCAGAAGCCGGACATTTCCACGATGTTTGCAGGAACCACCCCCGGCATTTCGGCAGTTTCTCCTCCAGCGAGTATGCAATTGCAGCTCTGGAGATAATCGCACATGCCAGACACCAGCCTCGTAATGCGGGCGCGTTCCTTCTCCAGATTGGAGATACCTAAATAATCTAAGAAGAGCAAGGGATCGCCGCCCGTCGTCAGAATGTCGTTCACGTTCATGGCCACGAGGTCTTTGCCCGCCGTCTCCGGCATATCCAAGTCAAACAAAATCTCCGACTTCGTGCCCACGCCGTCACAACCCGTGACGATGACGGGCTCTTCGTAGGTGCTCAGGTCATAGGCGGCGGCAAAAAGTCCGAAAGCCTGGTGCAGCTTGCGGTTCTGCTGGGTGCGCCGCACATGGGCGCCGATATCCGATACGAAAGACTGCGCCTCTTTCGTATCCACTCCCGACTGCTTATAAGTCAATTTCCCGGACATGTTGAAAAAAGTGGAATGCGCCCTCAGCATACCACGGAATCCGCCGCATGGCGAGCCAAAAAATGGCTCTCTCCTGCTTCAGAGCCCGTCGTCCGCATGTTGGATCCGGGGAAATTTCGCCGGAGAGACGTAGATTCCGCTCTCCGTCAAATGTGGAATTTTTCCTCAGCTCCCGACGGAGAATCCCTCCTGTGGTCACAGAACAGAATTGACACATTTCCTGGCTTTTCCTCTCCGTTCGAATGAATTTCAACAAACAGTCCCCTTTTCCGGAATCGTGAGATCCCCGAGAGAAGCCGCTTCTCCCTTGACCTTCTCTGAACACAGATGTAAGCTGGAACCATGCCTGAGCCCGACACAGGATGCGTTGTTGCCCTCCGATTCAAAGCTCTCGTCAGAAACACCGGCATTCGCCTCGCCGCCGGCGGACTTGCCCTCCTGACGGCATGCGCCGCGCCCACAGATGCCGCCTCTCCTCCTTCCCTGCCCACTCCCCGCCAACAACGCCGCCTCCCGATGAGAAACGATTCATGGACACGGGCGTTGAACACCTCCATCGATGAGATAGAACGCCATGGGCCGGGAGGCTATGCCACGGACAATGCCGCATTGACGGCGTTCATCAACTCGTTCCGCCGGGATGAAAGGTCCGGACGCCTTCGCTTTAACGCCGCGGGTGCGCGTCCATCGTTTTGCTCGAGCGCGGTCTATGCGGCAATGCTCTCTGCTCTCATCCGCTGGGACGAGAAGCGGGGCGCAATTTCCGCCGCCGCATGGGAAGCGCTGCGGCCCAAACGCGCCGGCGACGGTGTCGGCCCCTGGGGATACGCCAATGCCAATGGCCCGGGCTTCGCCCTGTTGGTGCATGAATTAGGCGCCGGGATCAGTTTCACGGAAGTCTCCCGGGCCCAGACATGGGATGTGCTGAAGCTGTGGTGGACGGACGCCATCGGATTGACGGAAAACGGGCATCTGGCGATGTTTGTGCGCGACGAGGGGGATTCCATACGCATCTGGTCGTCCAACATGCCCCTCGACGGCGCTTCAAACGGCTATGGCTTCAAGTCCGTCCCCAAAAGGAGGATCAAGCATATGCTCTTCACCCGCATTACCCATCCGGAGGCATTCGCCAAGGCGTCCGCCATCGGCAAGAGCGATTGGCTCGCCTCGCTCCTTCGCCGGAATGTCACTTGGGAGGAATGCTGCCGCAAATGTGCCGTCCCTATCGAACGCGGCTCCCGACGCGGCGATCGGGCGGCAATGTCCCAAACAAGCCGTCGGGATGCTCCGGACAAGAACCGCTTTCCCCGATGACTGCCGGGAGGCACGATGGAAAGCATCCGCTTTACGCCATTTCTGGGGAGGGCGGAAGATCTATTTCGCAAAAAAAATCGCCAATTCTATAAATCAGACTTGCAAAACAGGGCGACGGCAAATATTATACCTCTGCTCCTGAACGGCGCCTCCTTCCCGGTAACGAAGAGGATTTCCGTTTGCACCCATTCCACCCTTCCGTCCCGTTCTCCCCACAGGGCGGCTCCCGCTCTTCTATGCCCATACCCAGCGCAGTTTCGCAAAATCCCTACCGGTTACTCGGCGTCTATGCCAACGCCGCCGCTCGTGAACTTCTCGCCCACACGAGCCGCATCTCCGCCTTTCTGCGCGTCGGACGCAGCATTTCATTTCCTTCCGATATGGAGCTGCTTCTGCCCCCATTGTCCGCACGACAGAGTCTGTGCGGCAGGCTCAGGCCGCACTCTCCCTGCCCGCCGGCCGGCTGAGGCACGCCCAGTTCTGGCTGTTGAACGCCACGCCCGCGGACGCCGACGCATTCCGCCTGCTGAATGCGGGAGAAGTGGAAAAGGCGATCGAGCTCTGGGAAAATCGGGAGGACGCATCATCTCTGCAGAACCGTGTATTCTGTCACCTGCTGCGCGGCGAGCCAGCAGCTGCCATGGCTTGTGCGCAGCGGCTCTACGCCGGTTTTCCCGAAGCTTTCGCCCGCCTGATCGACGAGAGTCTTTCCCCGACGGAAGAGGAACTCGCCGCATCTTTTCTGGATGAGACGACGGAGGGTGAATCCGCCTGTTCTTTCGATGACCTCATCCCCGCTGTGACAAGTCCCGTTTGGCGGGCGTGGTTTCAGAATCGCCTGACCAGAACCCTCACGACAGCCGCGGAGGCATGCCGCACTCGACGTAAAGAACGGAAAGAGGAAGCTCTCTCCGCCGGACGCAATCTCCACGAAACGATCCGGACTCCCTTGAAACAGCTGGAGCTTCTCGTCACAGCCGCCTCTCCCATATATTCCAGCATGGCCGACGAAGCGGCTCAAGAAATTCTTCTTTGCGCCATCAATTTCTTCAACAATGCCGACAGCCCGGGAGAAGCCGCCAGGCCCGCTTTGGAGCTGCTCGAAGCGGCGAAACGCACGGCAGCGGGAGAAGAACTCCGCAAACGCTGCGACAGAAACGAAAAAACGATACGCAAAGCTTTGCAGGACTCCACACCCGCCTCGGAAACAGGGGAGGCGGGGAAATCTATCGTGAAGCAATTGGAATGCGCCTCGAAACAAGAGCCCTGCATCGAACAAAGCCGGAAGCTCCTCTCACGCGTCCGGCCTCATCTGCGCACTCTCAGGAAAAGCTTGGGACGAGGACACTCGGCCTACCTGGAGCTTTCCACACGCGTCGTCCGCATGGCCATGCAGGGAATCATCGCCGAGCTCAATGCCAAGCTGGACGCCATCGCCGAGCGATGGGGGCTCAGGTTGTTTCGCGAGCTCAATGCCGAGCTGTACACCATCGCCGTGCTCGAAGCCATGCTGATCAATGCTCCATTCACAGCCGCTCTGGGAGACGCATGGAGCGTCATCCGAAAGCTCGACTTCTGCGACATGGAGACATCCTACCGCAACGGGTTCTACAAAAAGAACAGGGAGAAGATTAAGGCCATGTGCGAGAAGGCTTCCATCCGAACTTGGCACCTGTCCGATCTGATCCGCCGCTATCCGAAATGCGCCTTGACGATCGTCGTTTTTGCTGTGATATTCTATTGCGGCTACACTCCAAATTTCTGCGATGATGACGGGGAGGTGGCGATTCAGCGCCGCGCCGCAGCAAAAAAACGCATCAAAGAATTAAAACACCAGAAGGCCGGTGACTTGAGTCGTAAATTCCGCGCTCTCGCCGATCTGAAAGAAGTGCAAACCCGACAGGAACAAGCCCGTGCCCTGGTGCAGCAGTACCGCACGGCTCAGACAAAAGACGAGCTGGAGGCATTTCTCTCCTCCGCCGGAGCCTTTCGCGGCAATGACGCGGAGCTGGAGCAATGCCGCTCAGAAGCTCGAAAACGCATCGAAGAATTGGATCGGCAGGAAAAATGGGGGACGGATGAGCTCGCCTGGAACACGGCGCAGAAGTTGGGAACCATCGATGCCTGCCGCACGTATCTGGAGTTCTACCCCCGCGGAAAGCATGCCAAACAGGCAAACAAGAAAATCATCGACGAGGAAGTGAACAGAGTTTTTGCCAGCGGCGACTATGGGAGTCTCCCCGCCACTGAACAGACGCGCCGGGTGCGATCGAGCACCACGACCATCCAGATCACGAACAATACAGGATATACACTTACGTTGTCGTACAGCGGCAAAGAGAGCAAAAAACTCGAAATTTCCGCGCACGCCACGCAAAGCGTCACTCTTCCTTCAGCCACATACCGCGTCACCGCCTCCGTCAATTCCTCCAGCGTGCGCCCCTTTGCCGGAGAGGAAACGTACTGCGGCGGCGAATATAAAGCGACTTACTACATTTCCTCATCCCCCTACACATTTTCCCCGTCCCACTTTCCCGGCTCCAGATGAATAATTTTCCCCCTTACCATGAACAACCATCACAACAACCCGCCCGCGGCCGCGGGCAGCACCCCGGCAGATCCTCTGATCCCGCGCATCAGCGATTCCTTCATTCTTCATTTCAGGCTCGATCAACTGAAGGCGCAGTGCGGCCAGCTTCAAGATCAGCTGGATGAACAAACGGCCCGGCTCGACGCCGATCGTCGGGAGCTGGACGCGTGCAATCGGCAGCTTCGTGCGCTGAGCGAGGCCCAGGCGGCCAATTTCGCCGAGGCAAAAGCGCATCAGAACGAGCTGGAAAAGTCTCTCGCTGACGCGCAGGCGCAGGCGCAGAACCGGATGGACGGTCTCCGGAAAGAACAGTCCGCCACCCGTCAACAATTGGCCGAGGCACGGCAATCGCTCGAAGAAACGCGGCAGGCTCTGCAAGCGGCTCGGCAAGAATGGACGTCTGCCGTGACCGAACTCCGCTCGGCGGACGCCCGCTTCAATGATTTCAACAACCGGTGCAGCGTCGAGCTCCATATCCTCGAAGTGCTGTGCGGACTCTTCCTGCTCATTCTATTGGCCATGCTGTGGCTGAGGCGTCGTTCTCTGAGGCGCACAGGAGCCGCCCGGACGGAGCTGCGGGAACAGTTCCGGCAAATGGAACGGCGGCAGGCGGTTTTGTCCGAATCTTTGGCCGGACGGGAGCTTCAACTGTTGGAAATCGCAAAACAACTGATGCAGAACAACCCGACCGCATCCGAACCCGACCACGCCCCCATGCTCAAGTTCGCCAGCGAAATTTCCCGAATGGAAATGAACCTCTCCCGCATGGATGAGGGCGTGAAGGGACGCAAGCAGCTCGCACGCGGCTTGGAGCATATCCGCGACAATATGGCCGCCTGCGGTTATGAAATGGTACCTATGCTCGATCAGCCCTACTATGAGGGACTTCGGGCAGACGCCGACTTCGTGCCCGACGACAGTCTGCCCGTCGGAGAACGGCGCATCACGGCCGTTTCCCGTCCCCAAGTCAACTACCGCGGAGTCATGATCCAGAAAGCCCGCGTCACCGTCTCCCAAAACATCTGACATCAAACACACCACCATGAATCGCAACAAAATCGACTACGGCATCGACCTCGGAACGACCAATTCGGCCATTTGCCGCATGGAGCGGGGAGTGCCTGTCATCCGTAAAATCGAGGTGACGGACGACACCATGCCCTCCTGCGTCTTTTTCAACAAGAAAGGGAACATCATCGTAGGCGCCTCCGCCTATCAGGCCATGAAGAGCGACAAACGGCGGGCCACCCGCCATTGGAACCCGGAAAGCTCCAACGCCTTCGTGGAGTTCAAGCGCACCATGGGGACGGATCATGTCTACGAGAGCTCTCACATGGGCCGCGGGTTCAGTTCGGAAGAACTCTCCGCAGAAGTGCTCAAGACGCTAAAATCCTTTATCACGGACGAGGAGGTGAGGGCCGTCGTCATCACTGTGCCGGCCAAGTTCACCGTCAACCAGAAAACGGCCACCATGAACGCCGCTCGTCTGGCCGGGTTCCGCAAGGTGGAGCTGCTGCAGGAGCCCATCGCGGCCTCGCTCGCCTACGGCTTGCAGGCGGATCAGCGGGACGGGCGCTGGATGGTCTTTGATTTCGGCGGAGGAACATTCGACGCCGCTCTGCTGCGCGTGGAAAACGGGATCATGCAGGTCGTCGACACGGCGGGAGACAACTATCTCGGCGGGAAAAACCTGGATGAAGCTCTCGTCGAGGAAGTGCTCCTGCCGGCTCTGAAAGAGAAATTCTCCCTGCAGGGCATCCTGAATGACCCGGCGCGGCGCGGCGTTTTGAAGGAAGCGCTCAAGACTTACGCTGAAGAAATCAAAAACCAGCTTTCCTTCAAGGAAAAAGTGGACGTGCTCTCCAACCTCGGGGAACTCGGAGACGACGAAACGGGCGAGGAGATCGAACTCGACCTCACCGTGACGCAGGAAGAGGCATTCCGGGCAATGATCCCCGTTTTCCAAAAGGCTGTGGACATATGCAAGGAACTGCTGGAACGCAACGGGATGAACGGCACGGCGCTCGACAGCCTCATCCTCGTCGGCGGGCCCACTCATTCTCCGCTCATCCGCCAAATGCTCCGCGAGCAGCTGACGCCGAAGGTGGACACGAGCATCGACCCGATGACCGCCGTGGCCATCGGAGCCGCTCTCTATGCCTCCACCATCGACAACGACGCGGATTCCGCGGACATGCCGCAGGAGACGATCCGTCTCAATCTCGGCTATGAAGCCACTTCCGTCGAGCCGCAGGAGTGGATCAGCGTCTCTCTGGATCGCGAGGGTTCCGGCTCTGATTGTCCAGAGTCCGTCTATGTGGAGCTCGTGCGCGGAGACGAATCCTGGTCGAGCGGCCGCGTCCCGATCGGCGCCATGGGAAACGTGCTGGAGTGCGTCTTGCGCGAAGGCAAGGCGAATTCCTTTGCCGTGCACGTCTATGACGCCGAGGGACGTTCGCTTCCCTGTTTTCCGGAAGAGATTTCCATCATTCAGGGGTCCAAGGTGGGCGCGGCGCCTCTGCCCTACAATATAGGAATTTCCGTCTGGGACGGCAAGCGCGAGAAGGCCGTTTTTCATGCATGCAAGGGGTTGGAGAAGAACAATCCCCTGCCCGCCGTCGGGGTGAGCAACGGATTGCACAGCACCGCTCAACTGCGGCCAGGAGTCGGGGAAGATGTACTGACTATCCCCGTATACCAGGCTGATTTTAACGCAGAGGGCAGCCTCGCGATTCTTCACGAGTATGTGGCGGACGTGATTATCTCCGGCGACGAGGTGTCCGAATTCATTCCGAATGGCAGCGAAGTGGACGTCACTCTCAAGGTCGATTCCTCGGAAATGATGGCCATGGAGATTTATTTCCCTCAGCAGGATGTCACCGTCAAGAAGGTGTTGGACACATCCCGCCGCCAGTCTCTGGAGGAGGCCGAACGCCGCATCCCCGAATTTCTGAAAACGGCTCAGGAAAGCATCAAGCGGCTGGAAAAGGAAGGCGTCCGCACGAATGATCTGAAACAAGCTTTGGAACGGGTGAAGAAGGAGCATCGGGACAGTACGGAAAAGAAGGCCGTGTTGGAACATGTCAAGGAAGTCATGAGAAACGTCGAGGCTCGGGACATCGAGACCGAATGGGATCGCCTCGTCGGCGGCATCAACAAGAAGCTCGAAGAACTGCACAAGACGCAGGCGCTTGTCGGCGACGAGGAAAGCGCGGCTTCTCTGGCGAACCGGGAAAGAGAGGCAAAGGCCGCCATCGCCAGCAAACAAGTGGATCTGGCCGCCAAGTCCCTGGAAGACTTGGAAGAGCTGCTCTTTCACATGAACTTCGTCGCCATTGCCATGGGGTTCATTCTCAGGTACAACGAACGCTTCGGCAAGGTGGCGTGGAAGGACGCCATTCGTGCCCGGCAATTGCTGAATCAGGGGCTTGCCCTCATAGGCGGCCGTCCGAGCAGGGAGGAGATCTCTCCCATCGTCCACGGGCTGTGCGACCTCTTGCCGGAAGCCGAGCTGCGCACGGCTTCCGTCGGCCTGCGCCTTTGATTCGCCTCATGAACACTCTCGCTCCAGGTCAACGCGTCGGCGACTGCACAGTCGTCTTTTCCCTTCCCCGGCTGGGGCAAACGGGGGGCTACTACCGCGTCGCGGACGCGGCGGGGCGCAAGCGCTACCTGCGCTTCACCGGAGCCCGCGCGAACATTCCGCCGGAATTCGAGAGCCGTCTGGAACACCCGGCTCTCCTGAGCCGTGTCGCGGAGGGTGTGATGCGGGCGGAAGGGCGGAACGAGCCTTACCTGGTCACGGAGTTCACAAGCGGTGAAACTCTTGCCTGGAGAATGGCGTGCCGCGGAGTCCCCGGAGTTTACGCCGCGCGCCGGGCGGCGATCCAGCTGCTCTCTCTTCTCGACGAACTGAGGAAGCAGTCGCCGCCCGTTCATCTGGGAGGGATCGCGCCGGAAAGCGTCTTGCTCTGCCTGCAAGGCGGCGCCCCGCGCCTGCTCGAGCTGCGGCCTGCCGCCCGGCCGGAGTTCTGCGCCCCGGAATTCGCCGCCGGGCATGCCGCAGACGCGCGCAGCGATGTCTACGCTCTCGGGATATTGCTCTACCTGATGACATTCGGAAAACTTCCCTGGGAAACCTCGCCCGCGTGCCGTGAAGATCGGGCAGGCATGGGACGGCTGGAGGAGGAGCGGAGGCAGCCTCTGAAATTCCCGGAGCGTCCCGTTTTCGAGCTGGACGACGCCCTGCGGGGCGTTCTCGCCCGCGCACTGGCCTATGAGGCCGCCGACCGCTTTGCCCATGCGGGTGAGATGCTCTCCGCGCTGCTGGGAGCACCCGCGGCGCCGCCTTCAGAGAAAGGGGGCGGCCGGGCCTCCGCTCCGCCGTCCCTCCCTCAGAGCGGCCGGGAGTCGGAATCCACCGCCGGCGGCGCCCCCCGAGGCTTCGCCGCCATCGCCGGCATGGATGAGCTGAAACGATACCTCACTTCCAGCGTCATCAATCTTTTGAGCCACGCGGAGCGCGCGCGGCGCTACCGCATTCACGTGCCCAACGGCATGCTCCTGTATGGACCGCCGGGGTGCGGCAAAAGTTTCTTTGCGGAAAAATTCGCCGAGGAAGTGGGCTACGGCAGCATCTACGTCAAGGCTTCCGATTTGGCGAGCATCTACGTGCACGGTTCGCAGGGCAAGATCCGCGAACTGTTCGACAAGGCGCGCAGCAAGGCGCCCACGGTCATCTGCTTTGACGAATTCGACGCCCTCGTCCCCAATCGCGATCGCTCATGCAGCCACCATCAATACGGAGAGGTCAACGAATTTCTCTCACAACTCAACAACTGCGGTCAAGACGGCATTTTCATCATCGCCTCGACCAACAAGCCCGACCTCATTGACCCCGCCGTACTGCGCCGGGGCCGCATCGACAAGAAGATCTACCTTCCCGCGCCGGACGCTGAAGCCCGCCTCGCGCTTTTCCGCCTCTATCTGAACGGCCGTCCCTGCGAGCCCCGCATCGACACGCGCCGATTGGCGGAATTGACGGCGGGATATGTATGCAGTGATATCGCCGCCATCGTCAATGAAGCAGCCATCGCCGCCTCGGAGAAAGAAGAGCTCATCACCCAGGCCGGATTGGAAGAGGAAATCGCGCACACGCCGCCATCCGTCACCAAAAGCACGCTGGAATCCTACGAGACGCTGCGCCGGCGCCTGGAGTCGAACGACTCTTGAAGCCTCCGCACGTCCGCCCGGGCAGGAAGATCGCATTTCAGAGGAGAGGAAAAGCCGCCTGTACGCGGATAGCGCTCCATTCCGGCTTGACGGCGAGAAAAAATTGCTGCATGATCCATGCTGGCTGAAGGAAGGCGAGAGTTTCCGCTCTCCCTTTCGTTCATCCCGTGTATCGCGTTCAACAATGATCTCTCCATCATGAAGCCGCACTCACCCGCACTTCTGAAGCTCGCCCTGCGCGCAGGCATCTCCGCCGCCGTGCCCGCCGCCCTGGCCATCTCCTTCTCATGGTCTCGGGTTCACGCCGAAGATTCCTCGGACGGCCTGACGTCCATCACCACAACGATCACGGACGAGAACAGCATCGGCTGCGGCGTCACCTACTCCGGCTTCGTGCTGAATATCGTCTCATCCCCGGATAACTTCAGCGCTGCCTCTTTCGCCCTGTATCATGCGGACGGCACGAGCGGAACCGCCTGCGCCGGCACGGACTACATCACGAGCGAGGGTTCCCTCGCAAGCGATGCCGCCGCAGACAGTTCCGCGCCGCTGTGGCACTACTACACCAACAACTTCAGCGATTCCACATACGGGAACAGCCTGCGCGTCAGCCTGTCCGGCGATATGACCGTCAAGGTGGACTTCAACGTGTTCTCCGCGGGCGGTCTGATCGTAGAGCGCGGCGACTGCTCCCTCACCCTGGTGAATTCATCATCAAAATCATCGCGGAATTACTATTTTGAAGGGAATGGAGACGTCAATCTCACCATCGGGGCGGACACGACGCTGCGGGACTCCTTCAGCGGCTCCGCCGTCTGCTTCGCCTCCGGCGGTGCATGGGCGGTGGCGGGCGGCAAGACGCTCACTTTCGACGTCGAGAGAGTGAGCTTGAGCAGCGGCGTCCAGGTCGTCATCAGCAATGCGGACGGAGATGCGGCGGCGGCTGACGGCGCCGTCGCCATCGAGGGGGAACTCGAGCTGGCCTCTCAATCCGGCGTGACCGTGGGCGAGGAGATGACGCTCACCCTTGACGTCAAATCATCAGAAAGCTCCAACATACTCATCGCGCTCTCCCCGTCTGCTTCCCTGATCAACCTCGGAACCATTCTTGCCGACGCCGACGGAACGAGCGCGTCCGCAGCGGCCTACATACGCGGCATGCACTTGGACGGCGCGGCCATGGAGAACGCCGGCACGGTGAAAATCACGGAGACGTCCTCCGCAGGCATGGTGCACGGCATCTCACTGACCGGTTCCGGCTCGGGCGGCGGCGCCGTCCTGGCCAATTGCGGGGCGATCGCCGTCGATGTCTCCACATCGGGTTCCTACGCCTATGGCATCGTCATGAGCGGCTATTCCGGACTCACGAATGCGGAGGGCGGTTCGATCGCCATTTCCTCCGCGGCATCCGGCGGCACGGCGACGGCTCTGCAGCTTTCATCCTACTCCGCCCTGGTCAACGATGGCGCCATCACCATGGAAGCGAGCGGCGCAGTCATCTTCGGCATCAGCGTATCCGCTTCTACGGTGTACAACAGCGGAAGCATGACCATCAGCGCAGAAGGGACAGGAGCGGTCTACGCGCTCTACTCGGCCTCCAAAGGCGACATGACCAACAACGGCACGCTGGAAATCACGGCCGCCTCCTCCGGCGGCTCGGTGCGCGGCATCTACTACGGCGCCGGCACTCTGGAGAACAACGGTTCGCTCGCAGTCGCCGCGGCCTCGGCAGCCTCGGACGCCTGCGGCGTCTATCTGTTCAATTCCGGAAGCGTCTTCACCAATGCCGGCGATCTTGTCGTCTCCTCCTCGTCGGATGCCGGAACCGCTTACGGCCTCTATATCTGCAACTCCGCCTCGATGGTCAGCAGCGGTGCGCTGACGGTGGAATCCGGCGGGGCAAACGCCTACGGAATCTACTTGAAACAGAAGGCATCATCTCTGTGCAACTCCGGCGTTCTGACCACGGACAGCATCTTCCTGGCGACAGACACGAACACGGTCCTCCTGTGCGGCGGCACCGTACTCCGCGCCGCGGCGGAGGGCGGGACAATGTCGATTTCCGGCGCGGGCGTCTTGTATCTCGGCGGCTCGCCCGACACGGAGAGCGCGGCAGCCGCTTCCCCGCAGGCAAGCACAGTCACGGCGGCATCCGACATCGTGATTTACTCCATGAGCGTGACGCTCCTCGACGGCGTCTCCGTGGAAACCTCCGGCTCCGGCGCAAACATCACGTTCAAGGACGTCTCCATCACCGTGGAGGACGGAGGCACGGCCAGTCTGACACGCGCGGTGATTTCGGGGGAGAGCAGTGTTTCCGCGCCGACGGCGGGAACTCTCGGCCTGACAGAGGTCACCCTGGTACTGGACTCCGCCAACAGCAGCGCGGTTTCGGAGAACGATGCCGCTGCATACACGATCACCACGGATCTGCTCTCCCGCGTGAGCGTGAGCGGGACATTCACGCTCGACCTCACTTCATACGGGATCAGCGTGGCTTCCTACGACGCCGTGTACGTCAGCTTCGGCTCCGGCACGGTGTTCCAGGACGGCGCCGTGATCCTGGCCGCGGGAGCGGACGGGGTCACGTATGAGGCTTGTTCGACGCTGGGGAACGTCGTCGTCTTTTCGGCCTCCGTGCCGGAACCTGCCGCGGCCGCTCTCGGCATACTGGCTCTGGCCGCCATGGCGGCGCGCCGCCGCCGGGTGCCTTGAGACCGTCGGCTACAGGAAACCTGTTTCCGGCCGGGGCTGACGCCTTTCAGGTATCACTATCTCTGCCCATCCGGTTTTGCGGAGCGCCCCTCCGCGCTCGTCTCGCCGCGGGAGTTTGATCTTGCTTTTACGCTCCGCACGGCTAGAATGCCGGCATGCAAGACACACGGTTCCTCCGGGCGTGGGCAGAGGTCGACACAAGCGCGCTCAGACACAATCTGAACGTCGTCAGGCGGGCCATGCCGGGGCATGCGCTGATGGCCATCATCAAGGCCAACGCCTACGGTCACGGGCTGGATGGAGTGGCGCGCGCATTGGACGAAGAAGAGGTCGCCTTCTTCGGCGTGGCGACAATCAGCGAGGCCGCCCGCGTGAAGGAGCTGGGGTGCCGCACTTGCCCCTTCATCCTCGGCCCGTGCTTTCCGGAGGAACGCGACGCCATTGTGCTGAACGGATGGCGCGCGGCGATCTCATGCCGCGAAGAGGCGGAGCACTTCGACTCCCTGGCCCGCCTGTACGGGAGGACAGTGCATGCCCACATCTGCGTAGACACGGGGATGGGGCGCAGCGGCTTTCTTCCCGACGAACTCGACGGATTGATGGAGTATCTCCGCACGTTGAAAAACATGGAGTGGGAAGGGGTCTTCTCCCACCTCTCCGCCGCATCGGAGGACATCACCTTCACCCATCGGCAGATCGCCGGCTTCGAATCCGCCGTGGACACGCTCTCCGCCTCCTGTCAATTCTCCTACCGCCATTTGTGCAGCAGCGCGGCCGTGTTTAATTACCGTGTCCCTTCGTCGAACATGGTGCGCCTGGGCCGCGTTCTCTATGGCTATTCGCCCATGCCGTCCCCTCATAACAAGGAACTGAGAACGACGCTCACCCTCTACAGCCGCATCACCCTGCTGCGCACGCTTCCCGGCAACCACGGTGTCTCGTACAACCATTGCTACATCACCACCGGCCCCACGCGCGTAGCCACCATCGGCATCGGTTACGCGGACGGCTATCTGCAATATCTCTCCGGCCAAGGCGCGCGCGTCTTCATCAAGGGAGAATACTGCCCGGTACTCGGGCGCATCACGATGGATCAGATCATGGTCGACGTCACCCATATGAAGGATCTCCGCCCCGGCGATCTCGTGGAGATCATGGGACCCAACGTCAGTTGGGGAGAACTGACCCGCCGTGCGCACACCATTCCCAGCAATGTGATCGCAGGCATCACATCGCGCGTCCCGCGCATTTACGTCTGAGCGGGCTCTTGCCCCATGTTCCTTTTGAAGAAGGAGGGGCAGATCAGCGCGTTCCCCGCCCAAGGTGCATCGTCACTCCTTTTTCTGCACGAGCGCATCGCGGATCTCGCGGAGAAGCACGATGTCCTCCGCCGGCGCGGCCGGCTCTTCCGGTTTGGGCGTCCCTTTCAGCCTGCTGAGCAGACGGATGGCGGCGAAGATGCTCAGCGCGATGATCAGGAAGTCCACGATGCTCTGGATGAACATTCCGTATGTGAGCTTCGCCTCGCCGATTTTCAGGGTCAGCCCTGAAAAATTGATTCCTCCGGTCAACACGCCCACAAGCGGCATGATGATGTCGCTGACGAGCGAAGAGACGATTTTATTGAAAGCGCCTCCGACAACGACGGCGACGGCGAGATCGAGCACATTGCCTTTCAGGGCAAACTGCTTGAAATCCTCCACCCATTTCGGGGTGAATTTTTCGATTTGATTGTTTAGTTTTGACATGGTGGTAAGATCATTGCCGGCTCAGAAGATAGCGTTCTGCCTCAAGCGCCGCGCCGCACCCCATTCCGGCGGAGGTGATGGCCTGGCGGTAACGCGGATCCGCCACATCCCCCGCCGCGAAGAGTCCCGGCGTCTTGGTGGCGCCGCCCGGGCCGGCGGCGATGATGTATCCGGCCTGGTCGCGGTCCACCAGATCGCCCAGGAAGGCGCTGTTGGGCGCGTGTCCGATGGCCATGAACACACACTTCACATCGAGCGTCCTTGCCTCCCCCGTGGCGAGGTCCTTCAGCACGACGCCTTCGAGTTCTCCCGAAGCGTCGGAAAGATAGCGCACGATCTGGCTGTTCCAGACCGCTTCGATCTTTTCCCGGGCCAGCGTCCGCTCGGCCATGATCTTCGAGGCGCGCAGCGTGTCTCTGCGGTGCACGATGTAGACTTTCGACGCAAAACGCGTCAGGAACGCGGCCTCCTCGCAGGCGCTGTCGCCTCCCCCGACCACGCAGACCGGCACATTGCGGTAGAACGAGCCGTCGCAGGTGGCGCAGGCGGTCAGCCCATGTCCGATGAGCGCGTCCTCCCCTTCCAGCCCGAGGTAACGGGCCGACGCGCCGGTGGCGGCGATCACGGCCTCGGCCGCATATTCGCCGCCCGCCGTGGCGACGCGGAACAAGCCGCTCTCTCCGTCCCGGCTCACGCCCGTGACGCTCTCGTACGCGAACCGCGTCCCGAATTTTTCCGCCTGCTGCTGCATTCGGAACATCAGGTCGGGGCCCATGATGCCTTCGGGGAACCCGGGGAAGTTCTCCACCTCCGTCGTGGTGGTCAGCTGCCCTCCGATCTGGGGGCCGGCGAACAAAAGAGGCGCCAGTTCGGCGCGCGCCGCATAGAGAGCCGCCGTATAGCCCGCGGGGCCGGCTCCGATGATGATGATTTTTTCCGTCATGTGAAGCAACGTTTTTCACATCCTAATATTTTTGAGACGGGCAGGCGAGATAAAAATTCACGCTGCCGCAAATACGCGGCATCCGGGAAAATTCATTCCGTCCGTTCCTTCCAGGCACCCTTCCTCCGATATTTCCCGGAGAATTCGGGCGATTCCGCCTCAGCCTGCGGCCGCCTCGTACATTTTAGGCTCGCCAAACCGCGTTCAATAGTCTAGAATGGGTTTCTCAAAGCCGAAGAGCGCGCATGACACTTTCATCATGACTGACCTGACCCAGCCTTTCAAGAGACTTCCCGTTGCCGTGATCGGCACGGGCTCCTATGTCCCCGAACGCCGTCTCACCAATGCCGATCTCGAAAAGATGGTCGACACTTCGGACGAATGGATCATCACCCGCACCGGCATTCAGGAGAGGCGCATCGCCGCTCCGGACGAGCGCACGTCCGACATGGCGACAAAGGCGGCGCGCCGTGCGCTCGAATCCGCCGGCGTCTCCGCCGAAGAACTCGATCTCATCATCGTGGCCACGATCACGCCGGACACCTTCACCCCCTCCACGGCCTGTTATGTGCAGAACAACATCGGCGCGAAGAACGCCGCCGCCTTTGACATTTCCGCCGCCTGCTCAGGCTTTCTCTTCGCCTTGAAGACAGCCGTGCAATACGTCGGCTGCGGGCAGGCCGGGCACGCGCTCATCATCGCTTCCGAAAAGCTTTCCACCGTCGTGAACTGGGAGGATCGCTCCACCTGCGTGCTCTTCGGCGACGGCGCGGGCGCGGCCGTGCTCCGCTCAGGCGGGCGGCCGGGCGACGGCGCCGTGCTGGCCTCGGACATTGGCTCCGACGGCACTCTGCACGATCTGCTCCAGATCCCCGGCGGGGGATCCGCCTGCCCCACCACCGTCGAGAACGTCCATGAACGCCTGGCCACTCTGGCCATGCGGGGCAACGAAACGTTCAAGCACGCCGTCTCCCACATGAGGGATTCCGCCAATTCTCTGATCGAACGCGCCGGGATCGACCCCGGCGACATCAAGCTGGTGATTCCCCACCAGGCCAATCTGCGCATCATCAACGCCGTGGCTCAGCGGCTCCGCATCCCTTCCGACCGCGTCTTCGTCAACCTCTACAAATACGGCAACACCTCCGCCGCCGCCGTGGCCATCGCCTTTGACGAGGCGCGCCGCGAAGGCCGCTTCGGCAAAGGCGACATCGTGCTGCTCGTCACCTTCGGCGCCGGGCTGACGTGGAGTTCCGCCGCCATCCGCTGGTAAAAGATTCCCTCCCCTCACACAACATCCATCTCACACCATGGCTACAGAAGCGCTCTACAGCAGAAAAAATCCCTTCCCCGCTCCCGTATTGGGAGTGCGCCGCCTGACCGGCGAAGGGAGCCCCAAGGAAACCATCCACATTGAATTCTCCCTGGAAGGCTCCGGTCTCGAATACGCGGCCGGCGACGCCCTTGGCGTCGTCCCCTGCAATGATCCCGCCCTCGTCGACGCGCTCATTGACGCACTCATGCTCGATCCGGCGGAAGTTCTCTCGGTGGACGGCGAAAACAAGACGCTCCGCGAAGCGCTCATCGCCGACTACGACATCACCGCTCTCAGCAAGGCCGCCCTCGCCAAATGGCATGCGGCAGCGCCTTGTCCCCTCCTCGCCGAGGTTCTGGAGGACAAGTGCCGCCTGAAGGACTTCTGCTGGGGGCGCGACTTCCTCGACCTCGCCCAAAAACAGGAGCGCAGGCCCTTCGCCGACGGAGCGTCTTTCTCCGCCATTCTCAAGAGACTGGGCGCCCGTCTCTACTCTATCGCCTCGAGCCCCAAGGCGCACCCGGGTCAGGTACACCTCTGCGTGGGCGCGGTGCGCTACACCACGGACGGCCGCAAGCGCGGCGGCGTCTGCTCCACCTACATGGCGGATCGCCTGCAGCCCGGGGACACGGCGCGCGTGTTTGTGCACAGCAACAAGAATTTCCGACTGCCCGAAGATCCAGCCGTTCCCATCATCATGGTGGGGCCGGGCACGGGCATCGCCCCCTTCCGCTCCTTCTGGGAGGAGCGGATCGCCTCCCGCGCCGCCGGCGGAAACTGGCTTTTCTTCGGCAACCCGTACAAGGCGACTGACTTCTGCTATGAAGACGAGCTTGCGCCTCTCGTCGGGAGCGGCAGACTGAAGCTCTCCGCCGCCTGGAGCCGGGATCAGGCATACAAAATCTACGTCCAGAATCTGATGGAGCAGTCCGGCGAAGAAATCTGGCAGTGGCTCGAGCAGGGCGCGCACTTTTACATGTGCGGCGACGCCAGCCGCATGGCCAAAGACGTCGAAAAGACGCTCCTCTCCCTCGCCGCCCGGTACGGCGGCCGCTCCGAAGAGGAGGCCGCCGCCTGGCTTTCCGCCATGAAGTCGGCCGGGCGTTATCAGAAAGACGTCTATTGAGCGCGTCCTCCCCTGCGGCGCGGTCTTCCCGATACGCGGAGAAGGCCGCGCCTGCCGGCAGAAGATCATAATCGGGAGCGCGGGTCGATTTTTATCTTGCCTGCCCTGGCCGTTTGCGCTAGACTTCCGCTGGCCGGGGCGGCTTTCTTTTCGCTGCGGTCTTTCTTTGAAAAAGCCGTGAACAAGTTCCTTTCATTCTCCGCAACCGCTCTGACGCTCGCCGCCGCGGCCTCCGCTCAGACTCCCGCTTCCCCGGCAAAAGCCTCCGCCAGGCAGCCGGCCGCCTCGGCCTCCGCCGCAAAAGAGGTCAAAGAACCGGCGCGGGGCATTCGCTTCGTCATCCGCAATCTTTCCGCGGAACCTCTTTCCGAGCTTTTCGTCATCGGCAATGACAAGGACAATCCCGTCGTCCCTCTCCGCATGGCTTCCCGCCAGGCCAGCGCCCGCATCGCCTGGGACGCTGAGCGGTCGGTCGCCCTGTACAAGGAAATTCCGCCCATTGACGAGGAGACGGGCAAGCTCGACGAAAAAAACCTGCCTGCGCCCTTTCTGGTGGCTCATGTGCCGAGCGGTCTGAGCAGCAGAGTTCTGGGGCTCATCGTCCTCGCCAGGGAAAAGAAAAACAACCGCATTTTCTATCTGGACGAAGGCAAATTCCGCAAAGGCGGCATCCACGCGGTCAACTTCACTTCCAGCCGCATCAGGATCAGCATTTCCAAGTCGGGCAACTTCAAGGACAAGCAGGATTTCATCCTCCAGCCTTTCCAGAGCTCCGAGGGCGTCACCTCCAGAAATTCATGGAACTTCAATTCCTCCGCCGGAGACGGCTCCCAGATCTACAGCTTCACGATCACGGCGGCGGGTCCCGACGGCAAGGAGCAGAAAATCCGCTCATCCCGCTTCATCATCGGCAGAGATATCTCTCAAATCAATCTCTTCGTCCGCGAAGACGGGCGCATCTCCATGAGTTCCATCAACTTGGGCGATTAGCCAGCACTCAGGATGTGCCGGCGGCTCCGCTCCCGTCCACAGCGCTTACCCGCGGTGATAGGGAGAGCCGGAAAGCAGGGTGTGCACGCGATAGATCTGTTCCAGCAGCACCACCAAGGCCAGTCCGTGCTGCATTGTCATGCGGCTCAGTGAGAGAACGTGGCGGCAGTTTTGCCTCAAGTTCTCCGTATGTCCGTCCGCGGCGCCGATCAAGAAGGCCACGCGCTTTTCCGAATGGAGCTGCCAGTCGCGCACGCGGCGTTCCCATTCGCGCGTCGTCCAGCACTCGCCCCGTTCATCCACCGCAATGCGCAGACAGCCCTCGCTGGCCTGCAGAAGTCTCTCTGAGCTCTCTTCCGATGAACCCGCCTTGACGTAGACCAGCTCGACGCCCGCCGCGGCCTTCAATCGTTTCATGAAAAACTCCGTCCCTTCCCGTACATAACCGATGGAAGAGCGGCCGGCGGCCAGAATGAGAGTCTTCATGCCTTCATGAAACAATTTTTCACGCAATACGTCAAGCGCATACCCTCATTTCCGCGCGGCGGGCGAACGGCGGCGCGTTCTCCCCTGAAGAACGCCGTCCCTCCCTCCGCTCTTCGGAAAGGACGTCTCCCGAGCTCGAGACAGGAGGAAAACGAACGGCCGCAGCGCCGGATCGGGATGCGGAATGGCGCCCCGTGAAGGACTCGAACCTTCCACCCACAGCTTAGAAGGCTGTTGCTCTATCCGACTGAGCTAACGGGGCGTGACATCGGGCGAGCCCATTGTAACAGGACGAAGGGGGCTAAGCAAGACATTTACGCCGCCGAACCGCGCTTTGCCGCACTCCGCAAAAAGCTTCTCCCCCGCCGCAGATGCGGCGGGGGAGTTCTTAATTAGCATCGATGATCAGTATGAAAAACATTCATCTCATTTTTTCAGACGGACGGAGCAAATCGCCCCCGCCCGGAACGCGCCCCGAGAGGTGCGCGGACGCCCTCAGGCGCGGCGGCGGCGCAGAGCCAAAGCACCCAGCGCGAGAAGCCCCAGCGTGGCCGTCGCCGGTTCCGGCACGGCCGCCGTGGTGACATAGGTGGCGTCTACGGCATAACCCGACCAGTAAGTGGCGAGGTCTGCACCGTAGGTGCGGGTGAAGTTGCCGCTGCTTTGGAGGCTCTTGCTCACTACAACGCGGAACGCCGTTCCGGAGTATGTGCCGGATTCCAGCGCACTCGCCAACGATTCGGCGGTCGAGTCCGAACTCACGAAGACGAATGCGTAACGCGTCCCGGACTCCAGCGTCACATCGCTGAACTCGAATGTGTAATCTGTACTCTCCGTCCAGCTTCCCGTGCTGTTCGTGGAAAGGCCGACAAGGCTGCCGAGCACATCCCCTGTGCCACCGGAGCCTGTTGACGTGTATGTGTAGACAGCCAGCTTCACATCCGATGTGTAGGTGCCAGAACTGCTACTGGGAGAAGCCACCGTGATGGAGGACAGGGACACCGTATCGGGAATGGTGGCCGTTTCGCCATTGAGTGTGGTACTCAGCCCGGTGCTGGAGCCCCACACGACGGTCCAAGCGGAATAGTTGCCCCAATCGGTATTTGTCTCGCTGGTGGTTGTTGTATACGTATCAGTCTCCTCGCCGCCATATGCAATGGCGGCGGCGCCGAGCGCAAGAGCTGTAAACAATTTATATTTCATATCATATTACTATTAGTTGTGCGTCCCTCTGAAGAGAGAACGAAAGAAGCATAGCGGATTTTGAATCCGTCATGCAAAAACACCCCCTGAAATTCGTATGTAATTCATTCCGAATACAACGTTTCTTCCCAAAAATACATAACGTCATTATATAAATTCAGGCCGAATTTCTGGAAACGAAACCAGCGCGCAAGCAATTTTCCCTCAACAAAAATCGAATTTTCGAGTTGACAGCGGATTCAAAATCCGCCATGCATCTGCCGCGGCTGAAAACCGTATCACGGGCAGACGTCATGATGGGAATTGCCGCCGACGGCACGGCGCGGCTTCCGCGCGTCGGGGCAATGTCCGGCACGGCCAAGCGAGCCGCGATGGAACAAGAAGCACCTCCCGCGCCCGCTTCGGTGCGCCTTCCAGCATTTCTCCACGGGCAGTCCCGTGAGGAGTCCGCTTATGACCAACCGAGCCCCACGGCGCGGCGGACGCGGGCAAGCGTTCCGGCGGCTTCTTCCCGCGCCTTTCGAGCGCCTTTCTCGAGCACGGCATCCACATATCCGGGCTCCGCAAGAAGCTCACTTCTGCGGGCGCGGGCTGGGCGGAAATATTCCCAATACGCCTCGAAAAGCGTCTTCTTGAACGTGCCGTACCCCACCCCGCCCCGTTCATAGGCATCCACCATCTTCTCGTAATCAACGGAAGAGGCGAAGAGCCTGTAGAGCTGCAGAATGACCGAGCCTTCCACGGGCTTGGGAGCTTCGAGCGGGGTGCAGTCCGTGACGATATTCCTGTTGATCAGCTTTTGAAGCTGTTTTTCCTCGCCGAACACAGGGAGGGTGTTGCCGTAGCTCTTGCTCATCTTCTGGCCGTCGAGGCCGGGCACGATGGCCGTCTGCTCCGCAATGATGGGTTCCGGAAGCTTGAACAGCCCTTCGCCGAAACGGCCGTTCATCTTCCCGGCGAGAATCCGCGTCACCTCGAGGTGCTGCTTCTGATCCTTGCCCACGGGCACCATGTCCGCATCGTACAAGAGGATGTCCGCCGCCATGAGCACGGGATAGGCGAAGAGGGCGTGCTCCGCCGAAAAGCCCTTGGCGATCTTATCCTTGTAGGAATGGCAGCGTTCTAGCAGCCCCATCGGGCACACCGTGCCGAGAATCCACGCCAGCTCGTTCACTTCAGGCACGGCCGACTGGACGAACAGGACGGCTTTCTCCGGATCGAGCCCGCAGGCGATAAAATCCACGGCCAGACGGCGCGTGTTTTCCCGGAGGCGCTCCGGGCTTTCCATGGTCGTCATGGCGTGGTAATCGGCGATGAAATAAAAGGCGTCTCCTTCGCGCTGCAGGCGAACGGCCGGTTCGACCGCGCCGAAGTAATTGCCGATGTGGAGCTGCCCGCTGGGCTGAAGTCCTGTCAGAATACGCATAATCGTTATCGGGATCGTTTGTTCTCTTGGGTTGGAATGAGCGCACGCTTGAGCATGGCGCGGAAGACTTCCGTGCCGTAGAAGCCGACGACTTTCTGGAGCCGGACACCCTCCACGTAAATGAACGTCGCAGGTATTCTGGAGATGCGGAACTCCTGCGCCAGCTCCGGGTAGGCGTCGGCGTCCACGGTCACCACCTGGACAGCCCCCTGTTCCCCTGCGGCCAGCTTTTCCAGCGCCGCATTCATCTTTTGGGTGTTCGGGCACCAGGGCGCGCCGAAACACAGCAGCAGCGTGCGCCCCGACACTCCGGTGAGCTGCACGATGTCTTCGCCCTGATAGGCGCTGTAGAGAGGGTATTTGTAGTGGGGGAGCTCCGATTCGTCGGGAGAAGTGCGCATGAAATCCTCCAGAGGATCGAGCCGGGGATTGGGCGCGGGTTTGGCCGATGACGAGAAGCGGGAAGCGCGGTCCTTGGAAGAGGACGAATCATTGCACGAGACGCAGATGCCCGCCGGAATGCAGCAGCATATGCAACACATCTGAAGGAAGGCCAGCCGCCTCATGCGTTTCATCATACCCCCGAGGGAGGCGATTGAAAAGCCGGAAATCTCTCTGCCCGGCAATTTGGCCGGTACCCCCTTGGTTTCGCGGAGCGTTCTCAGCACGCGGGCTTGCGGCTGTCGCTGCTCCTGCCGGCCCGATTGGCGTATCTATGCGCCGTTTGCAGCATAAAACGAAACGCCGGGCAGGAAGTGTTTCTCTCCAGAAAGCGGGAAGCGCCTCCCCCCCTCCCCTCTCTGTGAGGCGTCCGCGCATTCCCGCGGGGTCATTCCGAGGCCGCGGCGGCAAGCTGCAGAGCGGCGTTTTTCACATAGGCTTCGAGGGGTAAGCCTCGCTTCTCCGCCGCACGGCTCAGGAGCTCGCGCTCTCCGGGCGCGAGCTCGACGAGCACGCTCCGCGACACGCGCTCCTGCAGAGACACCAGCTCCCCGACCGTCTGGAGATCGACGAGGCAATGGGGCGGGCGTTCGCCGCTGTTCAGCCATTCGGCGGCCTCTGCCCGGGCAATGCCCAGGCGATTCGCCAGCCAGCCGGCGCCGAAGCCGTCCTCTCCGGCCTGCCCTGTTTCGTTCCTCTCGTTCACGCCGCGCACCGTATCTCTACACGAGCCCGAACGCAAGAAAGAAGATCCGCCTGTTTTTCCCGCCGAGCGGCGCGGAGATATGGGGCTCCTCCCTTCGGCGGCGGCGTCAGGCTCCGGCGTGAGGCTCCAGAGCGGCGGCGACGGAGTCTTCGCAGCTGCGCATGGCGAGAATGGTGCGCCCGATGAGCGTGTCCAGATCCCACCCGAGCATGGCCGCTCCCCGCTCGATCACCTCCCGCGAGCAGCCGGCGGCGAATTTCATGTTCTTGTATTTCTTGCGCACGCTCTTCACCTCCAGATCCTGCACGCTGCGGCTCGGGCGCATGAGAGCCGCCGCTCCCACAAGCCCGGAAAGCTCGTCCACGGCATAGAGCACTTTTTCCATTTCGTGCTCGGGCTCAATATCCGTCACGATGGCAAAGCCATGGCTGGCCGCCGCCCGCACAATGCGCTCCGGCACGCCGCGGGAGCGCATGATCTCCTGCTCCTTGACGCAGTGCTGATCCGGAAATCGCTCGAAATCAAGATCGTGCAGAAGTCCGACGATGCCCCACATCTCCTCTTCGGCGCCATAGCCGAGCTCTCGGGCGAAGTGACGCATGACGCCCTCCACCGTCAGCGCATGGCGCAGGTGAAAGGCATCTTGATTGTATTCCGTGAGCAGAGCCCACGCCTCTTTCCGTGTATAATCGCCGCTCACGAGTCTTCAGACGGTCACGCCTCCCGACAGGGGCCGGGCGTCGTGCAGGGATGAGGTTCATGTTCGGGGAAGAGGGGGCTTTCGGCATCCGGCAGAGGAGCCATCAGCGAGGGATCGGGCTTCTTGACGTTCAGCCCGAGTTTCCTGATCATCTCCAAGTCCTCGGATGTTCCCGCATTCTTCGCCGTGAGCAGCTTGTCCCCGTAAAATAAAGAATTGGCGCCTGCGTAGAAGCAGAGCGCCTGCGCTTCGTGGCTCAGCCTCCCCCGCCCGGCGCTCATGCGCACGCGCGTTTTCGGCAGGGCGATGCGCGCCATGGCGCACATGCGGATGAAATCCCAACAGTCGACCGGCGCGTCGTCATTCCGCTCCTCCATCGGCGTGCCGGGCATGGAGATCAGCGCATTGATCGGAAAGCTCTCCGGATGCGGATTGAAGGAGCTGACGATTTCGAGCAGGCGGAGCCGATCCGCCTGTTTCTCGCCGAGGCCGATGATGCCGCCGCAGCATACGGAAATTCCAGCGTCCTGAATATTGCGGATGGTATCGAGGCGCTCCTGGTAGGTATGGGTGGAAACGATGGAGGGATAATACTCCGGAGAAGTGTCGAGATTGTGGTTGTAGGCGTCGAGCCCTGCGGCCTTCAGCTCCCGCGCCTCGTCGGGCCCCAGCTTGCCGAGCGTAGCGCACACCTCGAGCCCCAGCGCAGACACGGCGCGCACGATCTCCAGCACCTCCGGCCAGCGTTTGTCTTTCCGGGAGATACCGCGCCAGGCCGCCCCCATGCAGAAGCGGGTGGAGCCCGTCTCGCGGGCGAGCAGAGCGCGTTCCAGCACCACTTCCCGCGGCAGCAGCCCTTCGTTCTTCACCCCGGTGGAGTAATGGGCGCTCTGGGCGCAGTAGGCGCAGTCCTCGGAGCATCCCCCCGTCTTGATGGAAAGCAGCGTGCAGACCTGCACCTCGTTGTCGGGCCAGTTCCGTCGGTGCACCTCGTGAGCCTTTTCCAAGAGGACGAGCAGCGGCGTCCTGTTCAGTTCTTCAAGTTCTTGATAGTTCATGGAAATTTCGCGAACCCCGGCCTTTCAGGGACTCTTCGCGCGAAGCCCCGTGCGCCGGGGCGGTGGGTTCCCCGCCATTTTATAACCGCCGCCCCGCCCTTTCAAGCCCAAAGAGGAGAAGAAAAGGGCGTCGGCGCGGCCTTTTTTCTCCCC
Source organism: Akkermansiaceae bacterium (assembly GCA_021200315.1). Taxonomy (GTDB): domain Bacteria; phylum Verrucomicrobiota; class Verrucomicrobiia; order Verrucomicrobiales; family Akkermansiaceae; genus Akkermansia. Next base: position 55,042 of record JAJQGU010000022.1, read on the forward strand.
CGGCGAGCGGAGACGCAGCACGGCTCAGGCGTCCTCGAAATCGATCGAGATACCCAGTTTCGATTTCACGCCCCTGGCCACTTCTTTTTCCAACTGTTCCCACGAACGCCCGTCGAGAAGGCGTCCGTAGTCCGTCGGCTCGCATTCGTCGTTCTGCAGAGCGCGCATCCAGCGCTTCAGGCGCGCCGCGTCGCCGCGGCCGTCGATATGAGCAAAATAATAGAAGAGGACGAGCGACATGCCATAGTTGAACTGAATGGCCTCCCCCCGCGCGCTCTGGTATTCCTGGATGGACTGCTCCATGAATCTCCGCAGGGGCGGCGAGGAGAACTGCGCACCCAGCTGGCGGCCGCTGACTCCGGGGCCGCCGATCACATAGGAGGCGAGCGCCTTTCGGGTGCCCGTGAATTTGAGATTTCCGTTCCTGTAGGGCGTCACGCCCACATATTCGGCGATGCCTTCGGCGTACCAGATCGGGAGCGTGTAGGGCTTCCCGGAAAGCGTCTTCGCGCCGAACATGGTCATCTGGTGGGTGATCTCATGCACCAGCGTCTGGGAATCGACGCGGGCTCCGGGTTCGCGGGCGTACACCTTCCCTTTCTTGACGATGCCCAGGCTTTCGAACGGCACCAGCACTTCCGTGCCGTTGAAAAGGCCGGCGGAACCGGCGTGTACGCCTCCGGTCGCCTGCGCGTACGCTTCCTTCGTCAGAAAGAGCCGCGCCGGCAGCTTTGCCTCCGCGTCCTCTTCGTAGCGTCTGCACGGCGGGTTCAGGGGGATCAGCAGATTGGCCGAATAGGTTCCCTCGAAGATCCGGCCTATTTCGACGACGGTGCCCAGCGAAAGCCGCGCCGGGCTGTAGAAGCGGAAATGAGACGTCTCGTAAATGAAGTCCCCGTCCTTCTCCTGCACGGCTCGGGCCTTCTGTTTGTCCTCCATCGCGGAGGAAGAGGGCCAGCGGGCGTTGAAGTTGTTGTTCTCGTGCACGGAGCCGGGGGAGAGCTCCCTCTCGCGGCGCACCCTGACGTATTCGCGGTCTTCTGGGGAGAGCGACGCCAGCTTGATCGATTGTTCCCTCCCCTTGATCAGCACGCGGACTTTATCCTTTTCCACGGATATGTATTCCCCCTCCGCTTTTTTCCCTTCGGCGAGGGTCCACACGCGCACCTCGCCGTGGAGCAGGGCGCCCCATGCAGCGGCGCAGGAACAGAGCAACGCGGGGAGATATTTCATGCTCCTGTTATGCCACAGCTCATCCCGCACCGCAAGGCGGAAAAACGCGCGAACCGTCATCGGGTGTTTTCGACGAGCAGCGCGAGAGCCCGGACGAGCCTCTCGGAAGAGAACCACTCGGCCGCCGCAAGGCGCTGGGCCTGAGCCTCAAGACTGCTGTTGACGGCCTGGAGGCGCTTGACGTAGGCTTCCTCCGTCCGTTCGTGCTCTTCAGACTCCAGAGCGGGGGCGGCGGCCGCCTTTTGTCCCCAGGCTGTGAGCTCGGCCGTGATCTTGTACACCTGCAGAGCAGCTCTGTCGGCGCTGGACTTGTCGTGTACGCCTTCGAGAACTCCGCGCAAGTTGACCAGGATATCGACCCCTCTGTCGAGAAGGGCGTTCCGCGCGGCGCGCGCGCGGTTTTCCTCCTCCGGCCGGGGCGCAGCCGCCGCTTCCCCGGGCACTTGGGCGCACAGACATTCGGCGAAGGCCAGAAAGCAGGCGAAACGGGTGAAAACGCGGTACATCGGAAAGGACACAGGCGGCGCGGCTCTCAGCGCAGAATGAGGCACAACGTGGTGAAAGCCTTGCGGAAGGATTCGGAGCCCAGGCACTCCGCCGCTTGAAGGCGGTAGATCTCATCGAACACCCTGCCCCACTGCGTGCGCATTCTCATGGCATATTTGCGCTCCAGCTCCTTGCTTTCGGCGTTTTCCGGCTCCGGCAGCTTCTTGAGCTTCTCCCGCACTCGGTAAAGGCGCGCGATCTCGGTCTCGAGCCCGGGCGCCGCCGCATCCGCCGAAGCGCGATCCCGCGCCGAAGAGAGTATGGGCAGCAGCGCGTCCGCCAGGGCAATGTATTCGTCCAGCGCGGCGTCGTATTCCGCCGCCGCGGGGGTTTCCGCCGCGGCCGGGAAGGCGGGCGCAAGGCCACCCGCCAGCAAGAATATGGCCGTTCCTGCACGCATCGGCGCGGATCATACAGGATTCCGCCCGAAAATTCAAGCGCAATCTTCCGTTCCCTCGGGCAAAACGTCCGCGCCCGCCAGACATCCCGGGCACCGGCGCACCCAATGGCCGGGAAGAAGCTCCGCGAAAGGGACTTCTCCCTCCCTGACGCAGCGGGAGGCGTCGCCCACCACGTTGCGGGGGCGGAAAGAACAGCCCTGCAGGGCTCCGCGCAAATCCGGAGGGAGGCCGGGGATGGCCTCAAGTCGTTCTCCCTTCTTGTGCAGTGCAGGTATGGAACGCATGAGCGCACGCGTATACGCGTGCAGGGGGCGCGCCATGAGCTCCCGAGCGGGCGCGGCTTCCACCAGACTGCCGGCGTACATCACGAGAATGCGGTGGGCGTATTCCTTCACGACGCCGAGATCGTGCGTGATCAAAATCACCGCCGCCCCCAGCTCGCGCTGCCGCTCGCGGAGGAGATCGAGCACCTGCTTCTGCACAGTGACGTCGAGAGCGGTGGTGGGTTCGTCGGCAATGACCAGCTTCGGGCGCGTGACGAGAGCCATGGCGATCATCACGCGCTGGCGCATGCCGCCGGAAAATTCGTGGGGATACGCCTTCATCCGCGTCTCGGGCGCGGGAATGCCCACACGCCCGAGCTCGCAGCAGGCGGCCCGCCGCGCCTCGCGCCAGCTCATGCCGCGGTGGATCACCAGCGGTTCGGCCACCTGATCGCCCACGCGCATATAGGGGTTCAGCGAGGACATGGGGTCCTGGAAAATCATCGAGATCTCCGAGCCGCGCACGCGCCGGAGCTCTCTTTCCGGAGCGGCCAGCAAGTCGGCACCGTCCAGCAGAGCGCGGCTTCCGGCTTCCACCTCACAGGGCGGCGACGGCAGCAGACCCATGACCGCCTGGCACATCACCGATTTCCCGGAGCCGGATTCTCCCACGATGCCGAGCGTCTCGCCCGCGCCAAGCTCGAACGACACATCGCGCACGGCCCTCACGAGCCCCGCCCTCGTGCGGAAGTTCACCCGCAGATGCTCCACGCGGAGCAAAACTCTCTGTTCGCCGCCGGTCACCCGAGTTCTTGCAATTTTGTTACATTCTTGACTAAGTCCTTTTCTATCGCATCGCCTACATTGGGATCGTTTTCGTAACAAACCAATTCTATTTCTTTTATATGCTTAATTGTTTGCAGTCTTTCAATTAACGCAGCAGAGAGCATGCCGGAACCTGCACCGGGATCAAGAATAGATATTGTATCCTTTAGAGGGATCGTAAATAACTCCGCCATAAACAAAGCCGTTTCTTTGCTTGTAAAGAATTGGCCATAATTCTTCCGCAAAGATTTTGGCATATGTTTTACATATTCTGACGTCGCCTGCACTGCATAATCAACCATGCGCATAGTTCTGCATCACATCAATATACCATAATCAATGGCAGCACAAATCTTATATCCATTTCTCATTGAAATAGATTCCTCTCTGCTCGGCCCAGCAATGATATTGGCACGGATCTCTGCCGCTTCTTCAGCTCGTTTTTCATATTTGCATCGGGCAACGATTTTCATAGTTTGTTATAACAAACAGACATGCAAATTATTTCTCTCCAGTGTACGATAACGGAATCCATCCCGCTCAGTCGCTGCGTACTCTCGACCGCGGCGAGAGAAGCACGGGAATGCCCGCCGCGTTGAAACGGGCGCGGATGGCGTTTTTGAGAAACTGTGCGTAATTGTCGCTCAGCAGGCGCTTGTCATTTACAAAGAGCACGTAGTCAGGCACTGGAACCAAACTGTACTTTTCGTCCACCATGGCGGCGGCGTAGAACAGCTTCAAGCGCCTGCGCAATTGGCGGTGCAGAGGAGGCGGATTGCGGACGAAGGCGTCCTGCAGCAGGCGGTTGAGCTGCCCGGTAGAGGGGTAGCTGCCGGACTCCCCGCGCACGCGGGAAATCGCGCGGAACACGGCCTCGATGCGCCAGCGGCGGAGCGCTGACACTTCCACCAAAGGCGCGTAGTCCAGGAAGAACAGTCCGCTCCGCACGATCTCCCCGGCTTCCGCCCGGCGCGCTTTGAACGGGGCGGCGGGGTGAAAGAGATCAAACTTGTTGAGCACCAAGATACAGGGCTTTCCCGCCTCTGCGATCATGCCGCCGATGCGGCGGTCCTGATCCGTGACGCCGGCGGCCGCGTCCACCACCAGCAGGCAGATGTCCGCACGGCGCACGGCTCTCTCGCTGCGCATGGCGGAAAACACCTCCACCGAAGTGTCGCGCTTCGACCGCTGCCGCATGCCGGCGGTGTCGATCAGCACATAGCTCTCATCGCCCCTCCGGTAGGGGATGTCCACTGCGTCGCGCGTCGTACCGGCGATCTCGGAGACGATCGTGCGTTCATCATCCAGCAGAGCGTTGACCAGGGAAGACTTGCCCGCGTTCGGCCTCCCCACGACGGCCACGCGCAGGGGACGTTCTCCGTCCGCGGAGGGCTCGTCCTCTCCGGAAACGGGCGCGGCCTTTTCCCCGCCGTTCAGAGGAGCCCCCATCGCCGCCAGCAGAGCATCCAGCCGCCCGGCGAGCGCATCGAAGCCCCGGCTGTGCGCCGCGGACACAAAAAAGACATCGCCGAACCCCAGCGGGGAAAACTCGCCGAGGTTCATCTCCTGCTTCGGCGTGTCGGCCTTGTTGAGCACAAGGAGCACGGGTATCTCGGCGCGGCGCAGTCTGCGGGCGATCTCTTCGTCCGCGGGCGTCAGGTGATCGCGGCAATCCATCACCAGCAGAATGAGATCGGCCGTCGCCATCGCCAAATCGGCCTCGTACGCCACCCGTTCGGCGAAGCCGTCGTCGAGCGCCGCGCCGATTCCCCCCGTATCCGTCACCAGACAGGCGTGTTTCGTCATCCGGCAGGGGGCGCTCAATCGATCGCGCGTCACTCCCGGCTCATCGTGCACAATCGCGATGCGGCGGCCGGCCATCTGGTTGAAAATGGCTGATTTGCCCACATTGGGCCTCCCTATGATCGCAACAGTCGGCGGAGTCTGCATGGCGGGCATTGTAGCGGAAGCTCCTCTCCCTTGCAAGCGTTAGGAAACCACGCTCCGCGGCATGCCGCGGGAATCGGCGGGTTCCGCTCACGGGGGTTCCATCCGCCGTTCACCCGCCCCCGGCAATTCACCCAGCGATTCAAACATCCGCTGAGCCTCGGGCAATCCCTATTCGGCGGCTTCCTGATACAAGCCCGCATTCAATTCTTCTTCCATTTTTTGTCGGGGTAAGGGTGAACGTTTTCCGTTTTGCGGATGCAACAGGAGCACCCCAGCAGATTTCAGGGGTGATGTCCATCGTAAACTCTGCGCCCCATGGAACAATCCCCGCTTGGAACCCCTGCCGCCGCGCTGCGCCGTGCAGGGCAAACCGCCGCCGGCGGGGGCAGGGAGAGAGCTAACTCGGCGAAAGCCCTGCCCCTTGCGGGAACGCTCCCGGCCGGGCTCGCCCCCGCGTTCATTCTGTTTTTTCAGTCGGCGTTGGGCTCTTGCAAGTCTCTCCGAGCCGGAAAGAAACCCTGGTCAGGCATGCGGAAGCGCACGGGGCGCACGTGCTCTGCTTCCGCCTTATCCTGCTTCACGCCCCATCCGCATCCGCATGCATATCCCAGCTCGCTCTGCGCCCAGGCATCTCCCTGTTCCGCCGCCCGTCGGTACCACCGCACCGCTTCCTTCATGTCCTTCTCCACGCCGTGCCCGCCCTTATAACAAAATCCCAGCATGCCTTGGGCAGGGGCGAGTCCCTGCTCCGCTGCCTTCCGATACCAGCGCACTGCTTCCGTGGAATCCAGCTTCACGCCTCGCCTCGTGGCATAACAAACTCCCAGCTTATATTGAGCCTTGGCTTCTCCTTGTTCCGCCGCCATCCGAAACCAGCGCACAGCTTCCTCTTCATCCTCCTCCACGCCGTACCCGTTCTCATAACACAAGCCCAGCATGAGCTGAGCAGCGGCATTGCCCTGCTCCGCCGCTTTCCTTGCTTCTTCCACTTCTTGTTCTTCCCGTTCCTTCCGCTCTAAGGCATCCGCCGCAAAGGGGGTACCCTGTTCTGCCGCCCGTCGGTACCAATAAACCGCTTCCTCCATATCTTTTCCTACGCCGGTTCCGTTCTCATAACAAACTCCCAGATTGTACTGCGCATCGCCATCGCCCTGCTCCGCAGACTCCCGAAACCACCGCACCGCTTCCTTCATGTCCTTCTCCACGCCTTCTCCGTTCTCATAACAAACTCCCAGATTGTACTGAGCCACGGCATGTCCCTGCCCCGCAGCCTTCCGGTACCACCGCACCGCTTCCTTC
>JAJQGU010000022.1:61658-70296 GCA_021200315.1 Akkermansiaceae bacterium
GCAGCCTTCCGGTACCACCGCACCGCTTCCTTCTCATCCTTCTCCACGCCCTCCCCCTTAAAATAACAAACTCCCAGTTCGTACTGAGCTTCGGCATCTCCCTGTTCCGCTTTCCGAAGCCTCAGCCGGTACTGGGCTTTGGCAAACACGGCACGCGCCGCAGAAAATATCATTCTTTTCATATTATAGTTGGCAGAGGGTATTCATCCGTCCCGCAGGAGGACTGGGAAAATCTAGCAGATTTCACGCCCTCCGTCCATCATCAAATGTGTCAGGGACCCGCGAAGAAGCCCAGGAAGAAGGGCGGCGCATCAGTCGTCAGGCCGCCGATGCTCCAGAGGAAGGGACGGTCGAAACGTATCTTCTTCGGCCTCGCCTCGGGCGCGAGCGCGGCTCTCATCATGACGGCTCCCGTCACTGCGGCGGCCACGGTCTCTTTCTCCGAGACGATGACGCGGCAGCGCTGCCGCACATCGCCGAGGATCAGCGGATCCCCGTCCGTAAAGCCGCTGAAGTCCGCGCCGAGGGAGAAAGGGAGCTCGAGCCCGAGCCTCAGCAGCGCGGGCTTAAGAGAGAAACTCGCGCTGTCGACGTCCATTTTCGGCAGTGTGACGTCCACTTTCCGCGGCCGGGCGGCCGCCAGAGCCCGGCGAATGGCGCCGTACCGCCCGGGCGTCAGCTCCCGGGCGAAGGCGCGGGCGTCTCCCTCGGGCAGAATGCCGATGAAGCACCCGGGCTCCCCGGGGCGGCCGTCGGTGCGGTAGAAGAGCGCGACAGCCTTCCAGCCCTCCCCCTCCGCATAGCGGAAGTTGTCCGTCCGGCGCATGAGCGGCGCGGCGGCCGTCGTGCCGTCCTCCCGGCGGAAGCGGCCTTCACTCTCGGTGTCGGCCCGATCGAAGGGGCGCAGCCACGTCTCACGCAGATACACGGCGTTGAGGGCGATCAGGCGCGTGTCTTTCGTCACGTCCTGCGGGTCGACGAGGGAGGGCACGAGCCCGCGGGTCTTTTCGCTGCACCAGGCGTTGATCTCCTCGGCCGCCCTGGCCGGGGAGGCGGAGAAAGGTGCGCGGCGCACGAGCGCACCGACGGGCTTGAGGGCGAGATCCTCCGCGGCGAAGAGAGCCTCCGCCGACTCCACGCGCATGGCGGAGGGCACGTCTCTCCGCCCGAAGGGCAAGGCGTCAATCTGCGCCCGCGTCTCCCCCGCAGCGCCCTCGCGCAGCAGGCGCAGCAGCGCTTCCGCCGAGGCGGGGGAGAAGACCACGTTCCCCTCCCTCGCCCCGACGAGCTCGCGGAACATGTCCAGCGCAAAGCGATCCTCTTCCAGCGCGGCGTCCGCCGCGAGTGCTGGATCGGCTTCATAGGGGGGATCGGACGCCGGCTCGGCGGACGGGGCGCCGGAGCACGCGCCCGCGAGCAGGCCGAGACAAACGGCGGCGCGGCGGAGTGTTCTCATACTTTTAATATATCATGGCTTCCCTCCCCATGGCAAGCGTTCATCGCCGCGGTGCGCTCTTCCCGCTCCGCGGGGCTCCCGAGCCCGTCACTTCAGCCCGCAGATCGCCGTCCGCCAGGCGGAGAACGACCTCGTCCCCGGGGGCGGCCTGCGCGGCGGAGCGGACGATGCCGCCGCCGGCGCCGAGGACGAGGGCGTAGCCCCGCCGGAGCGTCTCCTCCGGTCCGGCGGCGCGCAGGTGCGTCTCAAACATGCCGAGAGAGGCCCGCAGCGCCTGCATGCGGCGCGTCATAATTTCCCGGAGACCGCTCCCCAGGGCGTCCAGCCGGCCGAGAACGAGCCTGCCGGCCTCGCGGGGGTGCTTCGAGAGGAGCCGGAGGCCGAGGTGTTCGAGCCGGGTGTGCGCCGCTTCACAAGCCGCGGCGGCCGCGGCGGCCAGATCGGCGTGCAGTTCGTCGGTCTTCTGCCACCAGGGCTGCAAAAGTTCTTCGGGGCTCTTCCATACGCTGCGGCCGGCGAGCTGGAGGCGCATGCGCGCATATTCCTTCGCCTGCTCGAGGCGGCGGCGCAGCCGCCTGGCCGTTTCGAGCATCATGACGTCCAGCGCGGGACCGTCCGGCGTGCCGAGCTCCACGGCGGCGGTGGGCGTGGGAGCCCGCAAGTCCGCCGCGAAGTCAGAGATGGTGAAGTCCGTCTCGTGCCCCACGGCGGAAATGACGGGCAGGCGGGAGCCCGCAATGGCGCGGGCGAGCGTTTCTTCGTTGAAGCACCAGAGATCTTCGAGCGAGCCGCCCCCGCGGGCGACAATCAGATAGTCAACCGGTGGCAGACCGTTTTCCTCGGGATGGTTCCAGGCGCGTATCGCGGCGGCGATGTCTTCTTCCGCCCCCGCGCCCTGCACCTGCACGGGCAGGAGGTATACCTTCACCCACGGGGCGCGGCGTTCGAACACGTGCCGCATGTCCTGGATCACGGCCCCGACGGGCGAGGTGATCAGCCCCACGGCTGCGGCGTACTTGGGGATGGGCCTCTTCCGCGCGGCGGAAAAGAGCCCTTCGGCCTCCAGCTTGTGTTTCAGAGCCTCGAAGCGCGCCTGCAGCTCCCCCCTGCCGGCCTCGCGCACCTGCGTGACGAGAAATTGCAGGCGTCCGCGCCCTTCGTAGACGGTCGCCTTGCCGCGCAGCTCCACTTTCACGCCTTCGCGCAGCGCTCTTCCGGCGAAAAGAGCCTGGCTCCGGTACATCACGCAATCGAGCTGCGCCGCGGCGTCCTTGACGGTGAAGTAGGCATGCCCGCTGGCGGCGATCTTGCAGGAGCCGATCTCCCCCTCCACAGTCTGTTCTCCGACGTCGATTTCGACGGCCCGCCTCAGCGCGCCCACCAGTTGCGAGACAGTCATTGCCATGCCGCCAGCATATCTGAATTCCGCCGCGCTGAAAAGCCCGTTTTTTTGTGCGGCAGAAAGATGCCCTGTCCGCAACATCCGGCGGTGCGGCCGCCGCGCCCACACCATATCTGCCGTTCCGTCCGCGGCGGGCGGGCGGTTCCCGCCCCCCGACGGAATTTTCAGCTTGCCCAAATGTCAGGAATTCTTTACTATTCCATCCGACACGCACGCTCCCTTCTGATGCACCGACGAGATCCAGCCCCTGTTGAAGACGGCAAGGCCGAAGAGATTCAAACGCTTGCCGATTTCGTTCTCTTTTCGCAGCGCTCCTGTATGCTGCGCCTTTCCTCCAAGCTCGTCCGCGCCAAAGTTTCTTATCCGCAGTTTTCCCTGCTCGCCTATCTGACGGACGGGAACTCCCTCTCCATGAGCAGCATTGCCCGAATCATGGGACATTCTACGGCGGCCACCACCGGCATGGTCGACAAGCTGCAGGAGCTCGGCTACCTGACGCGCTCGACGGCGTCCTCGGATCGCCGCAAAGTCATGGTTCGCGCCACCCGCTCGGGTGCCGCGTTCGTCGACAAGATCCGCTCCGCGATCGCGGAGGATCTCGCCGCGCTCATGGAGCTGCCCGATGAAGAACGGCGGCTCTCCTCGGCTGTCCGCGCCGTCCGCAAGGCTCTCCCCCGCAGCTGATCACCCTTTTTTCTCACGATGAACGATCCTTCCTATCTCGCCCCGCTGAACAGCCTCCCGAACAACTTCGCCCGCTTCGTCGCCCGCGTGCCCGGCGTCGAGACCACGACCGACCGCGAGGAGATGATCCGCCGCCTCCGCCCAGCGCACGAAGCCGTGCTGCGCGAAGGGGGCATCGAGCCGAAATTTCTCCGCCTCGCCCAGCAGGTGCACGGCGACAGGGTGGCTCTCGTGGGCGACGTCGGCTGCTTCTATCCCGTGGAGGGCGTGGACGGCCTCGTCTGCTCCGGCAAGTCGGACTGCTGTCTGGGCATCTACGTGGCGGACTGCGCGGCCGTGTGGCTCTATGACCCCGAACGGCACGTGCGCGCGCTGGTTCATTCGGGCAAGCTCGGCACTCAAAAGAATATTGTGGAAAAGGCTCTGGCGGGGATGAAGAAGTTCTACGGCACGCAGCCGGCGGACTGCCTCGCCGTCATTTCGCCCTGCATCCGCCCCCCGCACTACGAGGTGGACATCCCCGCCGCCCTGATCGCCCAGCTCAGGGAAGCCGGCCTGAAGGAGGGGAATATCACCGACAGCGGGCTCGACACGGCCGCCGATCCCGGGCGCTTTTATTCCTACCGCATGGAGAAGGGCAATACCGGACGCATGCTCGCCCTTTTCGGCCGGCCTCACGTCGACTGACGCTCCCATGGCTCCGCTTCCAGATAAAAAGCGCGCCCTGCGGCGCGTCATGGCGGCTCGCCTGCGCGAAATCGCGCCCGAACGGGTGCGCTCCCTCTCCCGGGATCTCTGCCGGCAGGCGGCTCGTCTGCTGGCCGGCCGGGAACAGCTGCACGTAGCTCTCTTCGCGCCCATGTCGCACGAGGCGGATCTCACGCCCCTGCCGGCGCTTTTCCCCCGGCACGCCTTTTACTTTCCCCGCTGCCTCGGGGAAGGGCTGATGGAATTCCGGCGCGTCCGCTCTCCAGAGCGCGATTTCGAGCCCGGCATGCACGGCATCCCCGCTCCGCGCGAAACCTGCGCCCCCATCGCTCCGGACGCGCTGGACGTCGTGTTCGTGCCCGGCCTGGCGTTCACCTCGGCGGGCGCACGCCTCGGCCGCGGCGGAGGGTACTACGACCGCTTCCTGCCGCGCTGCTCCCGGGCGAGGATCGCCGCCGCCGCTTTTCCCGAGCAAATACTCGCGGCCATTCCCCGGCAGGAGTTCGACGTGCTCATTCCAATCGTCCTGACCGCCCGCGAAGAGTCCCTCTCCCGGCGGGATGCACGGCGGTGCTGAACTCTGCGCCGCTCTCCGCTCTCTAGCGGGGAGCGTTCTCCGGCCCGGGTGTCTCGGGCGCGTTCATTTCCGGATTGGATTTGCGGAGAAGTTTCACGAAGCCCTCGGCCGTCTGACCCGGCGTATAGCCGAAATCCGAGATTTTCCGGCCGTCCGGCCCTACGATCGCGCCGCGCGGCATGCTGCCCGCCAGCTGATACTGCGAAATGGGGGAGGTGGAGCGGTAGCCGACGCCGATCCCTCTGGCGGCCTTGAATTCCCGGCTTTCAAAGATCTCCTGATCCAGCTTCGCGCAGTAGTGGCAGAATGAGGGGTCGCTGTAGAGGACGACGCAGACCGTGTTGTTTTTCTTGGCGGCGGCCAAGGCGGCTTTAAGCGTCTTGTGCCATTTGAATTTGAGCTTGTCGCGGGATTTCTTCACCGCGGCGGCCTTTTTCGCCTCCCGTTCCGCCTTGATGTCGTCGGGGCTCGCCGCGGGAGAATCCGCGAGCCGGCCCGGCTGTTCCGCCGGAAGCGAAGCCGCGGCCAGCCACAGGCAGGCCGCCAAAATGAACGCTGTTTTCATGAGATGCATGGATGTGTACAGGGTTATGCGGCGGCGCGGCGGCGAGCCGTGAGACTCATGTCCGCACGCCGTGCGGCACCGTCTCTACTATAGCCGTCCGCTCCCCGCCCCGCAAGCGCTTTTTGCGAAAAAGTGCGCCGGGAAGTCTGGTCAGGGCTCCGGCTCTTCCAGGCGGAGCGCCCTCTCCACCGCCGCGAGCAAGTCTTCCGCCAGGGGCGGGCGCCCCGATGCGGCGGCGCAGGTGTCGAGCTGCTCCACGGTGCGCGCGCCGATGAGTACGCTGGTCACTTCCGGCCGTCGAAGCAGCCAGCGCAAGGCCAGCTCGGCGAGGGATATGCCGGCATCCCCCGCCACCCGGTCGAGGGCGGCCACGCGCCCGGCCGCGGCCCGCACGTGCTCGAGCGTGAGAAAGGGGGAGTCTTCTCGCAGCGCACGCGCCTCCCGCGGGCGGGCTCCGCCGAGGTACTTCCCCGTCAGCATGCCCTGTGCCAGTGGAGAGAAGACCACCGCACCCGTCCGCTCTTCTTCCGCGGCGGAGAGCGTCCCCTCTTCGCAGGCGCGGTCGAGCAGGTTGTAGCGGAACTGGTGCGCGAGGCAGGGCGTCTTTTCCTCTTTCAGCAGCGCACAGGCCCTCCTGAACAGCGCGGGGGGATATTTGGAGAGCCCCGCATAAAGCGCCTTGCCGCTCCGCACCGCCTGCACGAGCGCTCCGATTGTCTCCTCCAAAGGGGTGGAGGGATCCGGGCGGTGCGAGTAGAAGACGTCCACATAGTCGAGCCCCAGCCGCCGCAGAGATTGATCCAATCCCGCCAGCAGATGCTTGCGGGAGCCCCAGTCCCCGTAGGGTCCCGGCCACATGAGATGCCCCGCCTTCGTCGCGATGAAGAGTTCGTCCCGCCGTCCCGCCAGCTCCCCGCGCAGCAGGCGGCCGAGCAGTTCTTCCGCCGCGCCGGGGGGCGGGCCGTAGTTGTCCGCCAGGTCGAAGTGGCAGACGCCGAGATCCAGCGCCCTGCCGAGCAGGGCGGCGCAGCCGCCCCGATCCGCTCCTGCGCCGAAATTGTGCCAGAGCCCCAGAGAAATTTCGGGAAGCAGCACCCCGCTGTGCCCGCATCGACGGTATTCCATGAGCCGCATCATACCGTCCCTCCCCCGGGGTGTCAACGGAAGAGTGGAAATGTGGGAAGGAAGAGAAGGTGCGGGAGGTGAGGAGCCTCTTTCGGCGGCCGCGCCCTCTCCGGCCCCCGTTTCACCTTCCGAGTTTCCCCTTTCCCCCGCACCTCACTGTTCACTCTGCGCGCTTCTCTTACCTCCACGCTGAATTTCATCCCCCACACTAAAAAGAGACTTCCTCCGCTGCATGCGAAGCGGAGGAAGGCACCAATCAATATCAGTAATGATGAAAAAATTACTATTTCAGCCGGACGGGGAACTCGCCTCCCCGCCCGGCGGGTCGAACAGTATGCCGTTCAATGTGCTCCAATAATACCGAGGATAGCCAGCAATATGGCGAAAATCAGACTAATTGCGAACAGAATCAGGCTTGCGTAAATCACCCCGCGCGTCACCGCACGGGTAATGGCTTTCTCCGCCTTCTCCTGGATTATCGGGACAACGCGCACGAGCGGATCTGTATCAGTTTGGTTTTGCATTTGTTTGTTATTCAGCTATGGGTTGCCAACAAAAAGATAAGCGTCAGAAATCCAGCCAAGCAGGCGAAAGCGGTGATGAATATCCATCTGACAATCAGAGTCTCAAGGTTTCGACTGCGCGGCTGTGTTTCATTGTTGGTCTCTTTCATGGCAGAAGAAGCCTAGCGGATTTTGAATCCGCCATGCAGAAACGCCCCCTGAAATTCGCATGTAATCCATTTTGAACACAATATTTCTCACTCAAAATACATAACGCCCTCATATAAATTCAGACCGAATTTCCGAAAATGAAATTGGAGCGCAAGCAGTTTTTCCTCAATAAAAACCGAATTTCCGTGTTGACAGCGGATTCAAAATCCGCCATACATCGCCCTCTTCAGCTCCCCCTCATCACACCTTCCGAACCACCCCGTCCCGCGTCGCCCCAACTCCACACTGAATTCAGCCCGCCGAGCTGAAAAATGCTTCCCTCCGCCGCGTTTGCGGCGGAGGGAAGCATTATAACGATATATTCATCCAATAATAATGAAAACGTCATTCATTACATTTTTTCAGACGGACGGGGCGAACCGCCCCGCCCGGAACGCGCTTCTCGGAGCGCGTGAACGCCCTCAGGCGCGGCGGCGGCGCAGAGCCAAAGCGCCCAGCGCGAGAAGCCCCAATGTGGCCGTCGCCGGTTCCGGCACGGCGCTCGTCACTGTCACTGTGATGTCTCCGAGCGTCCAGCCCTCTAGCCCGACCACCGAGGTGCTCAGCGCGCTGATGCTGGCATCACTGCTCATCGTCTTAGCCACGGTTTGCGTGGTGACCTCCGAAGTTTCCGCATCGGTGAATTCCAGCGTCACGGTGAGCTTGGACGTATCGGCGGCGTATGCAAGCGTGTAGGACACCGTGTCCCCGCTCACAATGTCGCTCTGTGTTATAGCATAATCGTCGCCGCTGGCGTTATTGAATTTGAGCAGAAACGTATTGCTCGAGTTCAGGTAGAACTGGAACCCGTTCGAGTAAAAGTCGTCGAAAGGATTTGTCGTGGACGCCAGCAGGGCGGTGCCCCACTCATTGGCGGTCTCTGTTCCGACCGTGAACGTGCCCGAGATGCTCCAGTTGACGGTGCCGTCGCATGTCAGCGTTTCGGTAAGCGTGAGAGATCTCGCGTTATAAGTACCGGCGTCGCCGAAGCTGTCCGCCGTGTAGGTGTAGGTGCCTGCCAGAGCGCAGGAGGAGAGGCAAGCCAGAGCGATAAGCGTCTTTTTCATGAATGCATTTTTGTTGTTGTCGGGATGATGTTGGGTTGCCGTCCCCGCCGCACGCGCCGCATCCCGCGGCGGAGGACGGAGCGCCGGGAGAAAACCGCTCCCCGCGCCCTAAGGACGGAAAAAGCATAGCGGATTTTGAATCCGCCATGCGGAAACGCCCCCTGAAATTCGCATGTAATCCGCTCTGAACACAACATTTCCCGCTCAAAATACATAACGCCGTTATATAAATTCAGGCCGAAATTCATGAAATGAAATTGAAGCGCAGATAATTTGCCTTCAAAAGAATTTGAATTTTCAGGTTGACAGCGGATTCAAAATCCGCCATGCATCGCCGCTCT
>JAJQGU010000062.1 GCA_021200315.1 Akkermansiaceae bacterium
GCTGGCTCTCCGCCGCAGACGCGCCTGAAAAGGCGTCCGCGCGCCTCAAAGCGCGTTCCGGGCGATGGCGATTCGCCCGCCCGTCTGAAAAAATGTAATGAATGTATTTTTCATATTGATCATCGATATTGATTGAGGGCTCCCTCCGCCGCGGCTGCGGCGGAGGGAGTTCTTTTTCTCAGTGTGGAGTTTGGAGCCGGGGCGGGGGAGCGGAAAGGGGAAAAGCGAGGTTGACGCTCGATGCGCCTTGTGATAGGCTCCGCCCATGAGGACAAAGTTCGATTGGGAGACGCGCCCGATCGGCGGCGCCGTGGATTTCGGCGCCGAGCTGAACGGACAGCTGCCGCCGCTGGTGCGCCGTCTTTTGGCGCAGCGGGGGATTCGCGGACGAGAGGCCGCGCTGGGGTATCTGCGCCCTCGTCTGGCGGATTTGGCGGATCCGTTTCTTCTGGCGGAGATGGATGCGGCGGTGGAGCGCATTTTCCGCGCTGTGGACGGCGGGGAGGAGATCTGCATCTACGGGGATTACGATGTGGACGGCGTCAGTTCGGTTTCTTTGCTGATGGCGGTGCTGGAGGCTTACGGGGCGCATCCCCGCTTCTTCATCCCCATCCGCACGAAGGAGGGCTACGGGCTCAGCCGCGCCGGGATGGAGCGATGCGGGCGCGAAGGCCCCCGGCCGGGGCTGATGGTTACGGTGGACTGCGGCACGTCGTCCGTGGACGAGGTGGCCGCGCTCCGGGAGCGGGGGATCGACGTGATCGTTCTCGATCACCATGAGGCCGGGGCCGGCGGCCGTCCGCCGGCGGCGGCCGTCGTCAACGCCAAGCTCGAGAAGGACAGCCCGTTCACTTATCTGTGCAGCGCGGGCGTGGTGTTCAAGCTGGCGCACGCGCTGTTGAAGACGCGGCGGCTCGACGGCTTTGATCTGCGCGATTATCTGGATATCGTGGCGGTGGCCACCGTGGCGGATATTGTGCCCCTTGTCGGCGAAAATCGCCTGCTCACGCGCCACGGCCTGCGCATGATGGGCGAGGGACGCGGCAATCCCGGCCTGAGGGCGCTCAATGAGATTACGAACGCGCCGTCCGTGCTCTGCTCCTCGCATGTGAGTTTTCGCCTGGGGCCGCGCCTCAACGCCGCCGGGCGGATGGACGCGCCGCTCGACGCGGTGGAGCTGCTGCGCGCCGCCGATATGCGGCGGGCGCGGGAGTTCGCCCGCCGGCTCGACGAGCACAACCGCCGGCGCCAGGCGCGGGAGGAGGCCGTGCGCGCCGAGGCCGTCGAGATGCTCGACCGCGATTTCTCCCCCGACGCCGACCCGGTGATCGTGCTCGGCTCGCGCGCCTGGCATCCCGGCATCGTGGGCATCGTGGCCTCGTATCTCATGCGCGTTTACCACAAGCCCACTTTCGTCATCTCGATCGACGCCGCAGGCGTGGGGAAGGGCTCCGGCCGCTCGGTCGAGGGCGTTTCGCTCGTGCGGGCTCTCCATTATTGCAGGAGCGCCGGACTCGCCATTTCCGGCGGCGGACATGAGATGGCCGCCGGCGTGATGCTGGACGAGGGGAGCATCGACGCGTTCCGCCGGGTTTTCGGCGAGTATGTGGCTTCGGTGAGGGCAGGGGACGCCCGCCCGCCCGTGCTCGCCATCGACGCCGAAGTGGGTTTTCCCGAGCTGACGCTCGAGCTGCTCGACAGCTACGAGCTGCTCGAACCCTTCGGCAACGGCAATCCCCAGCCCGTTTTCATGTCGCGCGGAGTCAATCTCAGCGACGCGCCGCGCCGTCTGCAGGGCAATCATCTCAAGTTTTCCCTGCGGCAGGGGCTCGCCGAGTGCGACGCCATTTATTTCAACGGGGCGGATATGCCGCTGCCCGAGCCGCCGTGGGATGTCGCCTTCACGATCGACCGCAGCGTCTGGCGGGGCCGTTCGTCGCTTTCCATGTCGATTCAGGACATCCGCCCCGCCTGCGCGTGAGGCGCGGGGCGCGCCGTTTTTTTGTCATCCCCCCCCTTCGGGAAGACGGGTTCATGCGCTTCGTTTCCCATGCGGGAAGCGGCGGAGTACTGAATTTCCTTGACTTCATGGAATGATGTGGTAAATGTTCACGAAACTGCCATGGCTCTCATCATCCTTCCCCTCGTTCCCGCAGGGTTGGCCGGGGCATTGTGCGCGGGTGTATGTTCCTTCCGTCAAGCCGCAGACTGGATGGCGCTGTACGCTCCCGTCATGACGGCACGCCGCCTGTATCCGCGCTTTCTGCGAATAAACGCCTGTAACCCGTAATCGGCTGGATCGTCCTGCCTCACTGCTGCTGTGATGACCGACCGCCACATGAAAATGTGCCTGACGTTCGCCCGGTGCTTTAAGGATTATTTGACTCGCAGAGCGGCGTTTGACAGACCGGATGCCGTCGAAAGATGGCGGGAATATAAAGAACAAAATCCGGATGAAGACGATTCCGGGTTTAAGACTCTTTCCGGGGAGGAAGCCCGGCAGATGGCACTCTTGGCGGCGCAGGACAGCGGCGTTCACGTTCTTTGTGATTCCTCTTAAATGCCCTGCCTGCGGTGATAAATCGATTACGAATTTCTTCAGGCGCAACCCGGCGGGATCCTGGATTATCGATGAGGCGGTTTGCCGGTGCAGGGAGTGCGGACATTGGTTCTATTCCGCCGATACGATCGATAAGGAAGAAGACTTCGGCAAGTGTTGTTTTATGCAGGCGGAGCAGATGCGGGAAGCTGAACTCAAGCTTGCCCGGGCGGCGGAACGGTCTGCGGCGAGAGGCGGTTCTGCCCCCGCTCCTCCCGGGAAGCCGGATGCCGCGCCGGCAAGGCGGACAGACAAAACCAAGGGTGAGATCAAAAGATTTCTCATCGGAGCGATTGGGGCAGTCGGCCTGATCGCTTTGTTCAAGGAGGCGGCAGGGGCGGATTTTCCTTTTGGTGTTGTTTGGGCTGCCGCTGTCATTGCGGCAGCGGCGTATCTCGCGTACAAGCTTCTCCCGAATGAATCAGATGGCGGCGGTGATGCCGCGGGACAGGCGTCCCCGGCAAGGAGTGAGACTGCTTCGATGGCTGGAAATGACGAGCTGCCGGGAGCTGAACACGCAGCCGCCCCGGCCGTTTCCGAACAATCCGTCCGGGCAGGGCAGACCATAGATACACCCCGGGGTAAGATTATCATTGACCTGATGGTGTCCCGAATGATTTTCTCCGGAGGAATCTGTTGCAAGGAGCGGTACAGGGGGAGGACTTTAGATGGGAGAAGAGTTACGGTTGTGATCCGGAGCGGTTCCGGGGGCAATAGAAGCGTGAGAGTGCGTCCGTACCAGCGGACGAGTCTGCCGCAATATTCTTGCCCCCTTTCGCTCCCCGCTTCACCTTCCGAACTTTCCCTCAACTTCACTTTTCACGTCCCGCGCCGCCCCTCAAATCCAAACTGAAAAAAGAACTCCCTCCGCCGCAAACGCGGCGGAGGGAGTTCTCAATCAATTCATTCAATAATAATGAAAAAGTCATTCACTGCATTTTTTCAGACGGACGGGGCGAACCGCCCCGCCCGGAACGCGCTTCTCGGAGC
>JAJQGU010000043.1 GCA_021200315.1 Akkermansiaceae bacterium
GAGTGAATGTTTTTCATTATATTGTATATATTAGTTGATTGCTTCCTCCGCCGCGTCCGCGGCGGAGGAAGTTCTTTTTCTCAGTGTGGAGGGTGGAGTTGGGGCGGCGCGGGAAGAGTAAAGCGGAAGGGCATGGCAGGCTTTGAAGTTGACCTCTCCGCCTGGCCGTGACATAGTCGGAAGCGCCATGTTGAAAGGAATATCCCCACTTCTTTCCCCCGAACTGCTGAAGACACTGTCGGCCATGGGGCACGGCGACGAAATCGTGATTTCAGACGCCCACTTCCCCGCGCATACATTCAGCGAGCGCGTCATCCGCTATGACGGCGTCAGAGCGGACGCCCTTCTGGCCGCGCTCATTCCGTTGTTCGAGCTGGACTCCTACGCTCCCCCCGTCGTCATGATGGAAGCCGTGCCCGGCGACACGCTGGATCCGGACGTGGAACAGCGCTACCGCCGGGCGCTCGGTTATGACGGCGCCATCGAGCGCATGGAGCGATACGCCTTCTACGCACGCGCCCAAAAAGCCTTCGCCGTCGTTCTTTCGGGCGAGACGGGCAAATACGGCAACGTCATCCTGAAAAAAGGCGTCACGCCTGCCGCCTGAGACATGTTCCGCATCTGCAAATGCATCGAGCTGGAGAGCGGCCATCTGCTTTCCAAGCATCGGGGAAACTGCCGGTATCCGCACGGGCACACCCGCAAAGTCGAATTCACTTTTTCGGCGCCCGATTTGGACGTCAACGACATGGTGCTCGACTTCAAGCTGGTGAAAGAAATGCTGGGCGGCCTCGTCGAGCGTTTCGATCACGCACTCTGCATGAACTCTTCGGATCCGAATTTCGCCGCCTTCCGCACCGCTTACGGCGAGCGCGTCATCCCCTTCGAGCGCGAAGACCCCACGAGCGAAACCATTGCCCGCACCGTATACCTTCAGGCGGCGGAAGCCCTGGCCGACGCCGTGGAAGGGCGATTCAGCCTCCCCGTGCGCCCCTGCGTGCGGCTCGACAAAGTGCGCGTCTGGGAAACGAGCAGCTCCTGGGCGGAATACAGCCCCGACTGAAGAAATGGACGCGCTTGAAAAGAGGCTGGCCGGCGAACTCAAGAAACTGGAACTCGCCGGGAACATGCGGGAGCTCAAGACACTCTCTCCGCACGGGAAATATGTGAAACACAACGGACGGGAATATCTGAACCTCTCTTCCAATGACTATCTCGGCCTCGCCTCGCAAACCGAATACTCCGCCGGCCTGCAGAAAGAATTTCTCCGATCGCTGGCCGACCGCGAAGACGAATTTCTGATGAGCAGCCCGGCGTCGCGGCTCATGACGGGCAACAGCACGCACTACGAACAACTCGAAGAGGCCGTTTCCCGCCTTTTCGGCGGCCGTGAAGCGCTGGTGCTCTCTTCGGGCTTCATGGCGAATGCAGGAACGCTGCCCGCCCTCACCGGGAAAGAGGATCTGATCCTGGCCGACAGGCTGATCCACGCCAGCCTGATCGACGGACTGCGCCTCGGGAGCGCCGAGTGGAAACGCTTTCGCCACAATGATATGGAACACCTCCAGAAACT
This sequence comes from Akkermansiaceae bacterium, assembly GCA_021200315.1. Classification (GTDB taxonomy): domain Bacteria; phylum Verrucomicrobiota; class Verrucomicrobiia; order Verrucomicrobiales; family Akkermansiaceae; genus Akkermansia. Next base: position 1,574 of record JAJQGU010000043.1, read on the forward strand.
TCTGGAGCAGGCGCGGAACCGCCGCATGGTCTGGGTGGTCACCGAATCGATCTTCAGCATGGACGGGGACACCGCCCCGCTGACGGAACTGATGGAACTGAAAGCCCGGTACGGCTTCAGACTATACCTGGACGAAGCGCACGCCTTCGGTGTGCGCGGTCCGGACGGGCGCGGGCTGGCGGCCGAGCTCGGCGCGGAAGAGGGCTGCGACATACGCATGGCCACCCTCGGCAAAGCGATGGCCTCCGCCGGCTCTTTCGTACTGTGCAGCGGGCCGGTAAAGCGCTGCCTCGTGAACCGCATGCGCACGCTGATCTTCTCGACCGCCCTGCCGCCCGTCAATCTGATGTGGAGCGAGTTCCTGATCCGACGCCTTCCGGGGATGGGAGCCCTGCGCGCCCACCTGCGCGAAATGACGGCACTGCTCGCCCGCGAACTGGGGATCGAAGCGCACTCACAGATCATCCCGCTCCCCGCAGGCAGCAACGTACGCGCCCTTACCCTGGCGCGGCGCGGACGCGAAAACGGCTATTGGCTCACCCCCATCCGCCACCCCACCGTGCCGGAAGGCACGGCGCGCATCCGCCTCTCACTTACGGCCGCTCTGACACGTGCGGACATACTCGGCTTTGCCCGCTCATGGAAGCAATCTGGCTAAAACGCGAAAGCGGCAACAGCTCGCTCGCGCTGATCTTTCTCGGCTGGGCCGGCGCGCCCGGAGCCGCACCGGCGGAAGCCCTGCCGCCGGGCTGCGACTGCCTTTGCTTTTACGATTACCGTACACTCGCATCCCATGCATTGCCGCAGGCCGCCGCCTACAAGCACATCGCCCTGGCGGCATGGTCCTTCGGAATATTGGCGGCGGAGCACGCAATCAGCGGACTATCCGTGGAAACCGCTCTGGCATTCAACGGCACCCCCAGGCCCGTAGACGACCGCCTGGGCATCCCGCGCCGCGCCTTTCAAGTCACGCGCCGGGGGCTGCCCCGTGCGGGCGTCTCCCTCTTTTTCGAGCGCACTTTCGGCGGAGCGGACAAAATTCCGTCCGGCGCCCTGCCGCAGCGGAGCCTGGCCGAGCTCTGCAGCGAACTGGACGCCCTCCACAACCTGGCCCAACTTCCCGAACCCGGGCGCATCGCCTGGAGCAAGGCGTTTGTGGGGAAAAGGGATCTCATCTTTCCCCCGGAAAACATGCGGGCCTATTGGGGAGAAAAAGCCGCAGAAATCGACACCCCGCATTATCCTTTCGCAAACCCCGATCTCCTTCGCCGGGAACTTAGCGCATGGAAATTGACAAACAATTAATAGGAAGACGATTTGCACGCCGTTACGCCAGTTATCACCACAAGGCGGCAGTTCAAAAAAGCATGGCGGCGCGCCTTGCCCGCCTCGTATACAAAACCCTCGGCTCCTCCCGCGTGCGGCGAGCCTTCGAAATTGGCGCGGGCACGGGATTCCTTTCCCATCAATTGCTGCGGCGCTACCCCGAGGCCGAGTGGCACTTCAACGACCTCGCGCCCGAATCCGCCGCCTGGGTGAAACGAATCGGCGCCGCCTCCGTCTTTCTCTCCGGCGACGCCGAGCGCATCGAATTTCCCGCCCGGCTCAACCTTCTGGCCTCGGCCTCGGCCGTACAATGGTTCACCGACCTGCCCGGCTTCTTCGGGAAAGCACGCGCCGCCCTGGATGGAGGCGGACTCCTGGCCATAGCCACCTTCGGCCCGGGCAACATGCGCGAGGTGCGGGAAATCTCCGGCGCGGGGCTCGATTACCCCTCCGCCGCAGCCCTGGCCGCCCTGGCCCGGCAAGCCGGCCTCCACCCGATCAAGAGCGAGGAATGGAACGACCGCCTCTTCTTCGAAACGGCGGACGCGCTGCTTCTCCATCTTCGCGAAACCGGCGTCAGCGGCCTTGCCCGCACCGTGTGGACGAAAAGCAGCCTGGCCGACTTCCGCCGCCGCTGCGCCGTGCGCTTCTCCCGTCCGAACGGCCTCATCCCCCTCACCTACCACCCCATCCTGCTGCTCGCGCAAAAGAGAGAATAAGCTCCCTCCGGGGCTCACCCCGAGGAGCGGCGGCTCCGCGGATGAAAGCGATGGTGAAGCTGAACGAGACGCTTCTGCTCAATGGACGTGTAGACTTGGGTCGTGGAAAGATCGGCATGGCCGAGCATCTCCTGAATCACGCGGAGATCGGCTCCATTTTCAAGCAGATGAGTGGCAAAGGAATGCCGCAGCATGTGCGTATAGACGCGCTCTCCGATACCGGCGGCGGCGGCCCGGGCGCGCACAATCTGGCGAATGCGCTCACGCGTGAGTCCCGCGCCAAGGCGCGAAAGAAACACGCGTGGGGAGCGTCTCTTCCCGGCAAGCTTCGGGCGCGTCTGCACGAGATAATGCCGCAGACTCTCCCGTTCAGAAGCTCCCATGGGCACAAGGCGGGGTTTGCCGCCCTTGCCCTCCACGCGGAGAAAACCGTCGTCCCAGTCGATCTGCGCGGGGCTCAGAGAAATGAGCTCGCTCACGCGCAAACCGCTGCCATAGAGAAGCTCGAGAATGGCGCGATCGCGCGAATCGAACGGCGAGCCATCCGGATTCACGGAATCGACCAACCTTCCCACAGTTTCGGCATCAAGAACCTCAGGCAGAGGCCAGCCCGTGCGCGGCGCCTCGAGCAGTGCGGCGGGATCAGATGCCAGAAAACCGCGGGCCGCCGCAAAGCGGAAAAAAATCTTGAGATGCACCATCTCCACGCGCAGAGAAGAGGCGGCCAGTCCGCTCTTGCGGCGCACGCGCACAAACTCCGCAAGATCCCTTTCCTGTACATCCGCAAAGGCAAGCCGCGTCTCCTCCAAAAAACGGAGCAAATGTCCCAAAGTCTGCCGGACACTCAATTGATAATTGACACTCAACCCCTTTTCAGCGGCCAAAAAGCGGATGAAACGGTCGGAGCAATCCTCGAACCCGGCGGAGGACATGGCGCGTCACCGCCTATTTTTCTGATCCTGCACGGCGGCAGGATCGGGCAGAGAGCCGTCTCCATCTCCGCCCGGAGAAGAATCCGCGCCGGAAGAATCCGCCGCAGGTCTGCGCACCAGCCTGCGCTCGCGGCCGTTCTTGTCGTACACCACCTGGGCGTCGCCGCTATCGCTCACCACGGGCATTTCGCCCAAGAAATCATCGGCAAAAAGGGAACCGCCCTCGGGAATCTCAAACTCCTCCGGGGAACCGCCCTCGAGATCCCTCTCATGCACCCAAGCCTCCTTCCCCGTCGAAAGTTTCACCTTGGTATAGCGCCCGTCATTGAAAACCACCTTCACCTTGTCCGCCTCCCGCATCGTGCCCAAAGCGTCGGGATGAACCCCGGGATTGCGGTCAAACATATACGCCTTTCCCTCGCGCACGCTGACCTCCGACCCGGGCATGAAACGCCCCTCTTCCGCCCGCTTCCTCGCATCTTCTCTGTGATATTCAATTCCCACAGGATCAGTGGCCGTCGTCTGCCGCTGGAACTGCGGATCGCTGGGATTGTTCTTGAACCAGGAGCAGGAGACAAGCAACGAAGAAGACAAAATCAGGGGAACGGCCTTTTTCATGCCGTCTTTTTACCACAAAGCCGGAAAGATGAAAAGCCCTTTCGCCGCCAAAAAGGCAAACTTCCGACACAGAAAACGTTTCACGAGGGAAACAGGCAGGAGCGGTTGACAAAAAACACCGCGCCCGCCAGGCAGAAAAAGGCCCAAAGATAATCCCACTTCCAGGACTCGCCCATATAGAGCATGGCGAAAGGAACGAACACCGAAAGGGCGATGGCCTCTTGAATCACCTTGAGCTGATAGACGTTCAGGCCGGCGCTGAAGCCGATGCGGTTGGCCGGGATCACCAGACAGTACTCAAAAAAGGCCAGCCCCCAGCTCGCCAGCACCATGAGAGCCAGCGACCCCAGACTCCGCGCGTCCGCCTTCAAATGACCGTACCAGGCAAAAGTCATGATCATATTGCTCAGCACGAGCAGCACAATGGCAGTGAGAGCATTCATCCGTGGCGCATCCTTTCCCCGCGAGACATCCAATCACCCGCGCTCACCTTCCGACAAACGGGTAAGTGAAACAATCCAAAATCCTCCGCGCCGCCGAAACGGGATCGAGACGCCCGGCGCCCACGCTCTGTTCGAGCTCCGGCAGATGAGAAGCCACATCCGGATGGCTCTCGAACGAGGAAATCAACGCTTCGTGAACCAGGGAGCGCACCCAATCGAGAGACTGCGCGCGGCGGCGGCGGAACCAATGTCCGTTTCCCTGCTGCTGAACGCGGAAAGCGTCGATCCGACGCTCGATCTCATCAAGGCCCGTGCCTTCGAGAGAAGAGCATGTCAGCACCTCGGGCTTCCAGCCCGGAGTGGGGGACTGAAGATAATGCAGCACCATTCTGAGCTCCTGCCGGTGAGCCAGCGCGCGCCGGTGGTTGTCCCCGTCATCCTTGGTGACAACGAGCAAATCGGCCAGTTCCATAATACCGCGCTTGATACCCTGCAGATCATCCCCCGCGCCAGTGATGAGCAGAAGCAGAAATACATCCACCATCGAGCGCACCGTCGTTTCAGACTGCCCCACCCCCACGGTTTCGATCAGCAGCACATCATACCCCGCCGCTTCGCAGGCGATCATCGTCTCGCGGGACTTGCGGGCCACGCCGCCGAGCGTGCCGCCCGAAGGAGACGGGCGCACAAAGGCGTTTTCATGTCCGGAGAGCTTCTCCATGCGCGTCTTATCGCCCATGACCGAGCCCTTGGAGAGCGTGGAGGAAGGATCGATGGCCAGCACGGCCACCCGGAGCCCCTTTTCGCAAAGGCGCGAGCCGAAAGCTTCAATAAAAGACGACTTGCCCACGCCCGGCACCCCCGTAATTCCGATGCGCACAGAATTGCCGGAATGCGGCAGCAAACGCGAAACGAGTCTGCGGGCCGGCTCCTGATCGCGCGCGGCATTGCTTTCAATGAGTGTAATGGCGCGCCCCAGCAGAGCGGGACTGCCGGCGAGCACCCCCTCGGCGAGGGCTTCCGGATCAAAGCGGGAGGGAGACGCAGTCATGCGGAAGCGGAGCGGTTACCGGCCGTCGGATTCGGAGCGGCCTTCGGTGATTTCCCGGTAGGTATTCTTCCAGCCCCCGCCAAGGGCGGCGTAGAGAGCAGGCAGCGTGGCCGCATACTGGTACTTGTATTGAGCCAGCTGAGTCTGCGCCGGAAAGAGATTCTGCTGAGCGGTCAGCACTTCGTAATAACTCGAGAGGCCGCCCTGATAACGCTCCATGGAAAGCTCGACCGACTCCCGGTACGCCTTCACGGCCCGTTCCTGCTCCTCGATCACGCTCTGGAGACGGGCGCGCTCGATCAGCGCCGTGGAAACCTCGGAAAGAGCCGTCAGCACCGTCTTTTCATAATCGCTCTTGGCGGCAAGGAAGTTATTGCGGGCAACCCTTTCCGAAGACCTCAATCTGCCGCCCTGAAAAATGGGGCCGGTGAGATCGGCGCCGACGCCCCAGGCGCTCTTCTTCGACGTGGCCGCAGTCAAATCCGAAGAAACGAAACCGCCCATCCCCGTGAGAGAAATGGAGGGGAAATAATTTGCAATGGCCACGCCGATATTGGCATTGGCGGCGCGCAGAGACTGCTCCTTCTGCAGCACATCAGGGCGGCGGGCAAGAATCGAGGCGGGGATGCCCGCAGGCACGCGGCCGGCGCCTACGCTGTTCAGAGAGCCTGCACGGGCTATGTGGCCGGGAGCTCGGCCGGCGAGCACGGACAGCGTATTTTCCAGCGAAATGATCTCCGCCTCAAGCGCAGGAACCTGGGCGCGACTGGCCGCGAGAGCAGCCTCGGCCGAGGCCACCTGCAGGCGGTCGCCGATGCCTCCCTCAAGCTGCTCCGTAAAGAGCTTCAGCGATTTTCCATACGAGACAATAGATTCGCGGGCAATGGCGAGCTCCTCATCCAGCTGGAGCAGCTGCAGATAGCCGTCCGCCACCTGCTTGAGCAGGGAGAGCAGCAGGGCGCGCTGTTCGTATTCCGTGGCCATATAATCAGCCTCGGCCGCCTCCACCGACCGGCGCGTCTTGCCCCAGAGATCGATCTCCCAGGAAATATTGCCATAACCCTTTCCCGGCGTAGTCGTGACACCTTCGGACTGCACGGGCACGCCGCTGGAATAATTGGCCCCCTTGGCGATCGAGCCGGTATAGCTGGCCCAAGGGAAGAGAGGAGCAATGGCGATCGTAACCTGTTGGCGCGCGGAATCCACATTGGCCATCATGGATTTCAAATCCTTGTTGTTCCTGTAAGTATCGCGCAGCAGACTGCACAGTCCGCCATTCCGGAACACATCCCACCAGGCAAGATCCGCGATGGATTCAGCCGAAGCCCCCGCACCCCGGAATTCGGCGGGCACCTGCATATCGGCTCCCTTGAAATCCGGCCCCATCCTGCAGGCCGTCAGAGAGGAAAGAACCGCCAGAGCCATGGCGCCCATGCGCCACGACGCACCATCACGAATGACCGTCCTGTTTGCTTTTTTATTCATGTCCATTGTGTTAAAACGCATTTTCCGCTTGATTGCCCCACCTTTGACGAAAGGCGGGAAAAGTATGAAAGAGCCCCGTTTAGTTGTCAAGTGTTAACTATTGCAGTTTTTTAATCATTCGGAGGAAACAGATCCGGCGTCCGCCTCTTCCGCGGCAAGCCGTTTATAAGCAATGATCTCATCGGGATCCGCCGCATGATTCACTTTGCCGATGCGAATACGGAAAAGCTTCATGACGAACGTGAAACTGCAGGGAATGAGAAACACGCCGACCCCCGTGGCAAAAAGCATGCCGATCACGACCACGGTACCGATGGAATTGCGCGCCAGGGCTCCCGAACCTTCGGCTGTCATCAGCGGCAAACAGCCCAGAATAAAGGCGAAAGAAGTCATCAGGATGGGTCTCAGGCGCATCTTCGCCGCCGTGACCGCAGCATCCATCAGAGACTGTCCGCGCTCCATTTGCAGCACGGCGAACTCTACGATGAGAATAGCGTTCTTGGCCGCCAGACCAATCAGCATCACGAGGCCGATCTGCGCATAAAGATTCAACTCAATACCTGCGGCGGCAAGGCCGGCAAAGGCGCCCAGCACCGCGACGGGCACAGTCAGGAATATACTGAGAGGCAGAGCCCATTTTTCGTACAGCGCGGCCAGAATGAGAAAGGCGAAAAGCCCCGAAAGCGAGAAAATGGCGCCGAGGCCGAGACCTTCCTGCACCTTCTTTTCCTGATAACTCATGCCGCTGTAGGAATAGCCCATATCCGAAGGCATCGTTTCCTCAAAAGTTCTCTGCAAAGCCTCCATCGCCTGCGCGGAGGAGAATCCTTCGGCCGGGACGACAATGAGCTGGGCGGCATTATGGAGATTCTGATGCATCACGAATTCCGTGTCATAGTTATCCCGTTCAATCGTCATGAGCGCCGAAAGGGGAATATCCTCGCCCCGGGCGTTCTTCACATAAAAATTCTTCAGACTCTCCAAGCTGGTGCGGTCGGCGCCGTCCGCCTGAAGATACACCTGCCATTGCTGGCCGTAGAGCGTCACATAATTCACGAACACCGACCCCAGGAAAGTCTGGAAGAGCTGATTGGCTTCGGACACGCTGACCCCCTGCGCATAGCATTTCTCGTAGTCGAGATTCACCTTCGGCTGCCTGACGCCCGGCATCATCATGGAACTGACGGAGGCAATGGAGGGAGCCTTCTTCGCCGCCGCGCTGAAAACGTCCACCTGCTCGGCCAGATACTGCACGCCGCGCCCCTCGAGATCCTCCAGAATCATGGTCACGCCGCTCGCCGCGCCCACGCCGGGGATAGCCGGGGGATTGATCACCATCGGAACGGCGTTCAGCCCGGCGCCTGCGAGCGCACCCGCGAGCTGCTGCCGCACCTCCTGAGCCGTAACGCCGCCGCGATCGTCCCAGGGACTGAGAGCCACAAAGAAAGTCACGCCGTTGGTACTCTGCACACTGGAAAGAACATTGAACCCGATCACCGAAGCCACGGCCTTCACGGCGGGATTGGCTAAGATAATCTTCTCGGCCTTCTTCGCCTGTTCGAGCGAAAGCTGCATGGAAGAAGTGCTGTTCAGCGAGAGAGAGCCCAGCAGAAAGCCCTGGTCTTCATCCGGCAGAAAGCCCCCCGGCACCTTCTTCGCCACGGGAATAATCATCAAGCCGATCACCGCCAGAATGGGCAGCGAAATGAACAGCTTGCGCGAAAGCACGCCGCAGACCCGCGAATAAGAACCGGCAGTCTTGTCATACACCTTGTTGAAACGGCGGTAAAAACCGTCGAGAAAGGATCTTTTCGCCTTTGACTTCGGCTTGAGCAGCAGAGCGCACAAAGCGGGCGAGAGCGTCAGGGCGTTGAAAGCGGAAATGAGCATCGAAAGCGCGATCGTGACCGCGAACTGCTGAAACAGAGTGCCCGTAATGCCGGGCAGCAGCAGTGAGGGCAGGAAAACGGCCGCCAGCACGAGAGCGATGGCCACCACCGGACCGGACACCTCCTTCATGGCGGCGAAAGAAGCCTGACGGGCGTTCATGCCGCGCTCCATGTGAGACTCCACGGCTTCCACCACCACAATAGCGTCATCCACTACCAACCCGATGGCCAGCACCATGCCCAAAAGGCAGATCGTATTGAGGGTAAATCCAAGGAACGGGAAGAAACAGAACGTGGTGACGATGGACACGGGTACGGCGATTGCCGGAATGAGCGCGGCGCGCCACCCCTGCAGGAACACGAACACCACCGCCACCACCAAAGCCAGCGCCTCGAACAGCGTCACTTCGATTTCGCGGATCGAGTCGCGCACGGCCTCAGTCGTATCCAAGGCCACAGAGCCGCTGAGCCCTTTCGGATAATTCTTCTCATACTGGGCGAACAACGCACGCAGAGCGTCCACCGTCTCGATGGCGTTCGAGCCGGCGGACTGGTAGATGGCTATCATGCCCGAAGCCCGCCTGTTGTAGCGGGCCGACAGCGAGTAGTTCTGCGCGCCGAGCTCTACCTTGGCCACATCTTTCAGGCGCACGAACTTCTGACCGTCCGCGCGCAGGATAATATCCTCAAACTCTTCGATCGTAGTCAAACGTCCCTTATTGCGGACGGTGTAGGTGAAATCCGTGCCGGCCGGCGAGGGCTCGGAACCGATCTGCCCGCCTGGGTTCACGGTATTCTGCACCTGCACGGCCTGCTTCACCTCAGACACCGTGAGCCCCAGCTGCGCGAGGCGCGCCGTGTCGAGCCAGATGCGGACGGCATAGCGCCCCGCGCCGAACACCTGCACATCGCCCACGCCCGGAACGCGCTTCACAGGATCCACGAGCGAAACATAAGCGTAATTGGCGAGATAAACGCCGTCATAGCTGTCATCCGGCGAATAGAGGGCGTAAAGCATCAGCGGCAACCCCGAAGACTGCTTGATGGTGACGCCCATCTGCGACACCTCCGCGGGCAGCTGGCTGGTGGCCTGGGCATAGCGCATATAGGCGAGCACCTGATCCATATTCGGATCGGAGCCCACTTCAAAAACCACGTTCAGCGAACAGACACCGTTGTTGGAATTCACGGACGTCATGTAATCCAAGCCCTGCACCCCCGAAAGCTGCAGCTCGATCGGCGTGGCCACGGAATCCGCGACCACCTGGGCGTCCGCCCCCGGATAAGTGGCCGAAAGACTGATCGTGGGCGGGGAAATTTCCGGATACTGGGCGATAGGCAGGCGCATCATCGAAATGACGCCCAGCAGAGTCATCACAATCGAGACGACGCCCGCAATAATCGGATGCTTGATGAAGAAGGAAGACATGGCGCGAAAACAAAGGAAAGGCGATCGGCCGTTCAGTCTCTGCCGGAGGCATCCGCATTTCCGGCGGACTCGTCCGGAACGGCCGAGCCCCGCCCGGCGGCGGCCTTCGAAGGCACCAGAGGCTGAGACGCCTCGTACACATAGGGTTCAGGCAGCACGGGCCTCTTTGCCTGCATGGCGAGCGCGGCCAGAGCCGTGCCCTCCACAATCACCTGCACATCTGTGAGCGCACCCGCGACCCCCTGCGCCCGCAGCTGGACGTCAAGCGGCGCGCCCTGCCCCGAGATCACCTGCATAGGCTGCACCGTTTCGCGGCCGGAAGCGTCCTTCACGGGCACATTCACGACATTCCCCAACGCCACGCGGCACATCACGGGCACATCGCCGGGCCCCAGCACCATAATGAAATCGGCACTCTGCCGGGCCATCACGGCGCGCGGCGGCACGAGAAGCGCGTCTTTCTGAAAGCTTACGTCCGCCTGCACGGTCACGGCCATGCCGGGGCGCAGAATCCGGTTCGGATTCGGCACATGCCCCACCACATCGAGCGTGCCCATGCTCCGGTTCACCGCGCGGTCCACCGAAACGATCTCGCCCTGGTGTTCGTATACGGAACCATCGGAAAGAATCAGCCGAAAGGGGAAATTCTCATACTTGGCATCCGTCGTTCCGTTCCATCTTTTCAGAGCCGAGAGAACCATCTGCTCCGGGATCGAAAAATCCACACGGACGGGCTCGATGGAAGAAATCGTCACCAGCGGCTCCGTCATCGAAGGCGAGAGCAGGTCGCCCACCGAGGGCTGTGCAATGCCCGCGATGCCGGATATGGGAGCCTTGATCGTGGCGTAGTCCAGATTCGTCTGCGCGCTTTCTATCTGAGCCTTCGCCGCCTGAATCTGCGCCTCGGCCACGAGAATCTGCGCCTCGTTCTCGCGCAGAGCCTGCTGCGAATCCGTCAGGTTCTTTTCCGAAACCGAACCGCTGGCCACCAGCTTCGTATAGCGGTCGACATCCAGCCTGTTCTTTTCATGCGCCGCATTGGCCTGCTGCAAAGAACCCTCCGCCTGAGCCAGACTGGCCTGCGCCTGGTGCAGAGTCGCTTCGAAAAGAGCCTTGTCGATCTCGAAAAGCACCTCCCCTTCCCTGACGTATGAACCGTCCTTATAATTCTTCTTCACGAGCGTACCCGTGACTTGGGGGCGAATGGCCGCATCCTCCACCCCCCGCAGATATCCATACCATTGTCCGGTCGAAGTCACATCCTGCCGAACGAGGGCGGCCGTCTTCACCCGAACCGGAGAAGACGCCTGCTCCGAGGCGGCGCCCTGCCCCCCATCCCTGCAGGACGTCATCAGAGATGCGCAGACACACAAAACGGCACCCGCCGAAATCCCGAACAATGCATTCGCATTCATAGCAATGGCCTTTTTAACATTCGATCCGCGGACTGCGAATCCGCGCCTCATTCTCACGAAACACACGTCCGAAGTCAACCACAACGCGCCTTTATGACAAGGAAAACTGCCCCCTCTCTGCACTGTCCGCTTTCAGCATTGATACCTCCTTTCAATCATGCTAAACTGCTTTCCGCCCATGATAGAAGACCTTGAAAGCCTCGCCCGCTGGCGCCACCGGGCAAATGCGCAGCCCAAGGGACGCGTCGTGCTGGATCTGGAAGCCGACAGCCTCCATCGCTATAAAGAGCGCCTGTGCCTGATTCAATACGCGGACGCGGAAGGTGTCTGCGTGATCGATCCGCTTGCGATCGAAGATCTCCGCCTGTTTTCGGACTGGCTTGCCGAAAGCGACATCTGGATGCACGGCGCGGACTACGACATGTCTCTCTTTCTGCATGCCTTCAACCGCATGCCCCACTTCATCAACGACACGCAGACGGCCGCCCGGCTTCTCGGCTTCCGGCAGTTCGGCCTCGCCGCCCTCGTGCAGCATTTTTTCGGCGTCACGCTCAGCAAGAGCAACCAGAAGGCCAACTGGGGGCGCCGCCCCCTCCCCCCCTCCTTGCAGGAATACGCCCGGGGAGATGTCGCCTACATGCTCGAAATGGCCGACTCGCTGACCGACGGACTGCGCCGCGCCGGGCGCTACGACTGGTTTCTTGAGACCTGTGCCCAAAACATGCGGCGCGCCGCCGAACGGCACGAGACAAGCTTTCACGAAGCCTGGCGCATCAAGGGCAGCGGCCGCCTCAACCGCCGGGGGCTCGCCGCTCTTCGCTCCCTCTGGACATGGCGCGATCACGAAGCCTCCCTCATGGACAGACCCGCTTTCTTCGTCTGCTCCAACGAACAGCTTCTCCAATGGAGCGCGGCTCTGCAGGATTTCCGCCCTGTCGCGCCGCCGCCCCGCTTCAACCGCAGCAGGACCGCCCTCTTTAACGGAGCGGTGCACCGCTTCCTCGCCTTGGACGAGGACGAGTATCCCGAACGGCTCTTCCACCGCCACGCGGCGCACGACGACTACTACGAGCGCCGCGTGGATCACTGGCTTTCCCTCCGCGACGCCGCCGCAGTGCGGCTCGGCCTCGAGCCCTCCTTCCTCGCCGCGCGCGCCGCCATGGAAGCCCTCGCGCAGGACGAGGAGACCGGGGCCGCCCACCTCATGAACTGGCAAAAGGAAGCGCTCGGCATCGCCTGTTGACGCACACGCGCTCGCCCTCCCGCCCGATATTACGCTCATGCAGGCCTATGGCTTCGCCGCCGCACTGACGAAACACGCGCTCGAAGGAGAGCTCGGCGTCGTCCGAAGGCTCCTCCGCCACAATTTGAGGCTATTTTAACCTCTTTTTATTTCTCGCCCCTTCCGAAAACTCTCCCTGATGCGCCCAGAAAAACAGCCCCCAACCCACCCCCATCATCGTGCCTGCGGCGGAGATCTGATTCAATGTGGAGTTTGGAGAAGCGCGGGACGTGAAGAGTGAAATTTAAGGGGAAGCAAAATTCGAAAGGCAGAGTGGACGCCCGACGCCCGGCGGATTTTGAATCCTCTATGCTTTTCTTGTTCATTTGAGGGTGCGGGTTGCCTTGCTTGGCGGCACCGCCCTCTCTTCCCCCTCGGATGGGCGCATACAGCCGCCCTCGCGCTCGGTCTGGCCGCCGAGATTTCCACGACAACCGACATCACCAACTATAAAGAGGCGGAGGGGGACTTATAGTGAAATATAAGCAATTATAGCGAGTTTGGCTTATATTGGGGTATAAGTTGGTAGAAGCGCGCTCGTCTTTTCCCTCCTCGGAAACAAGCTGCGGGGGTGCGGATTTGCTTTACAAGCCTCCGAATTTTGGGGTAAAAGCTATTCACGAGCAAAAAAATTGTCATTTTTCACTTTTTGCTGCGAATTTGCCTTTTTCAACGTCTCTATATGTGTAGACAGCACATGTTAGCGTTTTTCCTCCGGCACTTCAAAAGGACAGGTTCACACGATTTGCGTGAACACGCGGAAGTGCTTTCGCAGGAAAAATTGCTTGAGTACGCCATCTTGCAAGTCGACAATTCTTATGACGCTGAGCTTATTCTCTCAAAAGCGATGCAATCTGTTACACGAGCGTACTATGAAGGAAAAATTCAAAAGTCCCTTCTTACCTACACTCTCAGCACCATCAAGCATGAAGCGACTAAAGCAAGAATTAAAAACGACAATCGCATCATTGCGGAACAACGATACTGGCAAGAAAATGAGATTCAACACGACGCCGCCCGAAATGACTCGGGACAAGAACTTGAAGACATACACTTCTACCTCCGCAGAGCCATAAGGGAACTTGATGATGAGCTTTCTGCTATCATCTACCTTCATATCTGGAACGAGCTCAATTTTTTAAGCATCTCTAAACATCTCCATATACCTGAGGCAACCGTCAGAAACAGGTATGACAACGCAATCATCGAACTCCGAACAAAACTGCGCACCCTCCATGAATAAACGAGAATACAGCACAGAAGACATTGAGAACGAAATCAAGGCGCTCGCTTGCTGCTTCCCCGCAAAAAGAAAACAACACGCTCAGACGCTCATCAAAGACGCTATTCAAGATGAATACAGCCATATCATGCGGCAACGAAAACGCGCCCATGCTTTGCTAGGAATCGTTGCCACATTGGCACTCTTCGCAGGTGCTTATATGAGCATCGACCAGGAAGGAGCAAATCAAGGCAGTATGAACAGCATCGCTCAGGCTCCAGACATAGAGAAACAAATCATCCACCGAAAGGTGCTGAGTGAACAGAAAGTACAGACCTGCTCCGCTCTCGACCAATCAAGACGCGGAATCACCTTATACACTAATAGCAACGGATACGAATACAGCGCATCTGGCACGCCCCGGGTTACATGCAGCTTATATTCTCTGCCTCTATAAACAATGAAAGCTTATTTCCTATGTTTCCTCCTTATATTCCTGCAGCCCCTTATGGGACAACGAGAGGCTAAGCAAGATACACACGAAGATGAAGAACGCGTTGAAATCTATACAGATGTTTTTGTGGGCATGGTTACGGAGCCGCTCACACAGCAAGAAAGCGAAGCCCTAAGCTCATTCAATCGCTCGTACAGAGGAATCAAAGTAAGGCAAGTTGTCGAGGATAGTCCTGCCGACCAAGCAGGCATGTGCGAAGGAGATGTGTTGCTCTACTTAAATGGCATGCGCTTAAGTGATCCAACGGACTTTTTACTATGCCTCATTGACCTGAAGCCCGATGATACGGCATTTATCAACTACTTACGCGATGGGAAACAAAAACAGGCAAAAGTAAAACTAGCAAAGCGAGAGAAACCTGCACATGTCGGATTTTTTATTGTCGAGCGTCCCCATATAGTTACCTCAAGAGAAACAGCTCTGATGTACCAAGGGATTGCGTACCTTCTGAGCAAACCGCATCTTTCTTTTGAAGAACTCCGCACCAGGATGGATGAATTGTATCTTTGCCTGGGCTTGCCAGAGAATGGTAAAATTCAGTTTTCTTCTTCTGGCGTAGAAATAGAAGTCAAACGTGCAGAAGACTCCATCCACATCCGAAGAACATTCGCTAAGAACACGCAATTGTACATCCTCTCAAAAGAGGGGGATGAACTTCCTGCGGTGATAAGAAAAGAGTTCAAAGCAGCAAGCGAATGACCTCGAACTATATCAATTTGCTAATTGT
>JAJQGU010000032.1 GCA_021200315.1 Akkermansiaceae bacterium
GGGAGGCTTGGGTCTGGAAGAGGCGGAGCATGGGATGCGGCGGGACGGCGGCGCGTCAGGACTTGGAATCGGATTCGGAGCCGGGCGGAGGAGGCTGGAGGGGCGTGGAAAGATTCGCCGCGCGCCGGGAGCGCTTCTCGTCGCCGTAGCCGTAGCGGTAGTATCCGTAGCCGTAACCATAGCGGTAGTGGCTCGAAGCGCGGAAATTCACGTCGTTGACGACGAAGGCGGGGTTGGGGAGGCGCCCGGCGTCCGCCAGCTTCTGGATCTGGGAGAGGAAACGCTTGTCGACCATGCCGCTGCGGACGATGTAGAGGGTGAGGTCGGCCTGCGCGGCGAGGATGTCGGTGTCGGCGAGGATGCCGAGGGGCGGCGCGTCGAGAATGACCGCGTCGTAGCGGCGGCGCAGGTGGAGCAGCAGGCGGCCGAGCAGCGGCTGCGAGAGCAGGGTGACGGGGTTGGGCGGCAGGGGTCCCGAGGCGAGCAGGTCGATGCGCCCGGCGGCGTCGCCCGGCAGGGTGCGGATGAGCTCCGCGGGGTCTTCGGCGTGCCGCAGCAGCAGCGTGGAGAAGCCCCGGCGCCCCTTGGCGCCGAGGGCGTGCGTCAGCGAGCCCTTGCGCAGATCCCCGTCGACGAGCAGCACGCGCCTTCCGGCCTGGGCGTAGGCGGCGGCGAGGTGAGAGGCGACGAAGGTCTTGCCCTCCCCCGCCATGGTGGAGGTGATGAGCAGGAGCGGCCCGCCGGTTTCCGGGCGCGGCAGGAGGTTGTCCACGTTGTTGCGCAGGATGTGCAGGTGCTCGGCCATGGCGGAGCGCGAGCCCCGCCCGAAGACGCCGGCGCGCCTTTCGCGGCGCGTGAGGGAGGGCAGCTCCGCCGCCGCGGGCAGCGTGGTGTGCCCCTCGAGGTCGTGCTTGTCGTGCACTTTGCGGTCCAGCATGCTCAGCCCCAGAATGGCCAGCAGGCAGAGCACGCCGCCGCCGCCCGCGCCCGCGGCGGTGATCAGCGCCGTGCGCGGCGAAATGGGCGCGTCCGGCCCGTAGGCGGTCTCCAGCGCGCGCGCGCCGGGCTCGGCGATGTAGAGGGCGAGCGCGTTCTCCTGCTCCTTGGTCAGAAGAAGCATGTAGAGCTCCTCGCGCACCTTGCGCTCGAGCATCAGCGGCGAGAGGTCGCGGCTCCGGTCCGCCGTCTCCGCGAGACGCCGCGAGAGAGCCTCTTCCTTGGCGCGCAGTTCGCCGAGGCGCAGGCGCTGGTTGGAGCGGTAGTTGGCGAGGGCGCGCCGCGCGGCCTCCAGCGTGGTGGCCATGCGGTCCTTCAGCGAGACGGCGACGGGGTTCTTGGCGCCCGCGCTTCCCGAGATGCGCGCGTATTCGAGCCAGGCTTCGTTGTAGGTCTCTATCTTGCCGGAGAGGGACCCGTCCGCCAGCCCCGTGTCCACCGAGATGAGGCCCCCGCCGCGCGCCGTCGCGTCCAGCCGCTGCGAGAGCTCGTCGGCGAGCTTCATCTGCGTCTCCAGGTCGAAGATCTCACGGGCGAGCTCCTGCGAGGCGGCGAAGTCCGCCGTGAGGGTCGTCGCCGCGTCGATCGCGATCTCGCCCTTCGCCTGGGAGTCCGCGATGCGGCTGTCCACCTCGCCGAGCGTGCGCCCCAGCTCTTCCAGCCTGCGGCCGATGAACTCCTGCGTCTTGCGGGCCGATTCGCGCCTCTCGTCCAGAGACTGCCGGTTGTAGGCCCCGATGAGGTGGTTGAGCACGTCTTCCGCCTTCTTCGCGTTGTGCGCCGTGAGCGTCATCTCCAGCAGCGAGGCGTCCTTCTCGTCCGGCCGCGTCACTTTCAGCGCCGCCAGCAGGCCGCGCACGCACTCCAGCTCGCCCGCGCGCCTCACTTCCACGCTCCGCCCCTCCCAGCTCCCGTCCATCCGCGCGGTCGGCTGCACGGTCACGGCGGCGAAGGGCAGCTGCACGGCCTGCCCGTACCCGCCCTCCAGCTCCACGCGCTCCCCGGCCGCGTTCGCGTAGGACAGAACGAAGCTCTTCTCGTCCCGCGGCGTCACGCTCACCGTGCAGCCGCGCTGCTCGGGCAGTTCGCTGAACGTGACGCTCAGCGGGCTCTCGTCGTAGAGTTCCACGTCGCGGAACCCCTTCCGCGTCCAGTAGGTGGTGGCCGCCCCCAGCTCCTCCGCCACCCGCTGCATCAGCGCGGTGGATTTGAGAATGAAGCTCTCGTTGGCGATGTTGGCCGCCCCCTCGTCCACCCCCAGCTCGGAGAGAATGAGCGCGGAGGGGCTCCCCGGCTGCTGCCGCGAGTCCCTCATCATCACGCTGGCGGTCTTTTCGTAGGTGAACGGCAGGCATTCGGCCGCGTACCACGCGCCCGCACCGCCGAGCCCCGCCGCCAGCAGCACCAGCCACCAATACCGGCGCAGCGTGCCCAGCACGGTGTCCAGCGAAAGCGCCCCCTCCTCTTCCATACCTCCGGTGGAAGAGCCGAAAACCGCGGGCTGCGCGGCCGCCGCCGGCGAAACGCCGCCGCCGCGCTCAGTGGTCAATACATCCATGGCTGTGCGGTGTGTGTAGTCTCCCTGCTGAATGATGCGCGCCGGAACTTACGCGCAGCAGAGCGCGATTACGGCAATGATGATGCCCACGCCCGAAAGCCCCCAGCCGTACCACTGCGCCGCGTCGCTCCGCGTGTTGATCTTGCGCTCCGCCGGCGTCACGTAGATGACGTCATTCTGCTGGATGTAGTAGTAGGGCGAGGAGAAGAGGTTCTTGCTGCGCAGGTCCACGCGCACGATCTCGCGCTTGCCGTCCTTCTCGCGGATCAGCGTCACATCCCGGTTGCCGTCGATGGTCAGATCCCCCGCCTTCGACAGCGCCTCGATGATGGTGATGCGCTGCCCGTCTATGCTGTAGGTGCCGGGCGCCTTCACTTCCCCGAGCACGGAGAACTTGAAGTTCATGATCTGCACGTTTACGGTCGCGTCCCGGATGTAGTCGCTCGTCCGCAGCGCGGAGGCGATGTCCCCCGCCAGCTGCGTGCAGCTCTTGCCCGCCGCCCTCATCTCCCCGATGATGGGCAGCACGATATTGCCCCGCGCGTCCACCAGGTATCCCTTCGGGCGGCTCGTGTTGTTCGAGTCGCTCTGCCCGATCTCCGACATCTGGAACGGCGCCGTGAGCTCCGGCTGCTTGCTGCTGACGGAGATATAGAGCTGGTCGTCTTTCTGGATCGTCGTCTGGTAGCTCTGCCGGAGCTGTTCGCTCTCATTGCCCCGCACGTCCTGCAGGTAGAGAACTTCCTTCGGGCTGACGCACGAACTGAGCGCGGCGAGGCAGAGGGCGAGGCCGCACGCGGCCCCGAAACGGAGAATATGTGGCGTTTTCATACAGGTGATCTGGCGATGTCTTTTATCGGATATCGGAACTTAAACCGCTTGAGGACAAATACTTCTGATAAACTGACTCCCCGCGGCTCCGCTCCTGACGCGCGCCACGATATAGCATTTCCAATGCTA
>JAJQGU010000003.1 GCA_021200315.1 Akkermansiaceae bacterium
TAACACGGATTTAACAGTCGGGGCGGAGGAGGGGGACGGAAGATTCCCGCCCCGCCGGGCGGGGCGGGTGCTGCCGCGTACGGGAGAATTCGGGCTTGCTTCGCCGGGCCGATGGTGTAGACTGCGGATGTGAGCTATCAGGTCTTCGCCAGAAAATACCGCCCGCTGACTTTCGATGATGTTCTCGGTCAGGATCATGTGGTGCGCACGCTGCGCAATGCGATTGAGCAGGATCGCCTGGCTCACGCCTATCTTTTTGTCGGCCCGCGCGGTACGGGCAAGACGTCCACCGCCCGCATTCTGGCCAAGGCGCTCAATTGCCCCGGCGGCCCCAGGGTGGATTTCGATCCGCACTGCGATATTTGCGAGGAGATTGCCGAGGGGCGCAGTCTCGACGTGCTCGAGATCGACGGCGCGTCGAACCGCGGTATCGACAATATCCGCGATCTCCGCGAGAATGTGCGCTTCGCTCCGGCGCGCGGGAAGTTCCGCATCATTTACATCGACGAGGTGCACATGCTGACGAAGGAGTCGTTCAACGCGCTGCTCAAGGTGCTGGAGGAGCCTCCCCCTCACGTCAAGTTCATTTTCGCCACTACCGAGCCGCACAAGGTTCTGCCGACTATTCTTTCCCGCTGCCAGCGCTTCGATCTGCGCCCCATCCCGGCGCCGGTCATTGCCAGCCATTTGATGAGTATCGCCGCGCGGGAGGGCGTGACTCTCAGCGAAGAGGCCGCCGCCAGGATTGCGCGCGTGGCCGATGGGGGGATGCGCGACGCCCAGTCGATGCTCGATCAGCTCGTTTCTTTCTGCGGCGATGTGATCGACGAGACGCATGTCGACGATGTTTTCGGCGTCGCTTCGAGCGAGACGGTGGCTCAGGCTCTGGCTTTTCTGCTCGATCGCCAGCTGCCTTCGCTGCTGCATCTGGTGTATGGCCTCGCGGAGGCGGGGCGGGATATGGGGCAGCTGCTCGCGGAGATCATGGGGATGGTGCGCGAGCTGATCGTGCTCAAGGTGGCTCCGGACAAGGGGGCCGATTCTCTGCCCGAGCGCTGGCGGGATGTTCTTTCCGGCCTGCTCGCGCGCACGCCGGCGGATAAGATTCTGCGCATGATGGAGGAGCTGGCCTCCGCGGAGGAGCGCATGCGCTGGTCCTCCAATAAGCGCCTGCATCTGGAGATGGGGCTCATCCAGGCTGTGCATGCTCTTTCCGAAGCCAATATCAGCGATATTATCCGCGCGCTGGAAGGGGCTCCTCTGCCTGAGACGCCCATCGCGACGGTGCCGCTCCCGCCCGTTTCCTATCCCGGCGCGCCGCCCCAGCCGCAGGCTCCCGCCCCGGCGCGCCGGGGCACCGCCGAAAGCGGAGAGCAGCCCTCGGACGGCGCACGGCCTCAGGCTCCCGCCCCGGCGGAGGAGGAGCCCGCCGGGGATGCCGCTCCCGCCGCGGAGCCGGCCGGGGAGACGCCTTCCGCCGCGTTGGACGCCGCCGGCTGGGGGGAGGTGTTCGAACGCTTCGCCGCCGCTTCCCCGCTTCAGGCGGCTTTGATGGAGCGGGCCCGGTTTGTGGGGGAGAATGGCGGCGTGTGTACGCTTGCTTTGAATCCGGCGGACGCCAACGGCCGCGATGTGCTCCTCGGCGAAGGGCAGCGCCTGCGCCTTGAGGAGCTTCTTTCCGCCCGTGCCGGCCGCCCCGTGCGCATCAGAGTTGTTTTTGACGAGTCGGTGCCGCTGGCCGTTCCGGAGGAAGACGAGCCTCCGCCTCCTCCCGCGCCGGCCCCCCCCGCTCCGAAGGCGGAAAAGCCCGTTTCGCCGGAGCAGGAGCGCCGGCCCCCGGCGGCCTCGCCGGCGAAGGTCATGCTCGATCCCGATGAGTTTCTGGAAGATCCCTTGCTTCAAAAGGCTCTGGCGGATTTTCACGCCCGCGTCCTTCCCTGAATTTTCCCGAAGATGATGTCATGAATTTCAATATCCGAGAAGTTCGCGGACGGGCTCGGACCGCCTCCCGGCACGGGGCCGCGGGGCGGCGGGGTGTTTTCTGCGTACCCTACACTACATGAGAAAAGAATGAGCGATAAGAAAATAATCACGCGCAGGGCCTATTCCAAGGTCAATCTCTCGCTGCGCATCGGCGGCAGGCGCGAAGACGGGTATCATGAACTCGACACGCTGATGGTGCCCGTCAGCCTGGCGGATGGAATCGACTATGCCAATTCGAAGACGACGTTTCTGGTGAGCGACGCGAAGGATATTCCGCTGGATGAGGAGAATCTCGTCATGAAGGCCGTCAGGGCTTTTGAGCGCCGGTACGGCCGGAAGGTGAAGCAGAAGATCACCCTGCGCAAGGCGATTCCCTCCGGGGCGGGGCTGGGCGGCGGGAGCAGCGACGCGGCTTCGACGCTTCTCGTGCTCGACGAGAAGATGGGCACGGGGTATTCGCGGGAGGAGCTGGAGGAGATGGCCGGCGAGGTCGGGTCGGATGTTCCTTTCTTTTTCGATTCCCGCCCCGCCCGCTGCACCGGACGCGGGGAGAGGGTCGCGCCCGAGCCCGGGCTCGCTTCGTGGAGCTGCCCCGTGGTGATTATCAAGCCGCCTTTCGGTTCGTCCACGGCGGATATGTACAGGCGGTGGGAGACTTCGCGGGAGCTGCCCGCGTTTTCCTACGCGCCGCAGCGTTTCCGCGGCGTCGAGCTGGTGAATGATCTCGAACGCCCCGCTTTCGGGAAGTTCCCTTTCCTCGGGATGCTGAAGAATTGGCTTCTCGGGCGCGAAGGGGTGGGGGCCGCGCTGCTCACGGGGTCGGGCTCCGCTCTGTTTGCGCTGACGGATGATTATGTGGACGCCGCGCGGGTCGCGGCCGAGGCGCGGCAGGAGTTCGGCGCTTCGCTTTTTACTTGGGTCGGAGAGGTGAATCCCCCGGCTTCCTCCTGACGAAAGACCGCCGCCGCATGAGTCTGCCCGTCTCCCCGAAGGATCCGGTCAATGCGCGCATTCTCTCCGTTGCCGAGGATCGCGTCGAGGGGTTCCGCTTCCGTCCTTTCGACGCCGTCGCCGAGGCTTCGGGCGTCGGCGCCGGTGTCGTGCTCGCCCGCCTGCGCGCCATGCTGGAGGCCGGCGTGGTGCGGCGCGTCCGCCAGACTTTGCAGACCGCGCGCCTGGCGCGGGGCGCCCTCGTGGCCTGGAGGCTTCCCGAGGAGCGCCTCCGGGCCGCCTGGCTCTGGCTGAAGCGGAATGATCCTTTCACCGGGCATATTGTGATCCGCAGGGCGGAGGGCCGCGTCCCGGGGGAGGAGTACCGCCTCTGGACGACTCTGAAGGTCCCCGCGGGCTGCAATACGCCTGAGGGGCACTGCCGGCTCGTTTCCCGCTTCATCGGCGCGGAGAGCTGGGCGCTGCTGCCGGCGAAGGGTGTTTTCGTTCTCGGCGTGGGGCATGTGCGCCGTCGGGGACTGAGGCCCGGAGACCGCCTCCCGCGTCCCGCCGGCATGCGGACGCTTCGCCCGCTCGTCCTTTCTCCCGGGGAATGGCGCGTGCTTCTCGCGCTGAAGGAGCCTCTGGCGCCCGGGGAGATGGTTCCCGAGCCCTGGAGCGGACGCGCAGGGCGGCTGGGGCTTTCGCCGGGGGAGTTCCGCCGCGCGGCGGAAGAGCTCGATGAGAAAGGGGCTCTCGGGCGGTTCGCCGTTTTCCTCGAGCATGTGCGCGTTCGGAGCGCGGACGGCCCCGTCACCGGATACAACGGCCTTTTCCATTGGACGGTGCCCCGGGGGATGGAGGAGCGGGCCGGCGGAGAGTGCGGCCGTCATCTCTGCATGACGCATTGCTACTGGCGCACGGGCGCCGGTTCGCTGTTCGGGGGCGCCCAGATTATGGGCGTCGTGCACGGTTCCTGCCGTGAGGAGGTGTTCGCGCACAAGGCCGCCATCGACGCCCACCTGGCCCGGTGCGGCATTCCCGTGCTGCATACGGCGGTTTTCCGCAGCGAACTTTCCGAAGTGAGGCCCTCCGAGCTTTCTCCGGATGTTTACCGTTCCTGGCTGGCGGGTGTTTCGGGCGGGGCGCTCCGCTCTTCGTCCTGAAGGCGGGGGATGGCTTGCAGCAGCTGGCGCGTGTACGGGTGCCGGGGACGGCGGAATACCGCTTCCGCTTCGCCGTATTCCACGATGCGGCCCCGCCGCATGACTGCGATGCGGTCGGCCATGTAGCGCACGACGGAGAGGTCGTGCGAGATGAAGAGCATGGTGAGGCCCATGCTGAGGCGCAGGTCGTTGAGGAGGTTGAGGATTTGCGATTGGATGGATACGTCGAGCGCCGAGACGGGTTCGTCGGCCAGCACGAGAGCGGGTTCGGGCGCGATGGCCCGCGCGATGGCCGTGCGCTGTCTCTGCCCGCCGGAGAATTCGTGCGGATATTTGTACATCCACGCCGGGTCGAGCCCCACTTGCCGCATCAGGCCGGCCACGGCGCGCTCGCGCTCGCGTCCGGCGAGCGGTTTCCGGCGGCTCAGTGCCTCGGCCAGCGTGCTGAAGAGGCTGAAGCGGGGGTTGAGCGAGGAGTGGGGGTCTTGGAAGATCATCTGAAAATCGAGTCTCCGCCGCCGGAGCTCGCGCGCGCTCAGTGCCGTGAGTTCTTCGCCGGCCAGGATGATGCGCCCCGAGGTCACGCGCTGCAGCTGCATGATCGCGCGCGAAAGGGTTGTTTTGCCGCAGCCCGATTCGCCCACGAGACCGAGGATTTCGCCGCGCTCGATTGAGAGGGAGACTCCGTCGACCGCTTTCACGGCGCATTGGGTGCGCCCCCGGGCGTTTATCGGGGAAAAATACACGCACACGTTCTCCAGTTCAAGGAACGCCATGCGCCCAGTGTAGCGGAGAGACGCGGGCCGGGCAAGTCCGTTTCTTCCTCCATGCCGCGGAGGCGGCGCTGCGGGCTTGACTTCTTCCGCGCGGGCGGTAACATATCCGGCAGATAGACCGGTTCCCCATGAAAAATTCACTGCAAGGCATTTCTTCGCTGGCTGCCCCCGTCGTTTTGTTCGCCGTCGCGGGCGGCGCCGCCGCTCTTTTTTACAATTGCCAGAATCATCGCGTGCTTTCCGGCTTCGCCGGGTATGTGTATACGAAGCCTATTCTGGGGAAGAACCGGTTCGAGTCGGTGCTCATCGGTCCCTCCTCCACCGGCTGGGTGTGGCGGCGCGATGTCAGCAAGGTGTCCATTACGCCGGATACGACGGTCGAGGAGTTCGACGCGAAGAACGGAGGCGCCATTCTCGGCAAGGACAAGCTGCCCATTTCCTGCAAGGCTTCCCTGGTGTATCGCCTCGATCCCAACAAGGTCAAGGAGTTCATGGAAGACTACGGCGGTATTGCCCAGAGTTCCGGCCGCAATGATGACGAGGTGGCGGACGAGATTATGGCGTTTGCCTATAAGAATTTCATCCAGCAGCCGTTCCGCACGGCCGTGCGCGCGGAGCTCAGCCAATATAACGCGCTGGACGCCTCCGGCAGTCTGCAGATGATTTCCGACAATGTCTTCAATCAGCTGAGGCGGCGGTTGGAGAATACGCCCTTCATCGTGGATTCCGTGGCGGTGGGAGAGACGAATCCCCCCCAGGCCATTATTGATTCCGTGGTGAAGAAGGTGCAGACGACTCAGGAGAACGAGCGCAAGGAGACCGAACTGCAGATTGCGCAGAAGGATGTCGCCATCCAGCGGGCGAGCGGCGAGGCCGAAGGCGCCCGGAAGCTGGAGATCGCCCGCCAGGAGGCCAATGCCAATCTGGCCCGGGGCGAGGCCGAGGCCAGGGTGATCGTCATGCAGGGGCAGGCCCGTGCGGAGGCGGCTCTCGCCGCCGCGAAGGCCGAAGCGGAGGGGCTCCGCCTGAAGGAGGCGGCTCTCGGCGAAAATGTGCTGCGCCTCAGGGCTTACGAGAGTATGTTCAACAACGCCAAGACGTATCTTCCCTCCGGAGGGCAGGGGGCGGCCATGTCCGTGCTCGGCATTCTGAATCTCGACAGGGAAACTCCGGCGCCCGAGGCCGCTTCCGGCGGAAAATGAGGCCCGGCGGCGGGGCGGGCTGAAAAGACGCCTTTTCTTCTTGACAGGAGCCGCCCGCGCGTGATTTGATGCCGGTATGAGGGTTTTTCCGCGTCTGCTCTTGTTCTCCGCCGGCGTCCTCTGCTGCCGTGCGGAGGAGTTTACGCTTCTGGACGGCCGTGTGCTGCGCGATGCCGAGGTGCTGCGCCAGGGGGTGGACGAGCTCCAGATCCGCCATGAGGGGGGGATTCAGAAGGTGAAGTTTGATTTGCTGCCCCGCGGTCTTCAGGAGCGTTTCGGGATGACTCCCGAGCAGGTGGAGGCCCGGAACGGGGAGCTCCGCCGTGCGGCGGAGTCCCGCAGGGCCGCCAGGAAGGAGGAGGAGGAGCGGCACCGCGCCCGCCTGGCGGCGGCGGGGGAGCATCCCCGCTATCTCGGCGGCGCGGATGTTCTGGCTCTCGTCCGTTCCGTGGAGACGCTCGGCGCCGGCGAGGCCGAATATCTTGCCGCCGAGTGGAACCGGCGCGAGGCGGAGCGCCTCCGCCTCGAGAGCGAAGCCGCGCGCTTTGCCGGCGAGGCGGCGTCCCTGCGCGCGGCTTTTGACGCCGCGCGCAGGAAGAGTCTCCGCGAGCGTCAGTCGCAGAATGAACAGAAAGCCCGCCTGACCGCCCTCCGGGAGCAGCTCGGGGAGGCTCTGAAACAATTGGAGCAGCTGGAGAAGGACAATGAGCTCCTGCGTCAGGAGAACAAGACTCTCTGGAAGGCGCGTTCCGCTTGGGGGACGAATACCGTTGTTCTGCCCTCGCCTGTCGTCGTGCCTCCGGTTCGGACTTTCCGCCCGGCCGCGCCGGTGCGCCCGGCCGTGCGTCCTGCCAGGGCGGCTCCCGCCGCGGTGAAGCCCGCGGCCGTGCGCCCGGCCAAGGTGATTTCTTCTCAAACGAACTGAGATGGGGAGGCGTCCCCGCCGCTCCTCCGGCGCGGGTGTCCCGGTTTCCCGTCCGTTCCCGCGGAGACGCCCGGCGCCGCGGGGCCGAATATTCTGCCGCCGAATGGAACCGGCGCGGCGCGGGGCGCCTCCGCCGCGTGGGGAGTTTCATGAGATGTGCCCGGCGTTTCTTGAAATGAAGCCGCTGAGCCCGTCAGGGCAGGGGACTCTGGAGAGAGGAGCCGCGCCCGATGGCCGGAGATGAAAAAACGGCCGTCCGCGCATGGGGAACGGCCGTGAGAAGCGTCTCTCCGCCTGCGGCGGGGTTCTGTGCCCCGCGCAGGAGACGGTTCAGGACTTGTAGCGCAGACGCTTCTTGTGGCGGTTCTGGCGCATGCGTTTGCTGCGCTTGTGCTTGTTGATTTTAGACTTCCGTCTCTTTTTCAGCGATCCCATGTTTTTTGTTGTGGTTCAGGTTCGAAAAAAGTGGTCAGTAGACGAGTTTGTTGAGCGGATATTCGATGATGCCCTCGGCTCCGAGTTCCTTCAGCTGGGGAATCATATCACGCGCGACGGATTCGTCAATCACGGTTTCCACGGCCAGCCAGCCCTCTTCCGAAAGCGGGGAGACCGTGGGACGCCGGAGCGAGGGGAGAGCCTTCACGAGGTTCTCCAGAGAGGCTTCGGGCAGGTTCATCTTGAGCCCCACTTTGCCCCGGGCTTCGAGCGCGCCCTTGAGCATCATCACGATGTTGGCCAGTTTCCTGCGTTTCCATTCGTCCCGCATCGCGGCCTTGTTGGCGATGAACTGGGGGCAGGAAATCATGAGCGTGTCCACAATGCGCAGTTTGTTGGCGCGGATGGAGCTGCCCGTTTCGGTGACGTCGACGATGGCGTCGACGAGATCGGGCACTTTCACTTCGGTGGCCCCCCAGGAGAATTCGACTTCGGCCTGAACGCCCTTTTCGGCAAGCCAGCGTTCGGTGATGCCCACGCCCTCGGTGGCGATGCGTTTGCCGGCCAGATCCTGCACCGTGCGCACGGGGGAGTCCTCCGGCACCACGAGCACCCAGCGCGTCGGCTTCGACGTGGCTTTGGAATATTGGAGATCGGCCAGCACCTCCACATCGGCCCGGTTCTCGTAGATCCAGTCTTTTCCGGTGATGCCGCAGTCGATGAATCCCTGGTGCACGTAGCGGCCTATCTCCTGGGCGCGGATGAGATAGAGGCAGAGCGACTCGTCGTCCGACGCCGGTTTGTAGCTGCGGCTGGAGACATAGATGCTGAAGCCGGCCTTGCGGAAGAGCTCGATCGTGGCGTCCTGGAGACTCCCCTTGGGAAGCGCGAGTTTTAACGTGTTGGACATTTCGGGATGGAGATAAAACACTCCTTTCCCCCATTTGTCAAGGAGAATGAGAAAAATCCTTCCCCCGCCGGCCGTGTCACTCCCCGGCGGCGGCCTTTTTGGGACGCTGCGCGTCGATAATCTCGTCCACACTCCGATCCGGCCGGGCGGCGGAGGCTCCTTCGGGCAGACTCCTGCTTGCCCGCAGCGGCCAGGCGGGATCTGTGGAGATGTCCCCCCCCGTGGCCAGGATGAACGCGCGGGTTTCGGGGTCGAACTCGGCCCGGATGTGGTCGGACGGGGTGGGGTCTCCCGTGAAGCGGAAGTCGGTCGCCTGAACCCACCTGCCGTCGGCTCCCCGTGAAAAGACGGGGCCGAAGGCGCAGCGGCGCGTGAAGCGCGTGGACTGATAATTGCGCATGAAGTCCTCCACGAATCCGGAGGAATAAGAGAGATTCCGGCGGGCGCTCTGGGTGCGCCAGCAGGAGATCAATTTCCACCCGGCCTTCTTTTGATCGTACACGTAGCCCGCGATCTGGCGGAAACCGGGGGCGTCGTCTTTCTGCACGACGAGGAAGCGGAGGGTTTCGCCCTCTTTCCAGTCAAACGGAGCCATGCTGTTGCCGCCGGTTCCTTCGCCGCCGAAACGGCGCGTGCGCACATTTTCCCCCGCCTGAATGAGCAGGGCGCGCTGCTCCTCGGGCACGGCGCGGTGGTCGTCTCCTTTCTGGACGGGATCCCAGATGGAGAAGATCACCATGTGTTCGCCGGAGGCGAGTTCCTGCGCGCCGATGTACCCCTGCTCGAAGCACGAGGCGCAGAAATAGGTTCCGAGCGCGGAGTCCAGCGGCGTGATTTCCGCGTAAATGGCCGTGGGGTTTTCGGCCAGGGGGGCGGCGTTCAGATGAACCGAGCGGCATTGGCGGGCCTTCAGTTCCTCGGGCGTCTGAGCCGCCGCCGCGGCTGAGAGAGCCGCGCACGCAAACGCGGCGGCGAAAATGGAGTAATTCCTCATCACTGTTATTATACGCGCGTATCCCCCCGCGTCTTTCATTTGTTTTTCCGTGAAGAACCGCTCCCCTCTTTGTGTTCTGTTTCCTCATGGCAGTTCCTCCCAGAAGACGGCAGACGTCATTTCCGTAATGCCTTCCATGTTGACATACCTGGTTCTCAGCAAATCGGAGGAAGCATGCCCCATTTCCATCTGCAATTCATTCATATTCTTGAAATGCCTGGCAAAGTAGCTGGCGAACGTATGCCTCAGCACGTCCGCGGGCCACTTCTTTTCCCTGCCGTCCCACCCTGCCAGCCGCCTCAGCGCCCGCCACTTCTCCGGCCAGCTGCGCGGGCACACGCTCCCCGCCCCGAACCCCATGGCCGCCGCTTTTTCCAGCAGGTTTTTCAGCACCGGCCTGATCGTCACGATGCGGGGCCCTCCCGTCTTGCTGTGGCGCGCCCTTAAGGAGACCACGCCCTCCCGCAAGTCGATCTGCGCCCAATCCAGGCGCCTGACCTCTTCCGGGCGGATGCCGCCGTACAGCATCAGCCCGACCGCGGCCAGGCAGGCCCCCCCGGCATACTCTTCCGCCGCCGCCAGCAAGCGGCGCATTTCTTCCAGAGACAGCGCAGGAATGGAGTGCTCCTTCATCCTCGGCAGCTCCACATACGCCACGGGATTTTCCGCGCACCAGCCGCGTTTCACGGCCGTGCCGAAAATGCCGCTGAGCACCAGCCGGGCCTTGTGCCTCTGGCGGAGGGTGCCGAATGATTTCTCCAGGCAGAGACTGCATTCCCCGGGCGTGATAAAGCGTACGGGCCTCCGGGCCATTTCCGGGCAGAGCCTCAGCAGGCGCCGGCTGATGTAGCGGAAGTCGTCCCTGGTTCTTTTCCTGCGGTCATGCCGGGCCTCTATGGCCTCGTCCACGGCTTTCCGGAACGCCACCGTTTTTTCTTTGGCCGCCAGGGCTTCCTCTCCCAGCCGGATACATTTCTTCGCTCTCTTCCATCGGGAGCCGCGCCCCCTGCTGGCCTGCAGCAATTCATACGCCAGCAGGGCGGCTTCCATCACATCCAGCCCTGTCTCTTTTAAGATGACCAGCGCCGCACGATCCATTTCCGAAAATTCTTCTGTCATTTTATTTATTTAACAACGGATTCGAAATCCGTATAGGAAATACCGCCTCATTTTTATTTTCAAACAATTAGGAAATACTCAGCGGCGGAGCTGAGCAGAGAAGCGCCGCGGATGAAATGCCGGACCTGTTGATTAGCAGACGAAAAAATTTGCTTGACTGCGGATTTCGAATCCGCTGCTGACTAGATAAAGATTTTCCTATACGGATTTCGAATCCGATAATTTCCGCCCGGGTCTTCTTTGTTGGGTTTCCGCAGCTGCATGGCTCTGCATGGAAGCTTCCGCCAAAGAAGATCTGCCAAAATAGTTAATTAGAAATACAAAATACAAAATCTCTTATTTCCTGTTATGAAATTTCAGCTTCCTCTTGCGCTCCGCAGGGCTCTGCTTGCCGTATTGGTTCCGCTAGCCGGCGTCACTTCCGTATCACAGGCCGAGACGGACACTCCCGTTGCTTATGAGAATTATACCGAGCTTTTGTCATTCAATGACAGCGATGGAAACTGGTTTGACATCTCCGCACCTAGTGAAACGACCACCATGCTGTTATTTTCCAATAACGCATCCATCGAATTCAACAATAATACAGCGAGTCCTTTGCTCCTCGATCCCAGCACTTATGCCAATAGTCGTTTACAGGTACAGTTTATAGGCAACAGCGGAGACATCTCGTTTATTAACAATACATCCAGAGCTGTAGACGGGGGGGCTATAGGGCTGTTCTTTGAAAATAATTCCGGGGAAATACTTTTTCAAAACAATTCTATATCCGGTGGAGATGGAGGAGCTATCTCTGCAAGATCCGGCAGCGAAATTACATTTACTGACAATTCAAAAATTTCTTTCGTCGGAAACTCTGCAATAATAGAAGAAGCAACCAGAACGATAGGCGGAGCCATCTACACCACGGGTTCAGTCGAATTTGCAGGGAACAGCCAGGTCGTTTTTACAGACAACACGGCTTACAAAGCAGGCGGGATTTGGGCTGTGGGAATAACTATCGTCGATACGACAGAGCAGGTTCTGTTCAGTGGAAATCAGGCAACTGGCTCATCACGTTACAGTTCAGATACCGATGGGTGCGGAGGAGCTATCTTATTGCGCTATAATAACACGTACTCGCTGTTTAACATAGCCAATAACGCAGAAGTCGTTTTTGAGAACAACAGTGCAGGGGTATCCGGTGGAGCCATTTATACGCAGACAGCCAATTATTGTGTCCCAACATTTCAAAACAACACGACATTAGCTTTTAGAAATAACACCGCGGGAGCCAAGGGAGGCGCTGTCTATGGCGTGGAAAAGCTCGATTTTTTAGAGAACAAGTACTTGTACTTTGAGAACAACACGGCAGAAGGAGAGGGCGGGGCAATCTACTCCGCAGGACTTCTCTCTATTACGGGGAATTCAACAGTCGCCTTCACGGGAAACAGCTCCGGAACCGACGGAGGGGCTATCTATGCCCCACGCCTCTCCATCACCAATAATGATACCGTTAAATTCCGAGCCAACTACGTGAAGCAGTATGACGAGGAAGGGAACCTCGCCGGAGCCGTGCTCAACAGCATTGCCGGCTCTTCTTCTCTTGAACTTTCCACCAGCGCGGATTACGGAGCCTCCATCACCTTCTATGATTCCGTTCAGGTAAAGTATAGTTATTACCATGATCTGAACACTTATGAAGACAGCGAGGGCAATACCGTGACGGGAACCGGAACCATCGCCTTCTCCGGCCTTTACGCGGAAGAGGATTTGACGGCCGTTTTCAATGAGCTGGGTCTGGATACAGCCGGAGACACGTTCCGGAGCTGCCTGGAAACATCCCTGACGTCTTCCTTTACCGGCGGGACAATCATCCTTTATGGAGGAACCCTGAGCGTCAGCGACAACGCCATTCTGAACATTTTGGGCACCTCCGGCACGACTATGGCAGGGAATTATACTGCCAAGAGCCAAACCACGACAAAAATTTCCAATCATGGCACTCTGAATATAGCGAGGGACGCCACGTTTGATGGTGCCTCCGCCGGCTTGTATATTGACAACGCAGCCATGACGGTGGGAAGAAACTTCACGTTGTCCGGATATTCCACGCTTTCCGGAGGCACGCTGGATATTGCAGGCACCGCTGACCTTACAGGCGCCGCTGACCTAGAAGGCTGGGGGGGGCTTCTCACACTGCAGGACGGCTCTTCCGTCGCCGCGGGAGGCAATTTCACCATTGGGGAGTCTTCCACCGTGAGGTTCATTGGGGATGACAACATCCTGACCTCCGCGGGCAATATCGTGTTCCAAAGCGGCTCTTATTTGGAGCATGAATCCGGCACGGGGTCGACCCTGAAAGCCTCGTCCGTCACCATGACGGGAACGGATCTCTACCTCTACTCCCAGCCTGACGGCTGCGCGTTAATCGTGGACGGGGATCTGAGCCTGACGGACTCCACCCTCTGGCTCTTCCCGGAAACCAGCGCGGGGACTTCTTCCGCTGAATTCTGCGGGATCGACGTCACCGGAGCGCTTTCCGTGAGCGGGACCACCACCATCAATCTGAGCAGCGACTATGCCGACCTGGCCGGCGAAGACGGGGTGAACATAACGCTTTTCACCGCCGGAGACGGCTTTACCGGGGATGTCTCCGGCTGGACGCTCCAGAGCTGGACGGAAACTTATGACCCCGCCGCGGGGTTCTACGACACCTTCACCGCGCTGGAAAACGGCACTCTGACGACGGCTCTCCTGTCCGATGAAACGGGTGAAACGACATGGGGCGTGATCCTGCAGCTGACGGCCGACTCCTCAGGCGGAGGCGGCGACGACGGCGATATTTACGTCTACACGGGAGAGAACGTATCCATCACAGACCTGACAAAGAAGGTGCACATCGTGGGAGGCACGCTGGATGCGGCGGGCGTTTCCGCCGATACGGCGCTGAGCAGCGAGGTTATTGTGGAAGGAACGGACGGCCTCCTGATCATGACCGAAGATCAGACGCTGAACCTGACGGGCAGCCTGACGGGAGATTCTTCCGTGGGGTATGACGTGCAGGGCGAAGACGGAGGCAGCGCCGGGACCATAGGCATCGGCACGGCAGGCGGCAGCCTGAGCGGCACCGCTGTGGAGCTGACCGGGGAGAGCTACGCCGTCAACGCCCTGGAGGTGCGCAGCGGCATCGCCACCATCGCGGAAAGCGCCGGGCTGGGGCATGAACTCACGGAAATCACCGTGGGTACGGCTTCCGGCGAGACCACCAGCGCCATCCTGGTCAATCATGGCGCCGTGAACGGGAAGACCGTGGAGGTGCTTGCGGACGGCTCCGTCACGAACTACGGCACCATCACCGCGGCGGACAGCGTCACCCTGGACGGCGGCGCGGCCATGGCCAACATGGCAGGCGGCGAACTGTCGGCACAGAGCATCGCTGTGAGCGCCAATGCCACTCTGTCGAACGCCGGCACCATCACCGCGGCGGAAAGCGTCACCCTGGACGGCGGCGCGGCCGTGACCAACATGGCAGGCGGCGAGCTGTCGGCACAGAACATCGCCGTGAACGCGGATGCCGCGCTGTCGAACGCCGGCACCATCACAGGAGATATCAGCCTTGCCGGCTCGATGACCAACAGCGGCGTCAGCACGGGCACAATCACGGTGCTGGATGGCGGGAGCCTCTCCGGCGGCGGCACATTCGGCAATGTGGACGTCCAAAACGGCGGCACGCTGGATGTTCAGGGAGCCGCCGGCTTCAGCAGCCTGACTGTTGGGGACGGCTCGAAAATCACATTTTCCGTCAACGGGGTCACCCCGTACAGCTCCGGGATGAGCGCGTCGGAAACCTACTCCCACGCTGCCGTGGACAGCCTGACGTTCAGCGGAACGCCGGCCATCGGGGTGAGCATCGGTTCCGGGGTGATCGCCTCGGGCTCGGACTCCTTCACGCTGACGCTGCTTCAGGCTGATGCCGTCACTTCTTCGGGCGCCGTCGATACGGATGCCCTGGCGGCGGCTCTCGAACTCACCGGAAGCGCCGATCTGGTGTCGGACTACGATTTGTCATGGGATGAGGCGTCCGGGACTCTCACGTTCTCCGGCACGCTGAACACAACCGCCGCCTCCGGCCTGGCAGGCCAGGACGCCTCGCTTCTGGCGGATACCCTGTGGAGCAGCGTCTCCTCCGTCGTCTCCTTTGCCCGCACCGCGGCGGAGCAGGGCAAATTGGCCGGGGTGCGCTCCTCGCGCCTGTGGGGCGCCGGCCTGGGGCACTTCACTTCCATGCCCTCCGCGGGCGCCCTCAGCGGCTTTTCCTACAATGGCGGCGGCTACGCCCTCGGCGCGGACATGGCCACGGGCAAGGAGGCCGTGGCGGGGGTCGCCTTCGGCCAGATGTTCGGGACGCACAAGAGCGACAACTCAATGCTCTCCGACAAACAGCGCGCCTTCATGTTCGCCCTGTACGGCAATGTCCGCCAGGAACTTGACCAGGGGCAGGAACTGAACCTCTCCGGTTACTTCTCCTACGGCAGCGTCGACCACACCGCCAGGACGCATGTGGGCGGCTCCCGCCAGACGCCCGGCCGCGCCAAATGGGATGACGACGTTTACGCCTTCGGCCTGCTGGCGGACTGGAACATCAAGGTCAGCGACACCATGACCGTGGCTCCCTTCACCGGGATCACCTACATGTACGGAAGCCGGGGCGCCATTGCGGAAACCTTTGACGGCGGCAGCCGCTCCTTCGGGAACGGGAGTCTGCAGACATGGAGCATCCCCGTGGGCGTCACCCTCAAATCCGTCTGGGGGCTGAGCAACGGCCAGTCCCTCCTGCCGGAAGTGAGCGTGGCCTACGTCGGGGACATCGCCCGCAGGAATCCGTACGCCCGCACCTGGAGCGCCGGGCAGGCTGTAACCGGGAAGGGACACAACCCGGGCAGAAACGCCCTGATGACGCGCGCCGGCCTGGGCTGGCAAATCAGCAAGAACTGGCAGACAGGCGCTTATTACACGCTGGAAGTCCGCAGCGGACAAACCAACCAGAGCGCCAGCGTCAACGTCTCCTACAGCTTCTGATTCCAAACCGATCAATCATCCCCGGAGGCGCGCCGGGGGCTTCTCCGGCGCGCCTCCCCTCCCACAAT
The DNA here is from genome assembly GCA_021200315.1 of Akkermansiaceae bacterium. Lineage (GTDB taxonomy): Bacteria > Verrucomicrobiota > Verrucomicrobiia > Verrucomicrobiales > Akkermansiaceae > Akkermansia. The sequence continues at coordinate 15,570 of JAJQGU010000003.1, forward strand.
CATCATTACCTCATTCGACATGATTCAAAAAACAATCGCATACGCCTGCGCCGCTTTGCTGGTTCCCGCGTTCGTCTCCTGCCAGAAGAAGACCGACGTGGAGCGATGCCTGGACGCCCAGACCAGTCTGGCAGAAACCCTGCAAAAGATCAATGACAAGGACAGCGCGGATAAATACGCCGACAAAGTGGACTCCCTCATGGATCAGTTCTTCACGTTGTTTGATGCTATAAACAACTCGCACAGAGAGGAAGAAGTGAAAACTCACCCTCAATGGAAGCCCTTATGGAAGCAAATGGGCAAAAAGGAAGACCAGTTTAAAAGCCAGAACTTTTACGGCTCGGAAAAGTTGCGCGCCGCGTTCTTGAAGCCCCGAGGGAAATAACCGCAGCAGCAACGGCAACCATTCACCTCCATCCATTCACACGCTATGATGAAAAAAACCATAACCGCCGTATGCGCCGTTATGCTGGCGCTCGCATCCGTCTCCTGCCAGAAGAAGAGCGCCCCGGAACGGTACCTGGCCATACAGGACGAAATGATCGAAATCATGGGGAAAATTAAAGACCCGGCCAGCGCGGACAAATATGCCGGGAAGCTTTTCAAGCTCCGGAAGGAAGCCGCCGAACTGCATAAATCCATGTCTGACGAAGAAAAACACCAGACTCTGACTATGAACGATCAGGAATTTTTCAAACAACTTATGTACCGGAAAGAACCTCTGAAACAGGCCCTCTGGAATGCGAATTTTTATGGATCCAATGAACTGAAACAGGCTTTGTCAGACGATACTTTAAACGATGCTTTTACGGCGCCGCCGCTGCATTAGCCGCGCGCTCTCTCATTTCATCTGTTTCACTGCGGATTTGGAATCCG
>JAJQGU010000060.1 GCA_021200315.1 Akkermansiaceae bacterium
TAGCATTGGGAAAGCTATAGTTTAAATTTGCTTGACAAAAGGCGGGCTTCTTTTGTGAAGCACATTGTACAACAAACAAAAACCAAACGCATATGAACCCTCATCTCCCATGCAGTCTCCTTGCCGCCGCGGCGGGCGGCTTGGCGAGTATATTTGTTTCATCCCAGGCTCAGGCCACCGTTCCCTATGACGTGCACACCGATGAAACAATCACTTCCTCCGCGGATTTGAGCAGCGGTCTGCTGATCGGTGCGGCCAGCGGAGCGACAGCCACAGTCACGGAAAACGCCACGGCTACCGGCTACGTCGTCGTGGGCGCAGGTTCCCGCACGGCAGCGGACGGAACAACCGTCCAGGCAGGCGCAGGCACGCTCACCGTTCAAGCAAACGCCACGCTGACAATCACCGGCAGCATCTATGTCGGAAGCAGCGGCTCCTCTACGTTCTCCAGCTACGTCACCTCCTCGGAAGGGCAGGACGGCACCTTAAACGTCTACGGGACAGTCTCCGTGTCAACGGATGTACTCATCGGGTACACTTCAGGCACCAACGTCACCAGTTCCGTCACCGTCTACAATGGCGGCACGCTGAACTCGTCGGAAACGATCCGCGTCGGGAACGGAAACTCAAGCGCAGCTTCCGGCAACACGGCCAGCGGCAGCTCGACGCTGACACTCGAGGATGGCAGCTCCGTCACCACCGCCACGATGCTGGTGGGGCGCAGCGGAAACATTGTGCAGACAGGCGGCAGCCTAAGTGCCGGCACACTCTTTCTCATGGGAGGGGACGACACAACAGAGACTTCGACCATGACCGTAAGCGGCGGCGAAGTGACCGTCAGCGCACTGGTGGTTGGCTGCGGCTACACAAGCGAATCGGGTTCCGAACAGGCGAGCCTCACCATCAGCGGAGGAACTGTGACGGCAAGCGACTACATATACCTCGTATCCGGAAGCCTGAAGCAGACGGGCGGCACAGTCTGCACGGCAGACGTCTGGATCGGCTCAGGAACGGTAGCAGGCTCAGCCGTCAGCGCGGAAGACGACTCCAGCGACTCCCAATACGCGATATCGGGCGGCACAATGTATGTGAGCGGCACCCTGCATATCGAATCCGACGCCTCCGCCGTCATCGGCGGCAGTGAGGGAACGTCCGCCGCCATCGTCGTGGGAACTGAGAACCAGACGTCGACCATCACCGCGAAGGACGGCGGCCAAGCAACGCTGTACAACGCGGACATCTCATCCTCGGGGATCACCCGATGCGAAGATTCAGCCGACGGCGAAGCCTCGCTCGAAAACGCGGCGGTGACGGTGACGGCCAGCGCCTACGCGATTTCCAACGCGGACTTGACGAACACCACCATCACAACGACCCAGGAGAGCACGGCGATCACGCTGAACAGCGTGACGCTCGACACCTCTTCCTCCGTCACGGCCAATTCGGAAACGAGTGCGGCCGTAAGCCTGACTGACGTGACTATCGTGCTGAGCAGCGACACTTCATACACGACGGATAACTCGACCATCACCTATGACCTCTCCTCAATATTCGGCGGCGTCAGCACAGTGACGGGAAGCCTCACGCTCGACGTCACGGAAGTGCTGTCTTCGCTGGATGATTATGAGACAGTCAGCTTCACGCTCTCATCGTCCAATCTTTCGAGTGACCTCACCGTAAGCGCGGTGACGTCCAGCGGCTCTTCCCAGGGAACCAACATCAACACAAATGCAGTCTTCAGCACGAGCGCTCTCCTCCCAGAAGCCTCCTCGAGCCTTCTGGCGCTATTCGGCCTGGCCTTCATGACCCTGCGCCGGCGGCGCACGATCGCCTGACCTCCTCTGCTCCATTTGCATCTTCAATCCGGCGGGGCGCAAAACGCGTCCCGCCGGATTTCGCTTGGAGCCGCCCATTCCGCCCGACGCCGGAGCGATCGCGCCGGACAAGTGCGTCCCAAGGAAACCGCCCTGCGAAGCCCCGCCGCAGAGAAGATGCCGCCGCTCTTCTTTTCCCCTTCCCTGCCCGGCATGGCGCGGGCGAACCATCCGGAATCCCCGCGGTCGGGAAACGATTATCCTTGATATCGGCCGCCCTTTCGTCCAGAATATCCGCCTGACGCGCGGACGTCCCCCCATTCCGCCAGCATAAAATGTTTCCCATTGCGGCCAGTCCGGTTCCGGCAGGAGCCCGCCCCAGCAGATGGAAGCGCCTCTCCCGCGGCGCTCTTTCCGCCATGCTCGCCGCGCTTCCCGCCGCCCTGCCGCATAATCTGCCCGCCGCCTCCACCAATCCGGCGAGGCCCAACATCCTCCTCTTCGTGGCGGACGACATGGGCTGGCAGGACACCTCCGTGCCCTTCTGGCGCGGGGAGGATGGCGCGGCGCGGCGCACGTTCCTCAACGCACGCTACCACACACCGAACATGGAGCGGCTGGCCGCCGGCGGCATGCTCTTCACGCGCGCCTACGCCAGCCCCATCTGCTCGCCGACGCGCTGCAGCCTCATGAGCGGCATGAACGCGGCCCGGCACCGCGTCACAAACTGGACGCTGCTCCGCGACCAGCCCACGGACGCGGGCGATCCGCACCTGACGCCGCCGGACTGGAGCGTCAACGGCATGCAGCCCGAGGGCACCCGTCCGAGCGGCGAGAGCCGCCGGACACTCACGAATGAGCCATACGGCTACGCCATGAAGCGCCCCTACACCACCTGCACGCCGCTGCCCGAGCTGCTGCGCCGCCAAGGCTACACGACCATCCACTGCGGCAAAGCGCACTGGGGCGCCAAAGACACGCCAGGCGCGAATCCCCTCCTTTTCGGCTTCGACTACAACATCGCCGGTTCGGAAATCGGAGGCCCCGCGGACTACAGGGGCTCCAAGCGTTACGGAGAGGGGCGCTTCCACGTGCGCGGGCTGGACGAGAACGGCTATTATGAAAACGACATCTTCCTCACCGAAGCGCTGACCCGGGAAGCGCTGAAACTGCTCACCCGCCTTTTCCGGGAGCAGGAGCAGAAGCCCTTCTTCCTTTACATGAGCCACTACGCCGTACACGCGCCCTTCGACGAACGCGGAAATGACAAGCGCTTCGTCGGCCGCTATCCGGACGGCGCGCTCCGGAAGCATCCGGAGGACGGCTTTCCCTGGAGCGCGAACGAGCGGCGCTATGCCGCCCTCATCGAAGGGATGGACAAAAGCCTCGGCGACCTCATGGCCTGGCTGGACGAAAACGGCCTCGCCGAAAGCACCGTCATCCTGTTCTTCAGCGATAACGGCGGTTTAGCACTCAGCGGCCGCATGGGCGACGAGCTTTCCAACTATCCGCTGCGCTGCGGAAAGGGCTCCTGCCACGAGGGGGGCATCCGCGTGCCCATGCTGGCCTTTTGGCCGGGGGTAACGCGGGCGGGCAGCGTCTGCCCAACGCCCGTCATCGCGGAGGACTTCTTCCCCACCCTGCTGGAGCTGGCGGGCTGCCGGCGGACTCCCGCCACGCGGCAGACTATGGACGGCGTGAGCTTCGTGCCCCTGCTGCGCGGGGAAACGCCCCTGCGGAGCCGGACGCGCTCCCTGCTCTTCCACGTGCCGAATCTCTGGGGCGAAGGAGCGGGCAAAGGCGAGGGCTACGGGCCGCAGACCGCCCTGGTGAAGGGGGATTGGAAGCTGATCTACCACCATATCGGCGGCAGGATGGAGCTCTACAATCTGGCGGAGGACATCGGCGAGCGCAGCGACCTCTCCGCCGGCAAACCGGAAATTCTGAAAACCCTCGCCCGCGAGGCCGCCGCTCTCCTGCGCGCACGGCACGGCCAGATGCCCCGGGAGCAGGGCGTCCCCGCGCCTCTGCCCGACGAGGCCGCGGCCGCCCGCCCCGGGGGAACGGGCACGGGCGGAGAATGACGCGCCTCTTCCGCCGGACAGGACGCCGTACCGGCGGCGGCGCGTTCAGTCTCCGGCGGCGGACGCCGCTCCGGAACGCCACCTGCGTGCCAAGGCGGCGCACGTCATCAGCTGAATCTGATGAAACAGAATGAGAGGAATCACCATAGCGCCCGTATCCACGGAACTGCCCGCGAAGATCACCCCCATCATGGGCACGCCTGTCGCGAGGCTTTTCTTGGAGCCGCAGAACACGATGGCGATGCAGTCCCCGCGCGGAAAACCGAGCTTGTGGCCGGCGAAATACGTGGCTCCGAGCACGATGGACAGAAAAACGGCGCACACCAGCACGACCCCGCCCAGCGCCGGCAGGGGCAGCCGGCTCCAGAGACCCTGCAGCACGGCTTCGCTGAACGAAGTGTAGACCACCAGCCAGATAGTCGATTGATCCGTCCAGGAGACGAGCGTCTTGCGGCGCGCGATCCATCCCTTCAGCCAGGGGCGCGCCAACTGTCCCGCGAGGAAGGGAAAAAGAATGAGGCGGCAGATCTGCAGCAGGGTGTCGGCGCCCATTTCCGGCCCGCCGCCGGAAGCGCCCAGCAGCAGCCCCGTCAGCAAAGGAGTGACGAACACGCCCAGCAGGCTTGACACCGATGCCGAACACACGGCCGCCGGCACATTTCCCCCGGCGATGGAGGTAAACGCAATGCTCGACTGCACCGTCGAGGGCAGCACGCTTACAAAAATGAGCCCCGCGTAGAGCCCGGGCGTCACCAGCGGCTCGAGCGCAGGCCGCAGCAGCACAGCCATCGCCGGGAAGAAGACGAAGGTGAAGAAAGCCGTGAGCCCCTGCAGCCGCCAATTCAGAAGCCCCTCGGCCACCGACGAGCGCGAGAGCTTCACCCCGTACAGAAAGAACAGCAGCATGATGGCGATCGTCGTCGCCTGCCTGAACCACTGCTCCGCCTGCCCCGCACAGGGCAGAAAGATCCCGAGCATCACGCCGGCCAGCAGCCCGACCGTAAACCGATCCAGCCGCGCCGTCAGGCGTTTGAGCATACCCATGGCGGCCTGCGTCCCTTCGTGCAAGACTCAATCCGTGAGCCTCACTGCGTGTTTTCTGCTCAGGCGCAGCACCGAACCCGCCCGCCACGAGGGCATGGCGAGAGGATCGGTGAGCCTTTCCCCGTCCAGCTGAATGGCGCCGGGCGCGAAATTCTCCCTGCGCAGGGCTCCGTGGGATTTCTTCACGCCGAACACCGCGGAGAGCGCGTACGAAACGACGGCGAGCGCGTTCGCGCCCTCGGGCAGCGAAGCGATGGAAAGTTCCGGCAAGTCGGCGGCGGCGAGATCGCGCTTCGAAAAGCGCAGCTCCCAGTCCATGCGGGCGGCGTCGGCGCTTTCCGGCGAGTGATAGCGCGCCGCGATCTTCCACGCGAGGCGCTTCTTCGCCTCCATCGGGTGCAGGGAGGCATCGCGCTCCTCGCCGAGCAGCACCACATAATAGCGATCCATCAGCTCGTCGCTCGCGCTCATCACCTTGCTGAACATGATCCCGGCGGGCTCGCTCACGCCCACGTAGTTGCCGTAGGACTTGGACATCTTCCTCGCTCCGTCCAGTCCCTCAAGCAGCGGCAGCGTCATCGCAATCTGGGGCGGCTGCCCCTCTTCGCGCTGCAAGTCGCGCCCCACCAGTATATTGAAAAGCTGATCGGTGCCTCCGAGCTCCACATCCGCGCGCACCATCACCGAATCCCAGCCCTGCATCACGGGATACTGGATTTCATGAAGGCGCACCTCCTGTCCGCCCGAAACGCGCGCGCGGAAATCCTCGCGGGCGAGGATCTGCTGCATCGTCACGCGGGAATCGAGCTTCAGCACATCCTCGTAAGTCATCCTGCGGAACCAATCGCCGTTGCAGACCACTTCCGTCTTCTCCCGATCGAGGATCTTGAACGCCTGCTCGGTGTACGTCTCCGCATTGGCCAGCACCTCGCCGCGGGTCAACGGCGGGCGCGTCACCGAACGCCCGGAGGGATCGCCGATCGTCGCCGTGAAATCGCCGATCACCAGAACCGCCTGATGGCCGAGGGACTGGTACTGGCGCAGCTTTTCCAGAGCGACCGTATGCCCCAGATGAATATCCGGCGCCGTGGGATCCACGCCCAGTTTCACACGCAGGGGGCGGCCCGTCTTCAGTCGCTCCAACAACTCCTCCGGCCCCAGCACCCGAGCCGTGCCCTTCATCAAAATATCCAGCTGTTCTTCGGGAGACATCATCCTGCCGCCATTCTGCCTCAACGCGCCCGTTCTTGCAAGCCATAAATCGGGGCATGCGGCGCGGAAGGCGCGCCGCCGTCACTTGACGGCGGCGTCGATACAGCGTTGGAGAGCCTTCCGCATTTCCTCCGCCACCCGGGGTTTCTTGGCGGAAATGTCAGTGGTCTCGCCGGGATCCGCCTTCAAGTCGATGAGAACGCCCGATCCCGCGCGGGACGCCCGCATTTCCCCGCGGGCGGCATTCAGGCATTGATTGGGAATGTATTTGTACGAACCGCGGCGAAGGGCCAGATGCTTGTTGTCCATTTTATGCTCGACGAGCTCGCTGCGTCCCTTCGCGTCCCTGCCGAGCAGGGCGGCGAGCTGGTCGGTGCTGTCCGGCGCGGAACCGGCGGGAATGCGGACGCCGACCAGCCTGGCGAGAGACGCCACGAAATCCACATGACTGACGAGGGCGGGCGAGACGCCCGGTTTGATGGAGCCGGGCCACCAAGTGATCATAGGCATGCGCGTGCCGCCTTCATGAATGGTATATTTGCCGCCGCGCCAGGGGCCGGCGGGCCGATGGGCGCCGAGATCCTTCTCGGAGCCGTCGAGGTAGCCGTCGTTGACCACGGGACCGTTGTCGCTGGTGAAAATGACCAGCGTGTCCCTGTCGAGGCCGTTTTCCTTCAGAGCCTTCATGATCCGGCCGAGACAATCGTCCATCTGCACGGTCACATCGCCGCGGACGCCGCACCGGCTCTTGCCGATGAAGCGGGCGTGCGGATCCCGGGGAACATGGATGTCATTGGTGGCGAAATAGAGGAAAAACCGGTTGTCCCGGTTGGCCGCGATGAAGCGGACGGCCTCGTCGGTCAAGGTGTCGGCAAGGTCGGTGTCCGTCCAGAGGGCGCTCCTGCCGCCCTTCATGAAGCCGATGCGGCCAATTCCGTTGATGATGGTGTTGTCGTGGCCTTTGCCGGGAACCGCCTTGACGCGGAGGAGTTCCGGATTGTTCTTGCCGGTGGGCATCCCTGGAAAATTCTCCTTGTAGCTGACCACGATGGGGTCGGCCGGATCGAGCTTATCGACGGCGCCGTTGCGGATGAAGACGCAAGGCACGCGATCCGCCGTGGCGGCCATGATGTAGCTTTCGTCAAAGCCCACCTCCTTCGGGCCGGGGCTGATGGGCCCGTTCCAATCGATGGGGCCGGAGCCGTCGCCCAGGCCGAGGTGCCACTTGCCGATGGCGGCGGTTCTGTAGCCCGCGGCCTGCATCATAGAGGCCAGCGTCATGGCCTTGTCGGCCGTGGGCACGATCATGGCGGCGTCGCCCGGCAGAATGCCCGTCCCGTGCTGGCGCCAAGGGTATTTCCCGGTCAGCAGGCCGAAACGGGACGGTGTGCACACCGAAGAGGTGCTGTGCGCGTCGGTGAAGCGCAGGCCCTCCCGCGCCAGCTTGTCGACGTTCGGCGTGGGGATGCTTTTCGCGCCGTTGGCGCCGATATCGCCATAGCCGAGGTCGTCGGCATAGAAAAGAATCACGGCCTTCGGGGCTTTCCAGCTCGGCTTCTCCGCGGCGGACACCGCGCCGAATGCCGCCAGCAGGGGAACGAACAGACGGAAAAAAAGATTCATGATCTCTCGATGGTTGGTTCAAGCATACTACGGAGCGGCCTCATCACTTCTTTCATATTTTTCATTCGGGCAGGGAACAGCGGCGCAGCCCGGCCAGACGGCGGATGAGACCTTCTATCTTGCTGGCTGGGCAGGACGCGCCGGCCGTGACGCCGACCACCCAGCGGCGGGAAAGATCCGACGCCTCGGGGGGCAAAGCCGTCTCCCTCTCTTCGCGTGTCCGGATGTCGAAACTGCGGACGGAGCGCAAACCAGCGACGCAGTCCGCGCCGGAGACAAAGCAGGCGGCCGGCAGAACGCGGCGGGCGATTTCAGCCAGATGAGCCGTGTTGGAGCTGTTGTAGCCGCCGACGACGAAGAGCGCGTCCAACGGCTGAGCGAGCAGTTCGGTCAGGGCGGATTGCCTGTCCTGCGTGGCGCTGCAGATCGTATCGCAGATGCGGAAATTCCCGGGGCCGCCGTCCCGTTTCATCACGGCGGCGCGCAGAATTTGCTGAAAAAGGCGGGTTTCCTCCTCGAGCATCGTCGTCTGGTTGGCCATGCCGACGGATTTCAGGTGCACATCCGGATCGAACCCCGGGGAGACGGCCCGCGCGAACCGGTTCATGAACTCTTCGCGCGAACCGGTTCCCAGAATGTAGCCGGCGAGGCATTCGACGTCCTCCCGGGTGTAAACGATGATGAAATGGCCCTGCCCGTCCTCTCCCCGCGCGTGCGAGGCCGTGGCGACGGTTTCCTCATGGGTGGCCTTGCCGTGGATGACGGACGTCACCCCGTTCTGCGCGAAGCGCGCGACCTGCCGCCACACGCGCATCACATCGCCGCAGGTGGCGTCGACCAGAACGACGCCCTTCTCCTCCAGGAAGCGGCGGAACGGCACGGACACGCCGAAGGCGGGAATGAGCACCACGTCGCCCGGCTCCAGCCGCTCGAATTCACGGGCGCACTCTTTCCAGGGCAGGCGGTGCAGCCCCATTTCGTCGAGCGTGCGGTTGACATCCGGATTGTGAATGATCTCGCCGATCAGAAAAATGCGCCGGCCGGGGAAGGCGAGCCGCGCCGCGTGGGCGGTCTCGATGGCGCGGCGCACGCCGTTGCAGAAGCCGAAATGCCGGGCGAGGCGCACCGTCATGTTGTCGAGCGCGAGCACGTTCCCGGAGGCGCGGATATGATCCACCAGCGGGCTGAAATAACGCTCTCGAATATCCTTTTCCACCTCTCCCATGATCTCGGGGCGGCGGACATTGACTGCGGATTTCCGGGGAGAAGCGGCCATATACAGACAGTGTGGGCCAGCAGGCGGCCGGAGTCAAGTCCGAAGGCGCTCCCCGCGCTTGACAGCGCGCCCTCCCTGTGCGAAGAAACGGGCATGGCACGGCTCTTTCCCATTGATGCGCCCCTCGCCCTGGCGCCCATGCAGGAGGTGACGGACTGCGCCTTCGTGAGAACCCTGGCACGCCTGGGCTGCCTTCCGGATTTTCTTGTGCTCCCCTACTTCCGGAGCCGGCGGGACGAACGCCCCCTGCCGGCGCCCTTCCTGCGGACGATGGCGGAGAGCGCGGCGGGGATCCCCGTGCGGGCGCAATTGCTCGGCTCCGACCCCGCCGCCCTGGCCCGCGACGCCCGGGTCCTGCTCGAATACCCCGTGGCAGGCGTCGACCTGAACGCCGGCTGCCCGTCGCCGCGCGTCTGCCGCAAGGGCGCGGGGGCGGCTCTGCTGCTCGATCTGCGGCGCTTCGAGGCGGCGCTGTCCGCTCTGCGCGCCGCAATCCCCGAGGGGATGTTCTCCGTCAAGAGCCGCATCGGGTGGCGCGAAAAGGACGAGTGGGAGGACATCCTGCCCGTTCTGAAGCGCGTCGGCCCCGATCTCGTGACGGTGCACGCCCGCACGCGCGAGGGCATGTACCGCAGCTCCGTGAACCGGGAGGCCGTGGCCCGCGCCGTCGGCGAACTGGCCTGCCCCGTGTACGCCAATGGAGACATCGCCGACAGGAGAACGGCCTGCGCATGGATGCAGGCGGCCTCACCCGCCGGGCTCATGATCGGGCGGGGAGCCGTGCGCAACCCATGGATCTTCCGCGTCCTGCGGGGAGGGAAACCGCCCGCGTACCGCGACCTGCTGGAATACGCGCTCGTCCTGATGGAAGAGACGGCCCGCCGGCAAGGCGCCGGAGAGAGCGGGCACTGCGCCCGCATGAAAAAATATCTCGCCTACCTCGCGGACGATCTGCCGGCGGATTTCGGCTTCCGCATGAGGCGGGCGGCCTCGCGCCGGGAGCTTATTCAAACGCTCGAGGATCACCTTTCCTCGGATGCGCCCTTCCCCGAGCTTCCGCCGCCCGCCTCCCTCGCGTTCTTCGGCTGACGCCCCGCACGCACGGCGCGCGCGCCCGTGACGCGGACTCCGCAGGCCCGCAGCCGGGAGAGCAGCGCCCCGAGCATCTCTTCGCCCATTCCGGCGCGGGGAAGCCAGAGCGCGAGCCGGCCGTTCCCCAGAAAGAGAAGAGCGTCGCGCGTGAGGCGCGCCTCTTCAAACGCGGAAAGAGGGCCTTCGACGGGAGGGAGATCGCCGTATTGGAACGAAAAGGAATCCGCGGTGAAGCGGTAGCGCTTGATCTTCCCATACGAGGGCGCCTTTTTCAAATTCCCGAGCGCGGCGCGGGCCAACAGAGGCACGTAGCCGTGAATCACCAAGGAGCTCAGAATGAGACCGGCCAACGAAATCCAGGTGAAGAGGCTGAAGCGCAGATACATGAACCAGACCGCGGAAGCCGCGAAGCCCCCCGTCGTCACCCATTCCAGCGCGCGCATGAACCCCGAGCGCGAAGACCGGTACCACTGCATGAGAATGCGCCGCATCAAGGCGTCGTCTACCGGGCCTTTCTCCATTTCGATGGGTTCGTTGTCCGTCATCCCCAGTCAGTGCGCTTCGAGCCAGTTCGCCCCCGTATGAACCTCGACGGAGAGGGGCACGCCGTTCGGCAGAGGAAGAGCCGACCGCATCGCCTCCGCCACCTCCTGGACGAGTTCTTCCTCTCCCTGCGCGAGCTCGAGTACGAGCTCGTCGTGAATCTGCATGATCATGCGCGACCGGCGCCCCGCCAGCAATCCGGCCACGCGCACCATGGCCAGCTTGATCATATCCGCCGCAGTGCCTTGAATGGGGGTGTTGACGGCCGTGCGTTCTGCCGCGGCGCGCAGATTGCGATTGCCCGACTTCAAGTCGGGGAGACGGCGGCGGCGGCCGCAGAGCGTCTCCGCGTAGCCGCGGGCGGCAGCCAGCGAAACGAGGGACTCCATGAACGCCTTCACCCCCGGGAACTCGCCGAAATAACTCTCGATCAGCCGGGCGGCCTCGCCGCGGGAGCAGTTCAGCCGCTCCGAAAGACCGAAAGGGGAAATCCCGTAGATGATGCCGAAATTCACCGTCTTGGCCGTGCGGCGCATGGCGCCGTCCACCTCTTCGCGGCGGACGCGGAACACGCGGGCGGCCGTTTCCGTGTGAATGTCCCTTTCCTCGCGGAACGCCTCGATCAGGCGCTCGTCGCCGGAGAGCGCGGCCATGACGCGCAGCTCCACCTGTGAATAATCCGCCGAGAGGATGGAAAACCGCCCGTCTTCCGGGACGAACGCCCTGCGGATGAGGCGTCCCTCTTCGGTACGGACGGGGATGTTCTGCAGATTGGGGGACTGCGACGCCAGCCTTCCGGTGGCCGTGACCATCTGCATGAGCGTCGTGTGAATGCGGCCGTCCCGGGGAGAGATGTATCTGGGCAGCGCGTCGAGGTAGGTATTTTTCAGCTTGGCGACTTCGCGGTATTCGAGGATGTCGGCCACCAGCGGAGAGGCGGGGGCGAGCCTCTTCAAGGTCTTTTCATCGGTGACATACTGCCCGGTCTTCGTCTTTTCCGGACGGGCGGCGAGCTTCATCGTGCCGAAGAGGAGCTCGCCAAGCTGCTTGGGGGAATTGATGTTGATCTCCCTGCCCACGGCGGCGCCGATCCGCTCCTCCAGCGCGCCGAGACGGCGTCCCAGCTTTTCCGAAGCCTCCTCCAGAAGCTCCGTATCGACGCGCATGCCCGCCTCTTCGATGGAGGCCAGCACGGGAACGAGCGGAAACTCCACCTCGCGCATCAGCCGTTCCATCCCGTTTTCGGCCAGCAGCAGGCGCAGCGCGTCCGCCAGCCTCAGCGTCACGTCGGCGGCCTCCGCCGCGTACCGAGCCATCGTCTCCACGGACACGGAGGCGGCGTCCGTCTCTTCGCCGGCGATTTTCGCCGGGCGCATGAGGCGGCACCCCAGCAGCTCCCCGGCCAGGGCATCCCTCCCGTGCCTCCGCCCCGGTTCCAGAGCCGAGTGGGCGAGCATCGTATCGAAAAAGGGTCCGGCCGCATCGACGCCCGCGCGGCTCAGCGCTTCGAGCTCGGACTTGAGATCGTGCCCGATCTTCTCCGCCGACGAAAGAAAAACCGCCCGGAAAGGCTCCAGGGCATCGGCGGAATCCACGGGCACGTACCACGCCTCGAAGGGACGGAGCGCGAAGGATATGCCGAGAAGAGAGGCGTTCAGGGCGTCCGTGCCCGCGGTTTCGGCGGCGAAACTCCACGCGGGGGCGGCGAGCAGCTCCGCGGCCAGGCGGGCTCGGGCTTCCGGCGTGTCGGCGAGCTCGCAGCGGCGCTCCGCCGACTCAGGGAACCGCGTCCCGCCCTCCTCCCGGAAGAGCTCCAGCTGCCCGCCGCCGGCAGAGGGTTCGCCCTTGCCGGGCGCTTCGCCGCACAGCCTTGCGGCCAGCGTCTTGAGACCATATCCCAGCAGCTCCGCGCGCAGCGCCTCCGCGTCGAAGCCGCGCCGCCTGCAATCTTCGATCGACAGCTCCAGCGGCACCGTGCGGATGATCGTGGCCAGCCTCTTCGAAAGGCGCGCGCTGTCCGCGTGCTCCTCCACGAGAGTCCTCCGCCGGCCCCGGAGCCGGTCGGTGTGCTCCAGCAGGTTCTCCACCGAGCCGAACTCGGCCACGAGAGCCTTCGCCGTCTTTTCCCCCACGCCCGGCACGCCGGGGATGTTGTCCGAGGCGTCGCCCATCAGCGCGAGTATGTCGACGATCTGCTCCGGGCGTTCAATGCCCCACGTCTCGCTGAACAGGGCGCAGTCGATCACTTCGTGCCCCGCGCCGCGCACGGCGGGCTTCCACATGCGGCACCGGGGGGAGAGAAGCTGCCCGAGATCCTTGTCCTGCGTCACCATGAAGCACTCCATGTCGGGCTCAGCCTCAGCCAGGCGCGTGAGCGTGCCGATCAGATCGTCCGCCTCGCAGCCCTCCGCCCGCAGAACGGGTATGCCCATCAGCTCCAGAATGCGCAGAATCGGGGGGATGGAGGCCCGCAGCTCCTCGGGCATGGCCTGCCGGTTGGCCTTGTACTCCGGGTAGAGGCGGCGGCGGCAGGTGTCGCGCCCGGCATCGAAGCACGCGGCGAGATGCGTGGGATTCTCCCTGTCCAAAATGGCCGCCAGCGTATTGACGAAGCCGAAGACGGCGGAGGTATTCACCCCCTTCGGCGACCGCATGGGCGAGCGGACGAAGGCATAGAAAGCTCTGTAGGCAAGAGCCATGCCATCCAGAATAAACAGCTGCCGGGCACAAGTTGACGAAGCCATGGACATGTTCAGTCTAGCATACCCTCCCCGCCGTGGAAAGCCTGAAAACGACGCCGCCCGCCGTTCCCTCCGCGCACAAAAAAAGCCGCCCCCCGCCGCAGCGGCGGGAGGCGGGGCGGAAAAAGCGCCGGGAGAGGCTTTCACTTGCCCCCTTCCGACGGACTCCATTCCTCGGACTGGAGAGAGGCGAGCTTGAAAGCCTGTTCAAGGCCCACCAAGTCGCCGGGTCTCACCGTATCGAAAGCGGTGGTCTCCTTGTGAAGCTGCTCGGCGTCGTAGTTCATCGTCTTGACGGAGAGGCCGACGCGGCGTTCGATCTTGTCCACCTTGATCACGCGGGCCTGCACTTCCTCGCCCACCTTGATCACATCCTTCACGCGCTCCACGTGCTGTTCCGAGAGCTGGGAAATGTGGATGAGGCCGTCGATGTCGCCGTCGAGGTTCACAAAGGCACCGAAGGCAGTGATCTTGGCCACCTGTCCCTTGACGACATCGCCCACCTTGAAGCGTTCGTCGATGGATTCCCATGGGTCGCTCTCGAGCTGCTTGATGCCGAGGGAGACGCGCTGGTTCTCCTTGTCGATATTGAGCACGCGGGCTTCGACCACGTCGCCCTTCTTGAGCACCTCGGAGGGATGATTGATCTTGCGCGTCCAGCTCATGTCGGAGACGTGGATCATGCCGTCGATCCCCTCTTCCAGAGCCACGAAAGCGCCGTAGGGGGTGAGATTGCGTACGGCTCCCGTGATAACCGTGCCGATCGGGAAGCGAGTTTCGATGGCTTCCCACGGGTTTTCGTCGAGCTGGCGGATGCCGAGGGAAATCTTCTGCTCGTCCACCGAGATGTTGAGCACCACCGCCTCGATCTCCTGATCGAGGGAGAGGACGTCGCTCGGGCGCGAAATGCGCTTTACCCACGAGAGCTCGGACACATGCACGAGACCCTCCACGCCCTTTTCCAGCTCCACGAAGGCGCCGTAGGCAAGCAGCTTGGTTACGCGCCCGTGGACGCGCTTGCCGATCGGGTACTTCTTCTCGATGTCGGCCCATGGGTTGTCGCTCATCTGCTTGAGGCCGAGGGAGACGCGCTCCTTTTCGCGATCCACCTCGAGAATGAGCACCTCCAGAGTCTGCCCGATGTGCAGCACTTCGGAGGGATGGTTCACGCGGCCCCAGCTCATGTCGGTGATATGCAGCAGGCCGTCCATGCCGTGCAGGTCGATGAACGCGCCGAAGTCCGTGAGGTTCTTGACGGTGCCCTGCACCCTGTCGCCCGCCTTGACCGTCTCGAGGAAGATCTGGCGCTGTTCGGAGCGCTCGGCCTCGATCACTTCGCGGCGGGAGAGGACGATGTTCTTGCGCTCGTCGTTCACCTTGACGATTTTGAATTCGTAGACGTTGCCCACGTATTCGTTCAGATCCTTGGGCGGAATGATGTCCACCTGGGAGCCGGGCAGAAAGGCCTCCACGCCCACGTTGACCATCAGGCCGCCCTTCACCACGCTCTTGACCTTGCCCTTCACGAGGCCGCCTTCGCGGTACACGGCCACGATCTTTTCCCAGTTCTGCTTGTGGGCGGCCTTCTCCTTGGAGAGGACGACCAGACCTTCGTCGTTCTCGAGGCTCTCCAGGAGCACCTCGATCTGATCCCCCACTTCAATTTCCTCGTCTTCAAACTCCGAGCGGGGGATCACCCCTTCGGATTTGTAGCCGATGTCCACAAGAACCACCTGCGGCCGGATTTCAAGGATCGTGCCGTTCACGATGTCGCCCTTGTGATAAGTCGGAAGCTTGCTGTCGATCAAGGCTTCCAATTCTTCTTTACTCATTGATGTTTTTTGTTCGTGTTAAGTTTTTTCTCCTCTCGGCCCCATACGCCGGCGAGTGATCGGGGCACCAAAGCCCGCCGGGCGGGAAAAAACGGCGGGAAGCGTAGCACATTTGCGGAACGAATCAAGCCTTTTCCGTGAATTTCCGCATTCTTTCGGGCGGGCCGCCCGCTCCGAAACCCGTACCCAATAAGCCCGGCAAGCCGGGGAAGTCCGAGCCCTGCTCCTTCTCTCCGCCCTCCATTCACACATGTAGGCACCCCTTCCCGGCTGCCCATGAACACCCCAAGCCATAAGGATCGGGAACGCGGGCATTGCGCAGATCGGGAGGGGCTCCGGCAGATGCGAAGACTTCGAACCCGGCCGCTGACAGGCTGGGCGGCTCCGAAACGCGCTTGCCGTCTGCGGCGG
>JAJQGU010000067.1 GCA_021200315.1 Akkermansiaceae bacterium
CGCGCAAGTCACGGATGCGGCAAAAGCGGCACACGATTCCCTGTTCGGTGGTCTGCTTCGGTGTACTTCAATGAGGTATATCTGGGATTATCGGAAACGGCAGACAAAGCAGAAGCCGGAATATAAAGACTATATCCGTAACCGCTATATATCCGGCGGCAAGCAAGCCTGTTCCTGTAACTATATCAGCCAAAAGCTGCTGGCTCAGGTGGATACTGACCGACATCCGTTGTAATGCTCTGTGGGTACAGAACAGCCGCGAAAGGCTGCGTGGGCAAATTTCTCGTCAAAAAGGAATCCGCGAGCATAGAGAACGCCATGACACTTCGTGCGGAGCTGTCAGCACTGGTCAAACGGCTTTTCGAGCTTGACAAACTGGTACAGTACGACTACGAGGACAAGGTTATATGGCACATCCCCGAAAATCCCTGCATCCAGCTTCTGAACAGCTATGAAACCGAGCGCAATGCCAAGCAGAAACGGCGCAAGAAGCTGACCGAACAGATTGCCGCCAGCAGTGAAAATGAAAAAGCTGTTGATGATTGGCTGGATATTATGCGGGACTATTCTCAGCTTCGTCGGTTTTATCAAGGACTAGCACTGTCATGCTTTGTGCGAAGTGGACTAAAACAAGGCTTTATAAGATCTGCAGTTTCACTCCCACTCGTTGCCCAAAGCAAAACTTAACGCTTTTTTGCTTAGGAAATATGTTTCGTGGTCTTCAGGCTGTCTTGATTATCCGTATTGTCTCCCGTACGGGAGTTAAGTTATCGTATTCCTATCGGTCTGATAAGTACGATGTTACCTGTGTTGTAATAGTTAAAGTGTACTATTTATCTTTGCTTGGATTATAACATATTTGTAATTGGGGTGCAAGAGCTTTACTGAATTTTGCGGGCATGAATGACATAAATTTTGTCCCGAATAGTGTGTGATATTCGGGACATTTATCTAGTGTGAGGGCAAAGAAAAACTTTAAGAGTCTTGTGCTACCTCATTTCACTCGAACTAGTACCATAAGTATCCACATCCTTATCATCGTCACCACTACTTTTGTCGTCAGACAAATGTGGTGGAACCGCTTCCTGTTCCACAATCTTTTCTTTGACCTCTTTGAATAAAAGTTCTTCGATAACCTGTTGAACTTTGTACTTTATAGTTCTTGCGTTTTCACCGGTCGCAAATATCAAAGGACTTACCGCAGCATATACCATCTCCGTAGTCAACTTGCCTTCATATTCGGACTTTCTCAAATCTATTTCGTGTCTAACTATCGCATATATCGTGTCGCAGTTAAAATCATCAAAATGAATCATCTTGTCAATACGATAAAATATAGGGAGTCCAAGTTGCTTTTTCATTTCATCCTCTGTCTGATAATTTGAGGTCAAAATTATTACTATGCCAGAGACATCAACGTCATATGTTGCATCTTTGAACTGTGTGTTATCAAAAAGAGTATAGAATGCAGAGAAAAAATACTCCGGACATTTGTCCATTTCATCAAAGAAAATCAAATTTGACTCACGTTCAAGCAAATCAAATCCAAGGCTTTTTCTATTAGGCGCATCTCCAAAAAAATAATCCGAGTAATTATCATTTTTAAACATCGACAGGTGCTTTTCCAAGCACTTGCCACCGAAAAATTTTTGCGAAACTTCCCTAGCCAATTCGGTTTTTCCTATGCTACTATTTCCGTATAACATTATCACATATGGCTTCTCTCGCTTTACAGTTGTCAAATACCATAGGCTTTTGCTTATCTCCTCTATGGCACATTGCTGTCCAAACAAATTTGATGAAATATCTGTAATGTTAGCAACAAAAGCGTCGGAATCTCGTTTGATCCCATACTCCTCTGATTTGTCATCAATCTCAATAAGCGAGCGACTGTATTGATCTTCCAAATATGTTCTTAGTGTTCGAGGCGGATTGTGTATGTATATTTCAGCATCATCAGTTGTTAAATCTTCAATTAAAGATCCCAAGCGATCATGTGCCGTTACTACAATACCGTGGTAATCGCTGTTCTTTACAATTAGCTTATCGGTTTTTTCTATAAAAGCTTTTCCACTTTGTTTTGCCACATCAGAAAGCCTCACAAGTTCCAAGAAAGCTTCTGGTTGAGTATCTGCAGAAAAATCCCATATACTATCATCGAAGAAAGCTTTAGAGCCAACAACTATATGGTATTTTCTCTTATCCATCATTTGGTAGCTTCCCCATTCTTCGCATCTGCAGTAACACAAGCATACAAAACATCGTAAAGCACAACCTTATCTTTTGATTTTTGTGCTCCATCCATCTTAGTTTTATTTTCAGTAACCTCGATCGTTGACGGATGTATATCAGCCAAAGTTTGTTGCTTATTAGTCGTTGATACTAGCCTTTCCATCTTGCTTATTTCTTGGACAAAATCAAAGCGAGTCTTATCAAATTCTCCAACAGATATACAATACAGCGTCATCCTTGTTGTAAGCAAATCATTTCGTTTGTAATTACTCACAAACGCAGAGTTATTGAAGCGGACATAGCATCCATCATCCGCCAGGTAGGTATCATATCCGTCATAGCTATCCATCACAGTTTTAAATTCCTTAGTATCCAAGCCATCTACTCCGCCCTTTACAATTTTCAAATATCCTCCTGCAACCCGTAAAGAGGTGGATGAATTCTCGATATCATACAGCTGTACATTCGGAATTTCAGCTAGCGATGATTTAAGTTTTTCAAACTCTGATATTTCCGTTGACGAAATCGTAGTTGTACTGTCACGCTTAATAACATATGAAGCATCAATCTTTCCGGTAAATAGAAATTGTAAGCGTGACATGATAGGAACTTCTAATTTTAGTTTCGCAGATACTTCTGCAGAGGCAGAAGCTTGTCCTTGGGTTGAAGAAGATATACTGGTTTCTTTCAATGATTTGCCATGATTTCTTTCTTGCAAAATGTTCCGAATGGTTTCTTTGTCAAAGTATATGATTTTGTTTATCGAATTTTCAGCCATCTAGTCATCACCTCATATTTAGTTCGCTTTATGCGTTATATACTACTAAAATTCCCTCAATTACAACTCAGATTTGGAATCCGTTTTATCGTCGTCAATCCTCTTCCATCTGCTCCTCCAGTAACTTTTTCAAATCCTCTTTGCTTGGCAGGACGGTCTCGTATTTACTCGCAAAAATCTGCGAATTGTCCTCCGGCAGGG
>JAJQGU010000036.1 GCA_021200315.1 Akkermansiaceae bacterium
AAAACGGAACTCAAGCAACTTTTCTTCAAGGGAAAGCGATTTCCGGAGTTGACAGCGGATTCAAAATCCGCCGTGCATCGCCTCATCTCCGCTCCCGCCGAGCATGCAGGCTGCCGGGTGCCGGGAAAAACGGAACAGGGCGAAACGACGCCCGCCGCACCACCCGCCGGGAAGTCGGAAGATGGGGAAACGCTCCGGGGGAAAAAGGACGGCTCTGCCTCCGTTCCCCGGCTCGGCGTGCGCCGCGCGGGGCTGCTCTCCCTCACCCCATGAACCGGCGGATGAGGGAGAGGATGCGGCGCATGTCCTCAAGGGTGCAGCGTTGGTCGACGGGAAGGGGGAGCAGGTCGCGGGAGATCCGCGCCTCCGTGGAAAAGGGCGGGGAGTCGACGAGGTGGGGCCAGAAGACGGGAAGGTGAATGTTGTGGTCGATGAGATAGCCGCGCAGTTCGGCGAGATTGGTGCGGAACGGGTAGCAGAACGGCGTCCCGACGGAGTCGGGGTCGATTCGCAGTTTGTTGATGGAGCCCAGTTCCCTGTGAAGAAAATGAAAGTTGCCGCGGCGTCGAACCCCGGCTGCTTTGTAGCCAATGGAGCGCATGAGCCTTTCCGTGAGGGGGGACATGCCGCGCAGGGGTGCGCGATCGAGGCGTTGTTCATTGGCTTCCGCACCCGGAGCGGCGGCGGCGAGACCGCAGTCGAGCGCGTGGAGGAGAAAGCCGGCAGTTTCGTACGAAGTGTCGGGAGGTGGCGGCAGCGTGTCCGAGCCGTTGAGACAGGCTATTCCTCCATCCGGCAGCCCGGAGAATTTGCGCGGACTGTAGAAGGTCGGCACGCCGGGGCGGGGCGGAGAATAGAGAGCCATCGCGTTGTCGATGATGATGCGGCCGGAATACCGCGCGGCAAGCGCGTCCACGGCTCGTTCCTTCACGCCGAAATAATTGGTGTAAAGTACATATTCCCCTTTCCGAGGGCAGGGAGGAGCATATTCGTCCGGTTCGAGGGAATCATTGATGAGATAGCGCTCGAAGGGAATGCCGAGCCGCTGCAATGGAGTGAGCAGGCTGGGGCAGGTGTAGAGCGGGAGATACACTCGGCGCACATTCCCCAAAGCCGTCAGAATGTATTCAAGAGCGTTGCGGCCGGAATTGAGCGGGACGCCCCTTTGCGGAAAGTCGTCCACAAGGGGCAATTCAAGCCCCAGAAAGCCGCCGCTTTCCGGAGAACTCTCCATGGACTCCCGGTCGATCATTTCGGGCGGTAATGGCCTGTGAGCCTGTAGTCGAACAGTCCGTCCTCCTCTTGGGTGCCTCTGCCGATATTGTGGATGATCAGCGGCCGGCCGTGTTTATTCCTGCGATCCGAGACAATGAAGATGTGCGGCAGGGTGTCGCCCACGAGACAGATGACGATGTCGCCGGACAGATAGTCCGCCGCTTCCCGGGAGATGGGTACGGACCAGCCCTGCCGTTCGAAGAATCTCATCAGATTGGGCACACGGCGGTAGTCGATGTTTCTGTCGGGGCGTTTCAGCCCCCAGATTTTCGGGTACTTGCCGAAATTCCGCTTCATATCTTCATGCACAGCCTGTTGCAGGTCGAGTCCATTGAGGCGGAATGCTCTGATGACGACGTCGGTGCACACGCCGCGGCCGGCGGGCACGTCGCCCATGGGGTAATCGAGCTGCACGTAGGATGGATCGTAAGCGACGGTGACGCCTATCTGCCTGCGGGCGAGAGAGGGGAGGCTTGCATCGCGCACGCCGTCTGCAGCAGCGCACAGGGCGGCCGGCGCAAACAACGGGAACAGCAGCGTGGCGAAGGGCCGCTTCTTCATGCGTTAGATCTTGGCGGCCGGTACAGGCAGGATATTCAGGCGGCGAAGGCACTCGTCCCGGCCGAGCAGGGTGAACACATCCCCGAAGTCGGGGCCTGCGTGCGAGCCGACGAGAGCCACGCGCACGGGAAACATGATGGCGCCGGGCTTGACTCCATGTTCCTTCGCCCAAGGTTTCATGCTGTCGGCCGCTGCGTAGCCGTCGAACACTGGAAGAGCCTCGAGATCGCGGCGGAAGGCATCAAGCAGCTCCTTCGCGTCGGGCTGAAGCTTCGCAACCATTTCCGCATCATACTCGATTGCGTCGAGAAAGCGGAAATGGGCGGGAACCTCCGAAAGCAGTTGCACTTTCTTCTGCAGCGAGGGGAGAGCCGTGCGCAGCTCCGGAGTGTCCCGCAGACCCGCCGCGAGACAGAAGGGCAGGGCGGCGCAAGTGAATTCATCCCCGGTCAGTGCAAGAATGTGCTTCTGGTTCATCCATTTGCACTTGGTTATATCGAATTTGGCGGCCGAACGGTTCACGGCCTCGAGGCTGAAGTGCCGGATGAGCTCTTTCTTGCTGAACAGTTCGGTATTGTCTTTCGGGTTCCATCCCAACAGGGCGATGAAATTCATGACGGCTTCAGGGAGAAATCCTTCCTCCGGATAGGCGCCCAAGGCGGCTCCGGTGTCGCGCTTCGACATTTTCGAGCCGTTCGGGTTCTGGATGAGGGGAATGTGGGCGTAGACAGGCGCCGGCTCCCCGAGAGCCTCGAAGAGTTGCAGGTGCTTGAAGGTGTTCATGACGTGATCTTCGCCTCGAATCACGTGAGAGATCTTCATCTCGATGTCATCCACCACGTTGACGAGGTGAAAGATATAAGAGCCGTCGGAGCGGCGCACCACCATGTCGGGGGTATTTCCCTCGTGGGTGTAGTCCACCGTGATGTCTCCGCAGATGAGATCGTGCAGCGTCATGGCGTGCTCCCGTTTGAAGCGGAAGCGCCATACCGTGCCCTGGGACGTCCCGGGTATGTCGTCGCCGTTCTCGTCTTTGCGATTGGGAGCGGGAGATTCGTACACGCGTCCCGCCGCCAGGAGCCTTTCAAAGTAGCGGTCATAAATCTCTTTGCGCCTGCTTTGGAAATAGGGGCCGTAGTCCCCCCCCGCTCCGGGACCTTCGTCCCAGTCGAGACCGAGCCATTTCAGCCCGTCAAAAATGGCCTGAGTGGCGGCTTCGACGTGGCGTTCCTGGTCGGTGTCTTCGATGCGCAGTACGAAAGAGCCGCCCATCTTACGGGCAAAAAGCCAATTGAACAGAGCCGTGCGGGCGCCGCCGATGTGCAGGTAACCGGTCGGCGAAGGGGCGAAACGGGTGCGTACGGATGAAGTCATGCGCCTATCGTACCGCAAAGAGCCCCCGATTCAAGACATTTCCGCCGTGCCCGCCGTCACCGCCTGCCGTTGAATTCGACAAAGTGGCGGCTGGCAGGCGGCCACGTGCGCGATGGCCATCTGTATTCTTCCGGCTTGTCGGACGGGCACGGCTCCGTACGGAGCAGAGCCCCGTATTTGTTGAAATAATAGAGCGTATTCTCCGTGCGGACGGTATACCCGCACAATCCGCCGGACAACAAGCGCTCCGGCCGGATTTCCCCGATGCTTTCGGAGCTTTCGCCCATCTGCGCCACGGCGGTTTCGATTCGGGCGCGGATCTTGTCCCCGGAGGCGGGCATGCTCAGAACGAGTATCCCGTAGACTCCCAGCGCAGTCAGCAAAAGCAGGCTGATCTTCAACGGAGTGGCTTGAGCAGGACTTTTCCTGCGCATGAAGCGCTTGAAAAGGCGGTACATGCCGAAAAATGCGAGCGCGGCGAGAGCGCAGCACCCGGCTATAAACGCCGGAAGCGGAGGCGGAGCCACCGAGACCAGCCCTGCGCAGAAGCCGAGTGCAGCAGTTACCACAAGCATGAGAGGGATAGTTACATAGGGTGTTATCTTTTCCGTGTTTACGCATGCCGTTGCCGCGGCCGCCAGCCATGCGGCGGCCAGCCAGACCAGCCATGAAGCATCGCCGCCGTTCGGGATGCAGAGCAACCAAATTTTCCGCACAATAAACGCGTTGAAAATAAATGCGGCAAGGATACCAAGGCGAAGGTATGCCGGGGCGCGGTTCTTGGGGATGTCCGGTCTGTTGCGGCGAATCATCAGGGAGGTGTGTGACTTCAAGTTGCCCGGCACTCCGGGAGAGCCGCCCGTTTTCCAGCCGCCTTTTCCCTCATTGGCATGCCCCGGGGGCGCGCCGTTTGCGGAAAGGAGCGGTCAGGGCTCGAACCTGCAATTGGCGGGCGCATTCGTTTTTCTTCAGGCGGCATGTCGTGCGGGAATACGCATGATCATACGAAAAGGCGAAGAGAGGTTCAAGCCGATTTTGCCGGAGATCGGCAGCGAGTGCCTCGATGAGCGACATAATTGCAGAAAACGGGAAATTTTTCTTGTCAACGGCGAGAAAAAGCGTATCATCTCTCCACCATGACCCGTAAGGCTGGTATAAACAAGACGCGTAAGGCTGTTGCCAAACGATTCAAGGTTACCGGTTCAGGGAAGGTTCTGCGCCGCAGGCAAGGCAAGCGGCATATTCTCCAGAAAAAATCGAGCAAGCGCAAGCGTCATTTGGGCAAGCCCGCTCTGGTGGATGAAACCCAAGTCTGGTCTATCAAGCAGAATCTGCCCTTTGCCTGAACTTTTTCGGATCAATCGGCAACACCCAGAAATCCCGCCCGCGGAACGGGCGGCCTTTTCGTAGCCTTCTTCCCCCCGCGGGGAGATCAGAACAGGCGAGACTGCGGAGAGGTGAGGAAGAACAGTCTGTTCAATCAAGAAGACATATACTATGGCACGTGCTACCAATGGGCCGGCCTCGCGCCGGCGCCGTAAGCGCATCCTTCTTCGTGCAAAGGGCTTTCGCGGATTCCGCAGCAAGCTCTTCCGCTACGCGAAAGATGCGGTGTACAAGGCTTGGCAATATGAGTACCGCGACCGCAAGAAGAGGAAAGGACAATTCCGCCGTTTGTGGACCGCTCGTATCTCGGCTGCCGCCCGTGATCGCGGGTTGACTTATTCCCGCTTTATGGAAGGCATCAAGGCGGCGAACATCGAAATGGACCGTAAGGTTCTTTCCGATCTCGCCGTGCAGGACGCCGCCGCCTTCGATTCTATCTTCGACGCCGCCAAAAAGGCGATCGAGGCCAAGGAGGGCGCTGCGCTCAAGGCTTGAACCGGCTGGCGATAAGATAATTAATATTATTAATTGCAGAAAAGAGCCGCTCTCGACGAGCGGCTCTTTTTTACAGAAACAACGGCAGGGGAGATTCCCCAGCATCAGACAACGTGTAGATTGCGGGCCTGCTCTTCGGTGAGTTCCAGGCACTTCCAGGGAAGCCCCCGGCGGTTGAGCTCGGCCATGAAGGGATCGGGGTCGTTCTGTTCCATGTTGAGCACGCCCGGTCCCTTCCAGATGTTTTGGAGCAGGAGCGAACCGCCGATGGCGGCAGGCACGCCGGTCGTGTAGGAGACGGCCTGCGCACCGACTTCCTCAAAGCATTTCTCGTGGTCGCAGATGTTGTATATATAGACGCCCTTGAACCGGCCGTCGCGCACGCCTGTCGCCACGACGCCGATACAGGTGCGGCCCCGAGTTGTTCTGCCGAGGTCTCCGGGGTTGGGCAGCACAGCCTTCAGAAACTGGAGAGGGACGATTTGCGCACCGTTGTATTCAACGGGGTCAATGCGCGTCATGCCTACGTCCTCGAGCACTTGCAGATGGTTGATATAACTGGGTGAGAAGGACATCCAGAACTGGGCGCGGCGAATGGACGGAATGTGTTTCACCAGGCTTTCCATTTCTTCGTGGAACATGCGGTAGATCTCAAAGGTGCCGACGCCCTCCGGGCAGGTGAAAGCTCGGTGCGTGCTCAGAGCCTTCGTCTCTTGAAAGGCGTTGTCCTCCCAGTGGCGGCAGGGGGCAGTCACCTCGCGGATGTTGATTTCGGGGTTGAAGTTGGTGGCGAACGCCTGGCCGTGGTTGCCGCCGTTGACGTCGATGATGTCGAGCGTATGGATTTCGTCGAGATGGTGTTTGAGCGCCCATGCGGTGTAGACATTGGTCACGCCGGGGTCGAAGCCGCTGCCCAACAGCGCGGTGAGTCCCGCCTTGCGGAAGCACTCCTCATAGGCCCACTGCCAGGAATATTCGAAGTGCGCGACGTCGCGCGGTTCATAATTGGCAGTGTCGAGATAATTCACCCCTGCTTCCAGACAGGCGTCCATCAGAGGGAGATCCTGATAGGGCAGGGCGACGTTGAGCACGAGCTCGGGCTTCACTTCTCTGAGCAGCGCCACGGTGGAGGGCACGTCATCGGCATCGACGGCGTGTGTGCGCACCGTTCTCCCCGTCCTCTTCCGGACGTCTTCGGCGATGGCGCCGCATTTCGAGACAGTGCGGGAAGCCAGATGGATTTCGGTGTAGACTTCGCTCATCTGAGCGCATTTGTGAGCCACCACATGCCCGACGCCCCCGGCGCCGATAATCAGAACAGTACTCATGACGCCACCAGCATGGGGCATGCGGCGCGCGGGGTCAATCACAATTTTCATTTGTGAAGGCGCTTTCACATGTCCGGGCGTCGGGGGTGCCACCTTTTTTGCGTGCCGAAACGGCAATCTTTTCTTGTCGCGGAGCGGGGCGGCTGGTAGTATGTCTCGGTTAAGAAACGTTGCCATGAATGATGTACATACCGGCGGAACGATACCGCCCGAGGATTCGCATGAGGCTTTTCCCTCTCCTGCGCTTCAAGGGGAGAAACCTGCGCCGCCCGCGCAGGAGACGGTACTGGGCTCTTCTCAGGACGCTGGGAAAGATGGGCTGCCCGGAGAGGCGGCCCCGCCCGATCAATCCAAGACCGGGCGGAGCGAAAAGTGCGGAGCTCCCTCCCTCGGGAAATCGAAGTCCGGTGCGTCGGCTCCGCCCCCTCTCCCGCCGAAGAAACGGAAAAAGCTTGAGCTCAAGCCGCCGTCATGGTGGCGAGAGTCTCCCGCCCCGCTTCTTGCGCTGCTCATGGCATGCTATGCCATGGATTGTCTGACGAGCAGCGGGCCTTTAGGCGCGGGCGCGGCGTTGGGCGTGTGGCTCCTCGCGCTGGCCGTGCTGGTCTTGCGCCGCGATTTGTCCGGCGGGGCTGTGCTGTTGATCTGCGTGGGCTCGGTATTGAACGCCGCCGGACTCGTGATTTCCGGCGCGTGGTGGTGTCTGCTGCTGGGCGTGCTGTTCTTGCCGGTTGTTCTTTATCTGCCTGCCCGGCGCGGTGATGATGCGGGGGATGTCAGAGAGAAGGCGCTGAGTTGGTGGGGGTACTGGTTTCACGGCCGCGCCGGGCACGCTTCCGGCGCTTCTGCGCGGCTTCTCGCGTGGGGCTTGAGCCTCGTGTCAGGCGTGGCGATTTTCGCCGTCTTTCTCAATATTTTTGCCGACGGCAATCCCGTTGTGGCGCTCGTGAGAGATTGGCTGATCAATTTTTTCGGGACATGGTTCGGCTGGTTGAAGATCGACTGGAGCATCCTCGTGCAGATCTATTTCTGGTTCTTTGGTTTTCTCTTGTTCGGCCTGCTGACCTTCCGACGCAGAAAGGCCGCCGCGCCGCCTCAGACACCATCTCCGGGGCGGTGCCCCCTGCTGCCTGCGTTTCCCTTCATCCTCCTGTTCTTCATCAACTTAGCGTTCCTGATTGTCAACAGCTCTGATGTCGCCTACCTGTGGCGGGGGCTCGCGCCCGAGAATATCTCGCTGACGCAATATCTCTATGAGGGTGCGGATTCCGTGATGTATGCGTCTGTGCTGGCAGGCTTGATTCTGTTGGTTCTTTTCCGCGCCCGAGGCTCGGTGCGCGCCTCTTGGCCGGGCAAGGCGGCCGCATATGTTCTGATGCTTCAGACTCTTCTTCTGGCGGCAAGCGTGGCGTTGCGGCTGTGGCATCAAATTGCCGATCTGGGCTTTACACCCCGCCGTGTTCTGGGTATCTGGCTGTTGGCGGGGGGATTGATCATTCTGTTCTGCCTGTTGGGATACATGCACGGGAAGGGACGCCTCATGCGGTTTGCTTTTCACACGGCCGTCGTGCTGTTCTTGGGATGTTCGCTTGCCGGCGTCCGCACACCCACGCAGATGAGCGGCGATCTGAACATGCTCCTTATGAAGAGCTTTCCTCACTGGAAGTTCCAGGCGGACGATCTCGCACTTTTCAAGGTGCGCCAAGGCGAGAATGTTTCCTTTGCCATTGCTGTCTATCAAAAGGCGCTGGAGAGCGAGCCTGCAGAGGCCGATGCCATACGGGCGCTCTACGGCGGATCATTCGGCCCGATGGAGTTGTTCGGACTCGACGGCCGAGGGCTGAGCTGGAGGAATTATAACATATGCCTGCGGTGCCGCGCAGCGGAAATAAGGCGTTTCCGGAGCTTGTTGTTCATGCACTCCCCCTCCGGACAGACGACGCCTCAGGAGGATGAGCCGAGGCAAGAAGAGAGCGCCCACGCGGCGCATGGTGAAGACGCGCCGGGCGTCGGCGCAAGCCCGGTTCCTGCCGAATCGGAGTCCGGACCCTCTCTCAAGGGAACTGCGGACGATGAGGATCGGGAGTCTGCTCCCGCTTCCGAACCCTAGGTTCTCCCTTCCGACTGGGAGCCGTCGTGACCAGAAACACGCCGCCGAAGATCAGCGCCACAGAAAAGAATTTCGTCCAGCTGAGGCGATCCATCCCCCATGCGATGGCCAGAGAGGTGGCCACGATGGGCTGAAGGTAATTGTACATGCTTACCACAGTGGGGCGAAGGAAACGCTGGGCGATGGGCATCAGTATGTAACAGAAGAATGTCGCGACGGCGATCACGTAGGCGATGCCGCCCCACGCCCGGAGGCTCGTTTCCGCCAGCGGCGACTGTGAGAGGTCATAAGCCGCGAAAGGGGAGCTGTATACCGCAGCATATAAAAACATCCATTTCATCATGGTGATGGGAGAATAGCGCGCAATCTGGCGACGGAAGAAGACGAAGTAGCAGGCGGCGCTCATCTGAGCCCCCATGCAGAGCAAATCGCCCCATACGTTTCCATGGCTGCTCCCGCTTGCGTTGGAGACGATGAGAATAGCCGCGCCGGCCGTGCTCGCGAGCACGCCGATCATTTTTCCGACGCTGATCCTTTCCTTCAGAAACAGGAAGGAAAGCAGCAGCGTAAAGACGGGCAGCGTTGTGGTGACGAGAGCGGCATCCGAGGGAGAAGTCAGGCCCACCCCGAAGGTGAAGGCGCCCTGATTCAGAAGCACGCCGCACAAGGCAGCCAACATCATTTTCTTCCCATCGCCGCGGCGCAGGCGTTCCTTCGGCGATACAAGCGCCGCCAGCCAGAAGAGAGCCGCCGCGCCCCAAATGCGCAGTACCGCCAGGGTGGCTGCGGAGATCTGCGCGTCGCAAATCACCCATTTGCACACGGGGGACATGACGCCCCACAGGATTCCGGCCGAAGCCATGGCCGCGTGTCCTTTCCATGTGGTGTGCCGCATCATGATAGCCGCACGGCATTGTATGCCTCCTGCCCGAAGAGGCAAGAGCGATTTTCGCCCTCGGGCGGGAAAACCCGAAGCGCGTGCGCCGGCTCACTTCTCCCGGTTCAAGCGCTGATGTCCGGCCGCTTCGCCCTCGAGGCGTTTGCCGTCCGGACTGAGGCGGATGAGAGCTTCTCCCTCGATCTCAAAAAGAATGGGGACGCCGTCCACGTTAATCGCGAAACGCCTCCCCTGCTCGAGCCATCGCACCATTCCTTGATGGGAGACGGCCTCGCCCCCTTCCATCAGAGAGCGGGAGACGATGGTGCAGGAGCCGTCCGGGCTCAGTGTCAGCCGAATTTCAAAGCCGGGCGACTTCTCCGCCGGAAAAACGCCTGTGTACACCCCTGCCCATGAGGGTGTCTCCTTCGGAGCCGGAGCGGATTCGGTGCCGTCATCCTCTCCCGGCGTCAGCGTGGAAGCCGGCGCCGTCAGCGTCATGCCGATCGCGGCCAGTGCGGATAAGGTGAAGAGAATAGAGCTTGACATACGAATAGGATAGGCTTTTTCTCTCCATTGTTCAAGAAAAAACATCGTCCATGAGCGGAGAGACACACGCCGATTTCTAAGAAGTCAGACGCCAGAATTTCCAGATACGCTGGTTTTCCTTCTTTTCTCATAATAGAATGAACCACTCTCTCCTGCGGCAACATTTTGGAAATGCGCTGTCAGGTTGCATGGTCGTGCCGATTGCCTGAGTTTCTCAATCATGGATTGGCGCAAATATCTTCAGCCCTGGTTCTTGAGGAGAGCGTCCCTGCGCCGAGGGGCGGGCAAATCGCTCACATGGCAGCAAAAACGTAACGGGTTTTCCCGCTTACCAAAAGTTTACGCTTATTATAAGCTTCCACACCCCACAGCCGCACAACCATGAGAGTAATGGGCTGTCAAATTGATAAAGTCATATAGGAAGGGGACGACTTCGTTGCCATCGGAATCAATATAGCCGAATTTCCTTACACCTTTGGCGACTTGCTTTTCAATGACAAGCCTCTTCTCGAAAAAAGAACAAAAAAGTAGAATGAATAGGAGTCTCCTGCTTTGTAGAGAAAGTCTGTCAGCAAGGTGCCATCTAACTGGGCTAAAGCCGCTTTCCATCCCTTAGTGACGAGGAGGCGCTGCGCTCCGACCGAGAACATGTGCCGATACTTCTTCGGTGGTATCACTATGTCACCGCTGGGGGGGGATAGCATAGCTGAAACCATCACATTCCACGGCAATCAAGCCATCTTGACAAATATTTCTCTCGGATGCTTGAATGGTATTTTGCCTGCTTTATTGATGAATTTCCTTAAAGTATCATAATCCTTGCTTTGTGGATATTTTGGATCTGAAGGGGGGGGCAGCTCCGCCACCGTGACACCGTCCTCGCTCTCGAACCTCACCGCGCTGTGCTGGTCATGGAGACGATTAGGCCGCGCCTTTTTACTGATACAATAGAAATATCCCATGGAAACATCCGTCTGCATGTAGTCATATCAAAATAAATAAGATCTTCATCTATGCAAATATAAATTGCATGCACTATTTGTTGGATTTGTAATCATTTTTGTAAAAGACTCAGATGTTTCCCATATATATTTTTCATCATCTTTGCAGTATGGAAAATCCACAGATAAAGAGATCTGTTTTAAATCACTGAAGGAATGATTCTTGATGGTTTCTGACAATTCACCTTTTTTTACTGGCGTCAATCAGAACAGCATCTTTATATTTTCCTCTTTCCCAACTTGTATGCATTCTTATACTTCCATGTGTCATAAATGGATGAGCCCAGCCTAATATTGTAAATCTCCCATTTACACTATCTGGTATTCCAGTAGCTATATCGAAAGATTCCCCATATTATCCAATTCCCGCGATCTTTCAAAGTAGATTGAACTGTTGAATCATAAATATAATCATCAGCAAAAGACATAGGAGGTTCGCTTGCTGAGCCTATCTGATATTGATCAGAACCATTAATGTCAATTCTATTAACTCCACGTTCATCAACTTATTCTGACGATGTGAGGAACGGATGAGATGGCGACCGAAAGTCGTAGGGGGGAAAGCTCCTTGTGAGAGCGGAAACGGGAGTGCGGCTTTGATGTGTGTTGCACGTTGCCTTTGTATGGAGCACGGGGCTCGTCGTGACTTTGCTATTTATGCGCAATTAAGTAGTTTATGCCGTCGTATAAATTTCCAAATATAGTACAGATTATGCTTCCTAGAAGAGTTAGAGGCACATCTACAAGATAAAATACTGCTGGCGCAAGTACATTTGCCTTTGCTTTGGATGGTTTGTCTAGCATAGATGTCAAGCCATACCCTCTATACGTAATATCTGCGTCTTGGGATTTGGATTCATAATATAAAGGGCGAGTTGCGGTCAGCCTGCGTTTATTCTTGCTCCATTCTGTCAAGGGAAAAGTTTCTGGAGAAATAAAGATAGAGGTCCAAGTTATATTTTCCCCCAATGCAGGATAAAGCTGCATACTATCTGCTAAATCTTCATCGATTCCCACATACAATTCCATCTCAACATATTTTTTGTTTTTATATTTCCTATTTTTACCGATTGCCCAAATAACGTCCGTTTTCCAATAATTCCTTGACTTTGTCAAGTAAATGACAGGTTGTGAAGAGCAAATTTCAAATTTAACATTTGCTTTTATATAGGCTTCTCTCTTCTTGCCCCCATTGGGTATGTCTTCTTCAACAATATAAATTTTATTTTCATTGAACCGAGTTATGGTTGATTTGCCGCCAAACAAAAACTCATCTAATATACTATCACTTATATTGGAATGTAGGATGTATACGTTTTGACATGATGCGATACAAAATGATGTCATTAGCATAAGCAGAAATTTTGGCAGTTGTTTTAACATTGAATAGTGAAGGATAGTTTCGCTTATTGATCCTTGTAATTAAAAGCTATCATGTCTTCATGCCCTATCTCTTAAGGCCAATTTTTAATCCCACTATTATTAGGCCCAAGCACGGTCGAATCTTGAGCGTTATTTGTTTCCTTGTTTTTTTCAAAGGCATTATTCGGCCTGTGACTCTTGCTCGTTTCTTTTCGACCGTCGGAATCGTCGATATTTATTTGTTTAAATACAACTATAATGAGGGTATAGCAATTGTGGCTCCATGTACTATATTTTTCCTTAATGTACGCATCGGCTACCTTCTTGGCTAAACGGTCTTCCTCTGGAGTAGTTGCCCACCGTTGGATGGTCCACGTGTTTGCATTATTATTACCATTTTCTGTGCGGCGCAAATAATTTATTGCAGATTCAATGGTTTTGAACTCATTACCAGTATCTTTAGGAGAGCCTGAGAATTGACGCGATGACATGTCTGATGAGCCTGATGAAGACATCCCTCCTTCCTGAGGTCCGTATGAATATACTTTGTACTTATCTTTTTTATTTCCAATTATAAACATGGAGTGACCAAATCCAAAAGCTCCCTTGGGGTCAACAATATGGCATATATCATTTCCTATATAATCAGCAAACGAAATAGGCGCATTCATGCAATAATTATACAGATTGTATGTGCTATTAGATTCTCCCAGCAGATCGCGGCTGATCCACCTTCCGTCCGTGGGGTTGAAGTGGCGGTAGTTGTAGTATACCAAGCCGAGCTCCTCGTCGTCGAACTCGCTGCTCCAGCGGAAGGGCTGGGAGACGTCACCGGAAGCCGTTACAGCTCCGTATGGAGAGTAAGTATAGGTGGTGCGGATGTAGCCCGCTTGACCAAAGACCTCGCAGACGTTCTTGGTCAAATCCCAGCCGTAACAATACCACGTGCCGTCTTTCTGAATCGCGAGCGGGCGCGTCGCCGTCCGCTGCGTCGGATCCCAAGTAATGAGCCAGAGGCAGGGATGAGCATCGCGGGTCAAATCGCAGCAAGCGATTTGCAGATAGCCCCGGTAGATGTACCGGTGGTGCAGCGTCACTTCGCCGTCCGCCGTCACCTTCTTCGTGCAGCGGCGCCCCATGCAGTCGCAGGCGAATGCGTAGGCCATACACAGTTCACTTCTTGTCCATGTACTTTCCAAAGAGTTGTTTCTCCCAATAATCGAATTTCAGACTTTCTCCCGCATCTCTTCCATACTGTCTTTTCAGGCGGAGAAAAAACTCATATGCCTCCCGCGTGCCCAATTTTCCCAATCTGACAGCGAAACGTTCGCGTGCATGAAACAATATCTGGCCATCGATCGAGTCTCGTACTCTTTCATCGTAAAGCCCCTTTGCCACCAAGTAAACAACCACAGGATCCGATTCCTGAGCGGCAATATCATCGATGAGTTCACAGCCTTCCCGTACGATCTGCTCCTCTTCGTCATAACTCTTCCCTTCTCCCCGGCCGGCTAGGCGGCTGGCTGTTTCCAAAATCCTTTGCTCGATTTTGACCGCCTGTCTGTAAGCCTCAATGCTGAGTCTGTAAGCCTCAGCCTCAATGTTGACAGACGTGATAGACGCGCTGACGACACCCAATTGACAGCATGTCATAGCCAGGAAGATATCAACGGCGTGGGTTCTCATGGATTTAATTCCTTGTTTTTATGTTGTTCTTATGTTGCATCCGCAGATTATTTGACGGGAGCAATTGAATTTGTTTTTACTGAAGCAAATTTCCCTGCGCAGGAACGGTGTTCCTGGATGTGTACGACGCCCATAAAGTCGCGCAGTTTTCCTCACATTTCGTGACAAATAAAATGCCTCCAAACGTATCGGTTTCCTTTCGGGGATTCCTGAAAGGTTCCTTTCTCCTTGAACTATTGATCATCTCTTTTAATTCATTAAACTTCTTGCTATACGGATAATTTTCAGAATATTCAGGTACATCCGACGGAACAGTCAAACATCCATTACTGCGCAATCCGGCGTGAAG
Organism: Akkermansiaceae bacterium; assembly: GCA_021200315.1. Classification (GTDB taxonomy): domain Bacteria; phylum Verrucomicrobiota; class Verrucomicrobiia; order Verrucomicrobiales; family Akkermansiaceae; genus Akkermansia. The sequence continues at coordinate 14,354 of JAJQGU010000036.1, forward strand.
GTTAAAACCGCCGCGGGTCAGTAATTTTCCTTTTGAATCCCTCTTGAATTCACCCGTATCTGAATCCATTATAGCAACCTCTTCGTTACGCATTCCGCCTTTCCCATCCTGACCAAATAATTTAAACCATCTGTGGTTAGCGTTGTGATTGTCGGGAATGTACTCCTTTCCTATCCAATATACCCCTTCGGGTAGAGGCCCTCTGTCTGTTTTACATTGATCATCAGGATTGTTCGTGGATTCATTGTTCCCTGAAAATACGCCATCTATCTCAATTCTCCTAGAAGGATTGACATGATCAAACCCTATGATCTTTCGCGTATCATACGCAAAACAGAGAACAACATATAGTCCTAAGCGATCGCTGTATATTACAGGGGCATTCATGCAATAATTATACAGATTGTATGTGCTATTAGATTCTCCCAGCAGATCGCGGCTGATCCACCTTCCGTCCGTGGGGTTGAAGTGGCGGTAGTTGTAGTA
>JAJQGU010000050.1 GCA_021200315.1 Akkermansiaceae bacterium
CTCCCCCTCTGCCCTGAAAAACGCCCGATCCTGTCTCCTCCACTACTCACTCGTCCACTGGTTCCGCGGCGGCAATGTAATCTGATCGTCTGGCTTTAAAACAAAGCTATCCCTTATTCAAAATACGATAAGAAAAATGATAACACCTCCTGAAAAACAGACTACTATTCAATCTATTCTGATTAGTCTGAGCCTGGTTTATCTAATGATCCCCAACCTTCTTTTCCTATGGGGCTGGTACACGCCATGCGTGGCTGCAGCAGCTTCTGTGCTGATGCTTTTTGCCGTTTCTCGCACGGTGTGGCTGCAGTGTGAGAGGAGCGCTAAAGTTTTCTCTTGGGAGGGGAAACGTTTTGGAGTGTCCGTTCTGGTTTTACTTTTGGTCTTCCTGCTGCTCATCTTCCGTCTTGCCCAAGGAGGCATCATTGGCTTGTGGCCTGCTCATAGTGACTATTTTTGGCTCCGCCAGGCTCAATTTCTCAACATCCGCGACGCGGCTTGGCCTGTAAGTATTGCCCGACGGCCGGGAAAATGAGTTATTATCTTGCCAATTTCCTGCCCTGTGCGGCATTGGCCCGCATTCTCCCGGAATGGGCAAGCCAATGGTGCATTTTGGCGTGGAATTCTGCGGCAGTGTTCATGAGCATCCTGTTGTTCAGCTCATCTGCCTCTTTCTTCTCCGAAAGGCCATAGTGGCAGCGCCTGCTTATCTTCACTTTTCTCGCTGCCGTGCTCGATTGGCCTTTACGTCTTATTCCCGGATCAAGTCTCCTTTGTTTCCTTAATCCTCTTTCAGGAATGCATTGGAGGCTATAATGCCACTACCCCATGGTGCTTGTGACGAGCATTGTCGCTTGTTGTCGGCATCGCCAAGAGGTAGTGCTTCCCATAGCCATAATCTTCTGGCTGCACTTTCTCCGTTAAGCGCCATCGGATTGATACCCTTGGCCGCTTGTTCCTATTTTTCCCTTCTCCGGAAAAATTCAACCTCCGGAGGAAACTTTGTGCGGCTTTACCATCATTGGTGGATCGACTGGCTCTTCCCCTTGAGCATGGCTTTTCTTCTGAGCATCTATTTCGGAAGGGTAGACAATCCAGATAATGTAATTACTCTTACCTTCGCCGTGTGGGGCTGGAAAAGGACTGCTTTGGCGTATGTTCACATTATTGTCAGCTGGTTTCTGCTGGTCTATCCTGTTTGGCGGGTGGAACGATCTTTCTTTTTCCGTATCTGTGCCGTTTGTATGTTGTTTGGTCCGTCCTTCTTTATCGGATGCCTTCCCGGCAACGAGGAAACTGACTTCAATCCGGACCATAATGTTCTATGGTTCAAGATAATACCCGGATACATGCTGATACTGGCATGGTATTGGTGGAAGGACTGGACGCGCATTACATGCTGGAAATGGCTTCTCTTTTTCCTCCTCGCCTGTTCATTCGGCGCAGCGCGCGTACTGTGTCCGGTACGGCATATTTGCCCCTCCCGCTATCTTGAGGTTGACGACCGTTGGAACGGACATCTGAACCACAACGACCCCTTTCTCAAGAAAAGCATCCCGTCCTGCAAAGAACCGATGCTGCCCGGAATCTTGCTGCGCACGGCGGGAGAATCCGAAAAACATTTCCCCGGCTGCTTGATTCCCGAAGCTCCCGGCTGTGACTATATGACTTCTTGTGATAAACGGGGGTTCAACTGGCAATTCCCCGAGCCTTGAGCTCGGCGTCCCCGCCCTCCGGGGCGCTCGTATTGCCGCCGCGGGCAAGTGATTGGCGGTATATAATGGGATAGCAGCGCGCATGTCATCGCGGCGTTCTTTTCGCGATTTTTGCAATCCGCCAGCCGAGCCGCACGATGGCATAGCAAAGCAGACCCGAAGCCGCGCAGCTCGCCAGCATGCCCAGCAGCAGCTCGGCGGCAAGCCAGCCGAGCCGCACGTGAAGCACCGGTTCGCAGACCGCCTCCCAGCCGCCCGCTTCGCAGGCAATCGAGATGCTCTCTGCGCACTGCGCCACGATTTGCAGACTGGCGCCGGAGTCTCCGCACCACGAGAGCAGAAGCGAACCGAGCCTCCATTGCACGGGCCAGACAAACACTTGATACCCAGGAAAGGAAAGCCAGCACATCAGCACGCCCACCGGGATGTTCCCTTTTCTCCATACGCAGGAGGCAATGGCGAACAGCGTCTGCAAAGGCACAGGCGCAATGGCCCACGCCACGCCCCAGCCGGCTCCGACGGCAATGCCGCGCTCATCCCACGCCCAGAGCTGCCTGTCGAAGATGCGCTGCGGAAGGAATTTACCGGTGAAAGACTTCTTCCTTTTCTCCCTGAGGAGGTAATAGCGCACCCTGCGCGTCAGGTTATGGTAGTTCCATGCCATGCGCCTCAATAGTCGGCAAGACGTTTTTCCAAGAAATCGTAAAGATAGCCGGGCGTCAGCAATTCCGTCGTGACGGCGGGCTCCCCGCCGGGGACATAGAGCGCATTGACGGGAATGGAACTGCGGTTGAGCTTGCGCATGGCCGCGTCGACGGCGGGATTCGGGCGCGTCTTGTCGGCGCGGAGCAGCAGCACGTTTTTCTCCTTCAGGAGAGCCGCCACTTCGTCGGAATAGGCGATCATCTTATTGGAAAGGCACGTCATGCACCACTTGGCCGTAAAGTCCACATAGACAGGGCGCCCCTCATCAAGGGCGTTTTCGAGAGCCTCTTCACTCCAGGGTTCCCACACGAGGTCGGATGAGCGCACCTCATCCGCTGCACCGGCCGGCTCGGCGCCGCGCGGCATCGATCCCAAGACGCCCAGCGACGCCAGAAGCACCGCCGCGCACAGTCCGCCGATACGGGCGCCCCGGGCGCGGGAGACGGGGCACCACCGACCGTACACCCACCATGCGGAGGCAAAGACCACCATGGCCATGAGCATGCGGGGGACGTCGAAACTCTGCTCTTCGGGCACGAGGGAAAGATATACGGACAACAGCCAGGCGGCTGCCGCAAAGAGCAGGAAGCCCAGAGCCTGCCTGAGGGATTCCATCCATGCTCCGGGTTTCGGGAGAAAGCGTACGAGCCCCGGAAAGGCGCCCATCACGAAATAGGGGGAAGCAAGGCCGAGCGCCATGCTCGTCATGGCCGCAAAAAGTCTCACCGGGGGCAATTGCAGGGCAAAAGCCATCACGGGACCGAGAAAGGGTGCGCTGCACGGGGTGGCGACCACCGTGGCCAACAGCCCCGCGAAGAATGAGCCGGCAAGATTTTCACCGCTCTTCTGCAGCGCCGCCCCCGCGCCCGCGGCCCTTACGCCGATCTCAAACACGCCGCACATGCACATGCCCATGACCAGCATCAGAAGCATCAGAGCGTAAACAACCCACGGCGCCTGCATCCATTCCGCCCAGGAACGGGTGACACCCGGAGCCAGCGAGGAGAGATAAATTAAAAGCCCGGTCAACGCCCAGAATGAAATCAAAATGCCCAGCACAAAGGCGGCGGAATGGGCCAGCACCTTCCGGCGCTCTCCGCCGCCCAGCCGTACAAAGCCCAGAATTTTCAGGCCGATCACAGGAAAGACACAGGGCATTAGGTTCAGCACCACTCCGCCCAGGAAGAGCATGCCAAGAATATAGAGAAAAGAGGGTTCTCCCCCGCCGGCTGTCGGCGTCCCGCCTTCCGCGGGAGCGGCGGGTTCCACAAGCACGTCGAGCGCGCATCCCTTTCCGTCCACGCTCAAGAGTCCTTCGAGACGTTTCAGGGGAGCGTGAGCCAACGCTTCCTCCACGGGATACATCGCGTCGCCGCCGGAATTGCGCTCCATCGCGAGAGCCCATGCGCCATTGCCTTCCTGCCTGAGGAGCTGAGGCGCCGATGGGAGGATCACATTGTCGGAGGAGAAAAAATTCACGCTCTTGCCTTCGAGTGCGCCCTCCCCCTCGGGCAGACGGAATATGAGCGTCACGGTGTTTCCCGACTCTCGAGCCGAAGCCTCGCCGATCAGCCGGAGAGGCTCTACGGCTTCGAGCGTTTTTGCCCAGCCGTCTGCGGGTTCCCCGGAGCCCCTCTTCAATGGAAGGGAGAGCGCTCGCTCTTCGGGCGGCAGACACTGGCCTTCGCGGCACAATTGCCACGACAGGTCGATTTTGAATTCCGCCGTTTCCGGCACCGCGCCGGCGGCTTTCACCTCCCAGACAATCACGGGATTTCTGTAGGCGTAGGAAACGCCGATCGAACTCTCTTCCCGGACGGGTGCGGACCAACGGACGGAAAGCACCTCAAATCCTTCCGGCGCCGTGAGCTCGGCGGTCATGGGCAGGCCCACCGTGCCGGGGTTGGTGTAGTAGGCATGCCAAGGTGCGGGAATATCCGCCGCCGCCGCGATGGAAAAGGACGCGCCGGAGCTGTAGGTCTCCACCGAAGCGGATGCGGACGCGTGCACTTGAGGCGCGGTGGAAGCCTCCAAGCCGAATTGGGCAGACGCCGTCGGAATGCGGAAAAACGCGGCCGCAAACAGAAAAAGGGCGAAACAACGAGCCGGAGTCATGCCGCTATTGAGCCAAAGTACAGCCTGCACTGCAAGCACAAAGCGGGACTGCATGACACGGAGCCCCCTGACGGGCATTTTCGTCAAGACTTCTCCTCCGTCTCCCGCCCTTCAGCTCTTTCCCCTCGCTTTTGCAGCCGCTTCCATGCGCCGGGCTCTGGCAGACGCTTCCCGTTCGGCCAGCTCGGAGGAGAGCTCCTCATCACTCGCGCGTTCCGGCGGATTCTTCAGAAGCTCAATACACGTCCGATGGGCGATGGAGCGCCCCTTTGAATAAATGGGCGAATAGAAAAAAGCGTCTCCGGAGCCCTTCGAGGCATCCTCTCCGGCGGAATGCGGCGAAGACTGCCGAGGCGGAGAATCGCGCCACCAGCTGAGAAGAGAGCTTTCGCTTGCCTCGTAGGCTCTCGCGGATTGTTCCGCCAGATCGAGGGCGGTTTCTCCGCGGGCATTTTTTAACGAGGCGTCCGCGCCCAATTGCAGCAGGAGCCGCACCACGGATGCGTTGCCGCGGATGGAAGCCAGCATCAGAGGTGTGTAGCCGTTGCTTTCAGGCTGATCGATGTCGACGCCCTGGCGATGAAGCTCGAAAGCGCATCCGGCGAGCCCGCTCCAGCCGGCCCAGTGCAGGGCGGTAAAGCCGTCCTTGTCCTTCATGTCCGCCCGGGCGCCCGGCTGTTCGAGCAGGAGACGCAGATAATAAAGGCGCACCATGTCCTCTTGGAACACGTGTCCGGGATCGTTGAAATTGACGTAACAGGCCCACATCAGCATAGTGCGGCCCGTGTTGTCGGCCGCGTTGATGAAATTGCCGTCCGTCTCCCGCCTTTCCTGAAGAGTGCGCAGAAAGCTCTCGTCCCTGCCGGTCGCGTCGTTCAGATCGGCCTTGCGGATGACGGAAACCACGGCGTCGACCGGCGTCTCCGCCGGGGTGAAGCGGTCCTTGATGAAATCGAAGGCGTAGCCGAGAACTCCCATGACGGCCATCAAGATGATGAGATCGAGGACGATATCCATCCCCGAGACGGGGCGATCAGTATTTCGAAAAGAATCAGACATATCTGAGGAACGGGACTGGCGTTTTCAACGGGCGGCGGCGGTTTCCTCCTCCGGCGTCTCTGGGGAGAGTCTTCTGTCCGCGGGAGGCGCGTCGTCCGAGACGAACATGCTTCTCGTGAAAATGATGGCGAGCGGTGAGATCACGGCCATGATCAAATAAAGCGTCCACATGAATTCGGGCGAGCTCCAGAAATCGATATGGCCGGTGACCATTTTGGCGGCAATGCCGTCATAGCAGAGATAGGTCACGAGAATGCCGCCGATCACGCCGTTGAATGGCTTGGCGATGAACATGGGCAGCGCCGAGAGAGACATGTACGAAGCCACTTTGTCCTTGGGCGCCACGCGGGCGACGTACTCGGAGAAACGCGGCGAGAAGAGCAGTTCCCCAAAGGCGAAGATGAGAATCTGCGCCACGATGGCCACGTAGTATGCCTGGCTGAGCGTTTCAATGCCGGGAACCACCAGATACCACTCCGCTGGAATGGCCATGAACACTAAAGAAAACACGGAGATCGACATGCCGTAGATCATCAGATTGACCGTAGAGAAGCGATTGAGGACGGGGATGATGGCCACAAGCCCCAGCACGATGATCACGGGATTGATCGCATTGATCAGACCGATGCCGAAATCGTCGCCTATCATGCGGGTGTAATATTGCGGCATCACCAGAAATTGGAGCGTGAACACCAGGCGCACGCCCAGGGTGAGAAGCAGAAAGACGATCAGCTTCTGGAACGGCCGCTCCTTGATCACCTCGCATATGAGAGTGAGGGGACGGCGCGCCGCAGCCGCCTGGTGCGACACCTTTTCTTCCGGCACGGCATAGTGATCCTCGTTGACGAAGCGGGTGAAGATGAAGCCCAGAACGCAGCTGAGCGTGCCGAAATTCACGATCCAGAAGAGCCCCCTGTCGGGGCCGAATGCCGCCCGCAAATAGTCCACTAGGACAATATTGGCCAGAATGGCGCCGATATTCATAAACAGATAGTAAAAATTGAACCCCGTGGCGCGTGAGCGCAGTGTGGTGAAGCGGCGGATGGAGGTCGAGATGCAGGGGCTCATGAACGCCGAGCCGAAAGACATGACCGCGATGCCGCACATGACGATGTAACGGGAGTCTTCTTGGCTCATATCCAGGCAGACCCTCCCGAAATCCGTGCCGCATCCCACGATGACGCGCCCCAGGATCAGCACGGCGAAGCCGATGGCGTAAGTCTTTTTCAGCCCGATTATATCGCAGATGGCTCCCACGGCCAGCACGAACATCGACAGAAAAAGAGTGTACATCCCCACCCAGTAGGAGGCATCGGCGTCCTTGAATCCGCAATAATTTTTCAGGAAGAGAACGAAGACGGTGATGAGGCTGAAATAGGCCATCCCATCGAAAAACTGGATGAAGTTTGTCAGCCAGAAATCCTTTCCGCAATCGCGCAGGATGCCGAACTCGGAAAAGTAACGCGCAATGGGATTCTTGGAGGTAGAGCTCATGGCGGAATTTCAGGATTATTCGAGGACAGCTCCCTTGCTTGCGTTCGCGGCAAGTCTTCTGTAACGGTTGAGCCACTTGCCGTGAACGTTCTTCACCACAGGCGACCAGACGGCGCGGCGCCCGGCGATCTCTTCGGGACTCAGCAGCGCATTGAGCGTACGGTTCGGGATGGAATATTCGATGATATCGCCGTCGCGCAGCAGGCCGATGAGCCCTCCCTCCGCCGCTTCCGGCGAAATGTGGCCGATGCAGGCTCCGTGTGTCGCTCCGGAAAAACGGCCGTCGGTGATTAATGCCACGGAAGAGCCGAGCCCGCGCCCCATAATGTAGGAGGTGGGCGCCAGCATCTCCTGCATGCCCGGGCCTCCCTTGGGACCCTCGTTGCGGATGACGACCACGTCGCCCGCATTGACGCGGCCGGCAAGAATGCCCTCGCTGGCGTCTTCCTGCGATTCGAAGATCACTGCCGGCCCCCGGTGTTCCATCATCTCGGGCAGCACGCCCGCCTTCTTCACAATAGCGCCTTCTTCGGCCAGATTGCCGAACAGCACGGCCAGTCCTCCGTCGGAAGAATACGGGTTGTCGAGCGTGCGAATGACGTCGGGATTCTTCGTATCGCAGCCCTCCGTCTGCTCGCGCAGCGTCCTGCCGCTCACCGTGAGGGCGTCGAGATGCAAAAGGCCGGGTTTCTTCCCCAGCTCGTGAACAATGGCGCTGACGCCGCCCGCCGCCTGCGCGTCTTCCATGTGATATTTCGCCAGAGACGGCGCGAGCTTGCAGATATTGGGCGTACGGCGCGAAATGGAATCGATGCGTCCGAGGTCGTATTCCAGCCCCGCTTCGCGGGCTATGGCCAGCGAATGAAGAACGGTGTTGGTGCTGCCGCCCATCGCCATGTCGAGGGCGAAAGCGTTGTCAATGGAGTCCATCGTCACGAGATCGCGCGGCAGCGGCCCCCCCTGCCGGGCCATCTCGACAGCCCGGCGAGCCGTAGCCCTCCAGAATTCCCGGCGCTCATCCGAAAGAGCCGGCAGCGTGCCGTTCCCCGGCAGAGAGAGCCCGATCACCTCGGTCAGGCAATTCATCGAATTGGCGGTGAACATGCCTGAACAAGAGCCGGCACCCGGACAGGCGGAGCATTCGATGGCATGCAGTTCACCCTCGGCGATCCGCCCCGTCTTGAAGGCAGCCACCGCTTCAAACACACTGTTGAGATCGAGCGGCGCCCCGTCGGGCCGTCTCCCGGCCATCATCGGGCCTCCGGAGGAGAAGATGGCCGGAATATTGCAGCGCAGCACCCCCATGATCATCCCGGGCACGATCTTATCGCAATTCGGAATGCAGATCACCGCGTCGAAGGCATGAGCCGTCAGCATCGTCTCCACGCTGTCGGCGATCAATTCGCGGCTGGCGAGCGAATACTTCATGCTGACCTTGCCGCCCATCGCAATCCCGTCGCACACGCCGGGCAGGTTGAATTCGATGGGAGTGCCGCCCGCCCGGCGGACTTCCCGCTTGATCAAGGCACTCACTTTGTCGAGATGGACGTGTCCCGGAATCACTTCGTTATATGAGTTGCAAATGGCGATGAACGGATGAGAAATGTCTTCGTCCGTCATCCCCGCGGCTCTCATCAGACTGCGCTGGGGAGCATGTTCAAAACCGGCCTTTGTGCGATCGCTCAGCATAACGTGCGGCATTCTACCACAACGCCGCCGCCCCGTGAAGCAAAAAATCGGCAAAATTGAAGAGAATTATTCATTTTGAACGATATATTCACAAAAAACAGAAAACGCAGCGGAATCTGCCTGTACGGGTGATTTACGTTTTTCCCCGCCGAATTCTTTCACATTTCTTTATTATGTTGATTATGCGATAACTGCGAATGAAAGTTCCGCCCTCGATTTGAACGGGACGAACAAAAAACTTGAATCGACGTCTTGAAGATGATAGTATCCCGCAAGAGGTATCTCTATGCGCTCTCTCCGTAAAAAAGACCTTTCCAAAACCCATCGCGGGGGCTTCACCCTGATCGAGCTTCTCGTCGTCATCGCCATCATCACCATTCTCATGACCATGGCCGCCGGCATTCTGAAAGATGCCGGCAACAACCGCGGCATGCAGGGAGCCGTCGATCAGCTTGAATCCATGCTGAGGGAAGCGCAAACCACGGCCATTGGCAACGACACCTATACCCGCCTGGTCATCGCGGACGATCCCGGCGATCCGCGCCACCTGCGCTTCATGACGGTTATGATGCTCAGACGGGGCGAACGGAGCGACAGTAAATATGACGGTTCCGACCTCGTCGGCGGCGGCCGCTGGAGCGTCACCTCAAACGGCGCTCTCCTTCCCCAGGGCGTCTATTTCAGCCCCCACTACAGCCGGCCGCTCGAATGGAGCCGGGACAAGGGAGCGGGGACGCTCGGGCGCGATGTGGCTCGTCTTTCCGGCAAGGGAAAATCCCGCGTCTACTATATAGAATTCGACGAAAAAGGGCGCTTTGTCGCCCCGCTGGCCGACCCCGCGCACAGTACCCAGCCCATGCGTCTCGTGCTCATCAACGGCAAGCCTTCCAAGGGGCGTTTTGCCCATGACGGCGTGGAGCCCGTCAAAATGGACGCCCGCAAGCGCCCCATAGGCGCCGGAGGCGTCGTGCTCTTCCCGAACGGCAATATGATTCGTATCCGCACGCTCGATCAAATTGTGCCGGCCAAGGTAAACGCCGACGGCAAGGGCGCCCGTTCATCCAAGAAAAAAAACTAAAAGCATCAACCATCATTCAGTCATGAAGCCTTCCCTTCTCCGCTCCAAGCCGCATGGATTCACGTTGATGGAAACTGTGGTGGCCGTCGGCATTGTAGGTCTTCTCCTCGCCGTTTTCATTTCCTTTTTCATCCCCGCCAAGCAAATGGTGCGGGCCGCTCTGACCCGGCAGGAATCCGAACGCGTGGAAAACGCGCTTCGCACCGAACTTTCACGTCTGCGTCCTCATGAAACGGCCATCAAGGGGACGGCGAAATCCTCTTTCGGCAAGTACGTCAATTCCTTTGACAAGGCGTTCTACTGGATGCAGCGCACGAAAACCCCGTCGACCGCCATCGTGCTCTACACGTATCGCGCCAATCTGGGCGGAAAAATTCGCGCCGACGGCTCCTACCCGCCCATCGCGGCGGCAGCAAGCATTCCCGGGCAGAACTCGGTGCTGACCTCCACGGCTTGTCTCATGGATGATCCCGTTCGGCGGAACGACCTGAAGCATGCAGTAGGCCCCGTATTCGTCGTCCGAATGACTCAATTGCTGCCCCAGACCAACGGCGGATACAAGACGGCGAAAGAGCCGGGCGCCATCTACTCGCCGAAAGGACATAAGATCCAGGATCCCGCCAATTTTTACGGAGAGCAAAAGGAGAACCCCTGGGGAGCCTGCGTCATGTACCGGGCTGACTTTTATTTGATGTCTCCTCCTCATCCCGATCGATACAAGAAACGCACGTGGGATAAACTGGGGCAGCCGGTCTTCTCCCGCAACCTTTCCTTCCGCCGCTAGACATGCCCTCACATCGCATTGAACTCATGAACAAAAGATTTTCTGCTTGCAAACGGGGATTCACTTTAGTGGAACTGGTGGTCGCCATGGCCATCACCAGCATCTTGGTGCTGATCATCGTCGGTTTGACCAATCAAGGACTCGACGTCTGGAAAAGCATTTCAGAGGATATTTCCACATCAAGCCGTTCAAGAATCGCTCTGCAGACTATCTGTCAAGATTTTGAATCCATGCAGTGGCAGCGGGGCAACCGGTTTCAGTGGTTCTACTCCGGCAGCGAAAAGGCATCCAAGCTCGCCGGATCCCCGAATGACGGCAACGAGAACGGGCCGAATGGATTGCGGATTCCCAATGCAAGCCGCCTGATCTTCTTCACTTCTGCCCGTGATCGCGATCCCTCCGTCGCCAGCTCCGAGGAACTTCGCGGCAACTATCGGACAGCTCGCGCTCATAACTTGGATAGCCAGGGTGATGTCAACGCCGTGGGCTATAAGCTGATCTACCGGGATCAGATCCTCGACCTTTCCGGAGGGCGGGATGCCCGGAGCTTCCCGCTCTATTCTCTCTATCGCCAGCTTGTTTCGCCCCGTGACGCGTTCGATTATTTGATCGGACAAGATGATTTGGAAAAAGCCTACAGCCGTTTCGCTCATCATGATGACAAATTCTTTCTAGTCGACAACATCATTGAGATGACACTGACTCTTGAGGTGGAATACAAGGACGGCGGCTCCAAGGAGAACGACCGCCCCAAGGTCATTCAGATCCCCGTGATTTCAGTGGGTTCCGGGCGTCATTCCAGCAACGGGCTGGAACTGTTCGGCGATCGTCTTGTCGCAAGGGGCGGCTCTGTGGGAAATGTGGAGAAGGGGCGCATTGTGGCCGCTAACGTCTCCATCACCGTGGTCACGGAAGACGGGATGAACTTCGCCAATCTCGTTCGCCTGGGGAAAAGGCGGCCTCCGCGCAATCTGCAGGATTTCTTCGCCAAATACACCCGGACCTTTGCGCGTGAAGTGATGATTCCGCAGGCTTTGTAGTTTTTCGCATCAAACGAGGCCCGTTCCGCCATGAACACCCCGTCCGCCGCCGTAACATGCATGGAGCCGATCCAGGCGCTGACCCTGTGGAAGGACACGGCGCTTCGGAGCGGCGAGGAGAGCATGGCGGCCGACGAGCTCCTGCTCTCGTTGGGCGGCTCGTGGCTGCGGACGTATCACTGGAAAGAACCCACTGTAACCTACGGATTTTTTGACACGGAAGGAGAAGCGCGGCGCCTTTTCCCGGAGGCGGGGATTCGCTTTGTGCGCCGCTGGACGGGAGGAGGGATTGTCGATCATCGGCGCGATGTGCCGTTCACTTTGGTTCTCGCGCGGGAGGACAAGCCGGAGCGTCCGTCCAGCACCGAGCTGTATCGCTGGATCCACGGCAGATTGGCATGCGTTTTCCAAACGCTGGGTTTGGAATGCCGTCTGCTCTCCGCTGACGCGCCCGGCGGAGGGCGCTCCTGCTGGGCAAGCCCGGTGACAAGCGACTTGGTGGACGCATCCGGCCGCAAGCTGGCAGGAGGAGGCCAGAGACGGACTCCGCGCGGCGTTCTGCATCAGGGAAGCATCCAGGGCTGCACGCCTCCCGGCGGCTGGGATGAACTTTTCGCCCGCCGCCTGGCATGCGGGGTGCGTATGATTGAAGCCGACGCGCCCGTGCCCGATTTCCAAAATCGAGTGGCAGCGCTCTGCAGGGAAAAGTATGCATCCGCCGCTTGGCGTGACGACTCGAGGGGAAGGAGACGGCATTCGTGAAAAAGAATCTTCCTTTTCTCTGGCGGAAAAATACTGCGGCTCTCATCCTGGACTCCGGGGGGAATATTCTTCTGGGCAAAGGGAAAAACCACAGCCCGCACTGGCATTGTCCGCAGGGCGGGGTTGAGTACGGCGAAACATTGGAAGAGGCCGTACGCCGGGAAGTATGGGAGGAAGTGGGACTGCCGTCTTCGGCCTACCGCATTGTCACCTTGTACGGAGGCTTCCGCTACCCCTATCCGCCCGAAAACAGGAAAAGCTCTCAATGGCTTGGACAGGAGCAGACTTATTTTCTGCTCATCTGCAACAAAATCAAACCCAAGACGAACCTTTCCCGCAGCCGGGAGTTCGGCGTGACACGGTGGTTTCCTCTCTCCAAGGTGCACCTCGGCATGTTCGCGCCGTTCAAACAGGCGGTGCTTTCCCAAGTGTTCGACAGTTTCTTTTCATCACACCTCCGGCGTCCCCGCGCCAAATCTCTTTCCAGACCAGCCGATCATAAAATCGTGCTGTCCCATATTGAACATAACCTCACCATGAACCGATACCTCGTCACACCCGATAAAAAGCTGAAACTCCGCGATTACGCCCCCGACGACAAGTCCCTTTTCGCCGGAGGAAAGGAAGAATCGCTCGTTGCCTTCGACACCTTCAAGGAAGAATTCCAGATGCTGCAAAAAAAATTGTTCGCAGAAGCGAAACGCCGCATTCTCGTCGTCATCCAGGGAATGGACGCCAGCGGCAAAGACGGATGCGTGCGCAGCGTCTTCTCAGGGCTTGATCCGCAGGGTATTCAAGTTGTAGCTTTCAAGCGCCCGACGCCCGAGGAGCTGGCTCATGACTTTCTCTGGCGAGTGCATCGCGATGTGCCGGGAAACGGCAGGATCACCATCTTCAACCGCTCCCACTACGAAGACATCATAGCGGTGCGCGTTCGAAAATTGTTTGCCGATGAAGTATGGAAACGACGTTATCGCCACATTGTCGATTTCGAGACCATGTTGGCTGAAGAGGGAACGACCATCATCAAGTTGCTCCTCAACATTTCCAAGGAGGAACAGAAACGGCGTCTTCAATCCCGGCTCGGAGAACCGGAAAAGCTCTGGAAACTTGAAGCCTCTGATTTTACGGACCGCGCCCTCTGGGATACGTATCAAAACGCCTATCAGGACGTCATGGAAAAGACCTCCACGAAGGAGGCTCCCTGGTACATCATCCCGGGGGATCGGAAGTGGTATCGAAATCTTGTGGTGGTGCGGCTGATGGTGGAGAAATTGCGTGCGCTCAATCCTCAATTCCCCGCCCCGAAGATCACTCCGGAGGAAGCCGTCTTGGAGGAATGATTGACCGGGCGCGAAGGCCGCATTCATATTTGAAGAGCTCTCCACAAGAAGAAACACTGTTCCCGCAAAGCTTCCGGAATACGAGTTTGAACGGGAAGCACGGGAGATACCAATACCGCACCGGCGTGCTGACAATGAATTCACGCTGTGCGTATCGTGTGATCGGCTCCGATGGGGATGTGGAACACCGTCTTGACGGCAAAGGAAGGCAATGAAGAATATTTCTCGTACAAAACGCGCGCATCTGGAGTCTCTTGTGAGAGAAGTGCGGACATCTTGCAGAACATCGCCTTAAAATGCGGTCTTCCTTCCCTCTTTAAAGGCGCGCAGACTTTGCGGCGTCTCACGCGCTTGGCGATGAGCTTGAAGTTGTGCGTAGGTCTCTTGACTGTGGTCGGCGGATAAACCTGAGGCTTCCGTCGGCCGGGCAAATGGAATGATGGATCTGGGCATTGTGCCGGAGCAAATGAATGCTCTCTTGAAACGGGGGGATTATTATCCCGGCTGGGATATGAACGAGAAAAACTGGTATACGACGATACCGGATGAAGGCATCGGCGGCGGCGAGTTGTTTGAGCGTATACGCGCCGGTCATGCTCTCGCCGTGAAATGAGCTCGGATTCTCCCCTTTCCTGTTGATGACGCAGGCTAAGCAGGATATTTACACCGCCCCCTTCAGCCCCTCATTCCAATTTACGAATTTCCCTTCCTCCCCTGCATCTTACTCTTCACATTCCGCACCATTTCCCAACTCCACACCACACACTCCACACTGAATTCGCCCTCCACACTGAAAAGAGAACTCTCTCCGCCGCGTCCGCGGCGGAGAGAGCCATCAACAATAATATCGGTAATCAATATGAAAAGACATTCGTCTCATTTTT
>JAJQGU010000052.1 GCA_021200315.1 Akkermansiaceae bacterium
GCTGTAGCATTCAAAATGCGATAGAAGGGTCAGCGAAAAAAGAATCCCGTATCTTCCATATCATCATGAACAACAAAGATTTAACTAACAATGAAAATTTCATCTCCCGTACGGGCTGCACACCGCCGTCACGGCCTGTATGCTTACGACAACATCTTCCTCCAGGCCGAAGACGGCGTGACAGTGACGAGCGGCGATCTTTCCGGTACAACCATTCATAACGCCAGTTTGATTGTGGGGAGCAGGGTATCCCTTGCTCAGAAAAAGAAGTGGGATGAGCGCAAGGCTCAGGGATTTTTTGCACTGGCCGTCGGATGGCGTGGCACAAACAGGGAGGACAACCAACAGTTCCGGCAGATGGCCGTGAATGGGTTCGGAAAAAAATGGGTGGAGGATTACAAAAAGCTGGACAGTGCGGATCAGATGGCTATTGCCGGCCAAATGTAGCTGACTGAATATCTCACGATGCCACGCGATCCAGATACTGTCTCTCTCTCCCAAAACCGCTCCCCCGTAGCGGCGGAAAAGCGCCCCTCCCTGCAAGAGAAGCAGCCGAGCGGCATGAGGGAATGCCGGAGGAAAACAAGTTCGTTCCCTGCCCCGCGTGGATCTTCCCCGCGGCAAAGTCTGAGTTCAATTTTTCCGATGAAAATTCACTGACGATCAACCGGATGCTCCTCTTGTCCACAAAACTGTTCATTTGTTGTAGACAATGTGTTAATAATTTTGTGAACAACTTTTATTTCCGGAAAAAATGCTTTGTCTCACCGGTTATCCACCATCCACGCAACAAAATAAAATTCTCACGGACAGCATATTGAGTTTATCTATTCACATTGTTCACAGAAAGAAGAAGATGAAATTCATTAGTTAATAAATAATCTCCCGGATACGGCTTGGAATTCTCCCCCAAGTCGGGTACCATGCATCCCACGGCATGCGAGAGGAACAAACATGGATGAACGAAGCTCTCGAAGAAGGAAGAAAGGGATTGGGCACCACCAGTCCCAATCCTCCTGTGGGCTGCGTCATTGTCGCTCGGGGGAAAATCATAGGCAGGGGCTTTCATCACCGTGCCGGCGAACCGCATGCCGAACGCATGGCACTGGCGGACGTCCGCGCCCGCGGCAATGCTCTCCTGCTCCCTGAGGCGACTGTCTACGTCACTTTGGAGCCATGCAGCAGCCAAGGGCGCACTCCTCCCTGCACCGAAGCTCTCACGGAAGCCGGGGTTGCCCGCGTGGTGTATGGATTTCGGGATCCCGATCCCCGAAATCAGGGCCGTGCCGAGGCTCTTCTCGCGAAGCGCGGCATTCCCTGCGCACTGGTGACCGATAAAACTCTTGAGCGCAAATGCGCTCACTTGGTCCGGGGCTTCGTGAAGGGAATTCTCGAAAGGCGGCCTTGGGTGATTGCCAAATTTGCCATGACGTTGGACGGGCGCATTACACGAGACGGAAAACGCTGGCTGAGTTGTCAGAAATCTCTGGAATACGCTCATATTCTGAGACTTCAAAGCGATGCTATTCTGGTGGGGGGAGAAACTCTCCGTCGGGACAATCCCGCGCTGACCGTCCGTTGCCGGAGCCATCCCATTCCCCCCGGCAAGGAGCAGCCCTGGCGCGTGGTGATGACGCGCGACCGGGCTTCCCTGCCCTCTTCCGCCCGCCTTTTTACGGACGCCTTCTCCGAGCGCAGTATCGTGATTGAGAACGCCTCGGACTTTCGATGCGAAGTACTCGAGCCTCTCCATTGTGAGCGCGGCGTCAATATACTGCTTTTGGAATGCGGCGGCCGCCTGCTGCGGAAATGGCTTGAGGCGGGATTAGTAGACGAATGTGTGATTGTGCAGACGCCCCGTCTGTCAGGGGGACCCTGCCTGGCCGTCTCGGGGCGGGATTTCATGCCTTGCGAGTGGCGCCTCGCCCGTTTTGCCGGAGAGGAAGGACTTTTAGTGTGCGGGGAAGATATCATTGTGCGGGGGCTTCTAGAGCGGGGGTAACCTGCTCAGAAATTTATAGTACCGCGGGAGGAAGAAAGTTGGAAGAGAGTTTTTGTGTCTCCTCGGCGTCTTTGCGCCATTGTTCGGGAGAATCCGCATAGAGAGCCCGCGTTTTCAGAAGAATGACGCGGGCGGCCTCTTCGGCCCGCTTGATCTGGGAGAGCCATGTTCTGTTTCCGGGGAGATTTTTCTCAGCCTTGAGCACTTTGAAATTCTGCTCCGCCTCCCTGAGAAATTGAAGCCCATGATCCTTTTCCGTCCGGGAGAGGCGGCGCGCCTCCATGCAGCAGCGCAGGGTGCGGGAATAGGCGGCGGTCGGGTCGTTTTCAATGGAAGGCGGCGGGGGGGAGAAAGCCTTCATGCACGCCCGAATGTCGCCCGAGTCCGGAATGGAGTCTCCGGCCAGGGCTGTGCGGGCGGGCAGGGAACGGACTTCCCAAATTTGCAGACGCGTGCCGCGCGCGTATGGGCGCGTCCAGTCAATGGGAAATGAACGCAGAAGATTCCGCGTCCGGAGGGATGCTTTTTTGTCTCCGTCCATCCATTGGGAAGCGGAAAGATACAGAAGGGCTGAAATATGGAGATCATCATCGGTCATCGACTGCGCCTTTGCCGTTTGCCGTGTCAGAGATGCGGCGCGGGCAAAAGAAGAGGCGGCCTCGGAATATCGGGCGCGGCGAAATTGCAGAATACCTCTCAGATGCATGGCGGGGGCGTATTCGGGAGCCAGATTCGCCGCCTGCACGGCGCATTCGAAAGAGCGGCCGCTCACTTCAGGAGCGCACTCTTCCAGCAGGGCGCGCTGAAAAAGGGCGGCATGCATCGCCGGAAAACGCTCCAGCAAGGCGTCCGAAAGCTCGATCGCTTTTCTCTGGCCGGGCAGGGGGGTATTGAGGAGAGTGTATCCGTCTCTCAAAAGCAGAATGCGGAGCAGGAGGGAGAAAGTATCCCGGCGAAAGAGTTCGGAATGTTCTTCCAAAGCGAGCGCGGCCGCTTCTCTTCCTTCGCCGATCAGGAGAGCCAGAATATTGCAGTAGGATTCTTCCAGGGCGGGGAGCTCCTTCTTTCGGGCCAATGATCGTATCTTCCGAAGAGCCTCATCCAATTCCTTCAAATGATCGCTTCCGAATGAAGAAAAAACGACTCCCCAATTGGCCATGAAACAATCCGGATCATATTCCAGGGCTTTCGAAAAACTGCGGAAAGCCGCCTCGTCCCATGAGCAGATGAGGTGATGGAGTCCCTGAAGAGTGTACCGCCCCGCTTCCGCACTGGAGGAAGAGACGGGCAGAAAAAACGATTCGGGCGGTGCAGACGACACGGGGGGGAGGACTTCTGAAGCCTCCTCATTTCCATTTTCCCGCGCTTGAATGAAATCGGGCGCACCGGCGGACAGAACGAGAAAAGCGCCGATGTTCCACATGGAACATCGGCGGAGGAAACTGCGGATCCATGGAAACATGGCTCACATTCTCTCCGTCGGATGGATGCCGAGCAGATTCATTCCCCGGCTCAGTACGCGGGATGTAAGTTCGCAGAGAGAGAGGCGGGACTCCCGCACGGAACCCTCCGAGCGCAGAACCGGGCACGCCTCGTAGAAGGAATGAAAGGCCCTGGCCAGATCGAATAAATACGCGGCGAGAATATTGGGCCGGCAGTCGTCGAGAACGGCCGGCACCACTTCGGCGAAACGAACAAGCATGCGCGCCAAGTGAATCTCCGCATTTTCCCGAAGATGAATTTCTCGTGAAAACTCCCGGGGAGCGGAGCCGAGCTTCCGGAAAATAGAACGTATGCGCACATGGGAATTTTGCAGATAAGGCGCGGTGTCTCCGGTAAGGGAAAGCATCTTGTCCCAGTCAAACACATAATCCGTGAGGCGATTTTGGGAAAGCTCGGCAAACTTTACGGCGCCGATTCCCACGGCCTGCGCCACAGTCTCTTTTTCGGCGTCGGGCATATCCGGGCTCTTCTCTTCGATCACCTTTTTGGCGCGGGAGACGGCTTCGTCCAGCACATCCTGCAGGGAGACCGTATCGCCGGAGCGCGTTTTGAACGGGCGGCGATCCTTTCCGAGAATCGAGCCGAAACCCACATGACGGAAATCTCCGCTGACGCCGCGCATGCGCTCCACATCAAAAATCTGCCTGAAGTGCTGTTCCTGAGAAATGCCGACCACATACCAGATGGAATCGGCCTTCCACACATTCGTGCGGTAGTCGAGCGTGGCCAGATCCGTCGTAGCGTACAGGAACCCTCCGTCGGCCTTGCGGATGATGCAGGGCAGGGGTTTCCATTCGCCGTTTTCCTGCACGAGGAAAGGATCCTCTTCCGGGCGATGAAAGCCGTCCGAGAAAACGCAGATGGCTCCGTCGCTTTCCCGGGCGATGCCCCGGGAGATCAAATCCTGCACGAGGGGAGCCAGCGCGTCGTTGTAAGCGCTCTCGCCCATCCAGTAATCGAAATGAATATCGAGCTGCCCGTAGATCTTCTCCAGACCGCGCTTGGTGACGGCGATGCATTGCTTCCAAATGGAAAGATTTTCGGAGTCTCCCCGCTGAAGTTTTACCAACTCCGCCCTGCACTCGGGCAGAAGAGATTCGTCTTTCCGGCAGAGATCGTTTACTTTTTTGTAAACGCACAGCAGCTCGTCAATGGGATCGGCTTCGAGACGGGAATGGTCGAGAAGATGTTTCCATCCCCAGAGAATCATTCCGAATTGGGTGCCCCAGTCGCCGATGTGGTTGTCCGTGATCACGTGATGTCCCATGAACCGGGCGACGCGGGCGAGGGCGTCTCCGATGATGGTGGAGCGAATGTGGCCCACGTGCATGGGCTTGGCCACATTGGGGGCGGAAAAGTCGATCACGATCGTTTCAGGCTTGTCCGCGGGCTCCACGCCGAGACGCTCGTCATCCAGCATGGCCGATATGCGCGCGGCGAAGGTTTCGGGGTGAAGGCGGAAATTCAGAAAACCCGGTCCGGCGATCTCCACTGTGCCGAGATCCGAGTCTCCAAGAGCATCGATCGTCCGCTGCGCCAGTGCGCGGGGATTCATCCGCGCCGGCTTGGCCAGCACCATGGCCGCGTTGCTTTGGTAATCTCCGAAGCGCAGATTCTGCGAAGGCGTCGCCTCCGCATGGAAATCGCCGGGGAGATTCTCCCCCAGAACCTGTTTCAGGGCGGAATCGAGCTGTCTTGCAAGTAGTGCCGGAATCGTCATAAATCAGCGGATTTCTAACATGAGCGGCGCGCCGCGTCAAGGTGGGATCCTGCCATGAAGAGACAGTGCGGACGGAAAAGCGGGGAATTTGTTCCATGTGGAACACGATGATGCGAGGAAACAGCCGCGATGGCGTAAATTTCTGTCGCAATCGATCCCGCTTTGTGATTGAATGGCGCCGAAAACAGGAAAATCGACATGCAGGGAAGCGTCTATTTGATCGGGGCGGGGCCGGGGGATCCTTCATTGATTACACTCAGAGGCCGCGATTTGGTCGGGAAGGCGGACTGCGTCATTTATGATGCGCTCGTCCCGCCGGAATTTCTCTCGTGGACAAAAAAGAACTGCCTGCTCATCTACGCAGGCAAGCGCGCGGCGAAACACGCCATGCCGCAGGAGGAGATCAACCGCCTTCTCGTGGAGATGTCGCGCCGTTTTGCGAGTGTGGTGCGTCTCAAGGGCGGAGATCCCTTCGTATTTGGCCGGGGAGGAGAAGAGGCGGAGTATCTGGCGGCGGAGAAGATCCCCTTTCAAGTCGTTCCGGGCGTCAGTTCGGCCATCGCCGGGCCGGGTTTTGCGGGAATTCCCCTGACGCATCGAGCCTGCAGCTCTCAATTCACTGTCTTCACCGGCCATGAAAACCCGGGAAAGGGAGAATCTTCGGTCGATTGGGAAGGCATCGCCCGCATCGGGGGAACGAAAGTGATGCTCATGGGCATGTCCAATCTGGCGAAAAACATGCAGGCTCTCATGGACGGGGGACAAAACCCCGATACGCCGGCCGCCGCCGTCCAATGGGCCGCTACGGGACGCCAAAAATCCGTGCGGGCCACGGTCGGCACTCTGGCGCGGGCCGCGGCTGAGCACCGGATCGGTGCGCCGGCCATTGTGGTAATCGGAGAAGTGGTCAATCTTGCAAAGAGGCTGAATTGGTATGAAAATCTCCCTCTTTTCGGCCGCCGCGTCGTTGTCACACGTTCCCGGGAACAGGCCGGTTCGCTTTCGGACCGTCTCCGGGGATTGGGGGCGGATGTGCTCGAATTGCCTACGATCCGCATCGTCGATCCCGAGGACAAGAAAACTTTTGCCGAACTCGTGGTTGACGCGCCGCATACCTACCAATGGCTCGTTTTCACCAGTCCGAATGGTGTCCGGCGCTTCATGAAAGCTTTTCTGGCGGCCCATTCCGACATACGCGGCTTGGGCGGAGCCTTCATTGCCGCCATCGGGCCGGGCACGGCGGCGGCTCTCGGAAGCTACGGCCTCGCGGTGGACGTCATGCCGAAGAAATCCGTCGCCGAGGAACTTTTGAAGGAATTCGGAAGCGAAGAAGTGCGCGACAAATTCAGAGGCGTGGAAAACTGCAACATGCTTTGGGTGCGCGGCGGCCAGGCGCGCGGCGTGCTGGGAAAAGGACTCATGGAACTTGGCGCCATCGTCGATGAATGCATCGCTTACGACACAGTGCCCGAAACCGGGGATCCCACCGGAGCCCGGGCCCTGCTTGCGGCGGAAGGGGCGGATGTGATCACCTTTACCAGCTCCAGCACCGTGAAACATTTTGCCGCCTTGGGCATCACACTGCCCGCGGGGTGCCGGATTGCCAGTATCGGACCCATCACTACCGCCACGCTCGAAAAATACGGATTCAAACCCGACGCGGAGGCATCGGATCACGACATTCCCGGCCTGGTCGAGGCTGTACGCAAATTATTGGAGTGAGATCCCCGCGCCGTAGGGAAGGAAAAAAGAATCACCAATGCACGGGTTCGCCGAGAATATCGGCGTCCGCGGCGTCTTCCGCAGTAAAAGAGCCGCCTCGATATTGTACGCAGAGCATGACAAGCGGAATTGCGCCGTTGTTGCGTACGGAACGGCGTCCGGCGGGCGCCACGCGCACCACGCTGCCTTCGCGGACGGGGAAAATATGCCCGTCCACTTGGAATTCACCGGTGCCGGAAAGAAAGAAATAGAGCTCTTCATGCCTTTTGTGCGTATGGAGAAACCCCGTTTCGCCACCCGGCCGGAATATTTGAAAGGAAAAATCGCCGCCTGTAGCCCGCAAAGCCTCTCCGCCGAACACTTTCCCCGGAATGCTGAGACCGGGGGCGGCTTCCAGCACGTAGCCGCCCAGTTCGCTGAGTGTACCGATGTTGATGGCGCTGAAATTTTCGGCATGTCCGATCGTTTCGATTGTTTTTTTCATATTATGAATGTGTTGTCATTAAATAGGAAGCATCTGTCAGCATGATTTGCAGAATTTTATGAGGAGACGCCTCCATTGCCTCCAGCATAGCCGGAAGAGTCGTCCGCGTCAATAAGTGACAATTATATCCCATAGTGACATTTTTCCCGCTTTTGGGAAAATGAAGACCTTGAGGGGCAAAAAAAATGAAGAAAGGGGGCAGGAAATCCTCTGAACTTGCCCCACGGGCGAAGCTGTGGTACAGTGAAAGCGCCCCGCTTGAATGGACGACATGAGAGCAAAGAATAAGAAAAACGCCATTGTGGAAATATGCCCCGTTCGGAACGTCGTCGCGCGTTTCGGAGACAAGTGGTCTTTTCTCACACTCCTGGTCTTGGGAGAACAAGGTGTATTGAGATTCAGCGAACTGAGGCGTTTCATCCCGGATATATCCTCGCGCGTTCTGTCGGGTACTCTCCGCAAGCTCGAAGCCGACGGTCTGATCGAGCGCAGGGCTTTTCCCGTGGTTCCTCCCCGGGTGGAATACAAACTATCTGCCACGGGAGCCTCGCTCGTCCCTCTCGTCATCCAGCTCACTGAATGGGCGCGCGTGCATATGAAGACGATTGTTCAACACCGGGCGGAACGGGAATCTCCTTGAAATCGGCTGATTTTCCGGCCGTCTTTTTTGAAGGAACTCCTAAAAAAACTTGCAATCCCGGAGAACGGCGGCTATAGTGACGACCGCTGCTGTGCTCGTGTCGCGATGGCATCAATGGTCCGGACCGATGTGAACATGACAGGGGAGCTGGAATACTCGGATTTCAAAGTTCCGTCCTTCGGGATACCTCTGCGGATTCGACAAGGCGCCCACCTAGAGTACGGGAACGTGACTCACAGCCATCAGACGGCACAGCGGCTCTCTCACAAGACAGAAGCGGGAAGCTTTCTTTGCCGCGTTTTCCGCACGCATCAGCGGCGCCGTTCGGAACAGGCTTTTCGGCCGGCATGCCGTGTGCCGGATTTCCCCTCAATTCTTACCGGTCTTTTTCTTCGTCAGGGAAATCTTCGCGGCTTCAAGCTGCCATTCGAGAGCGGCGGTGAGCTCGTCATGGTATCCTGATAATTTTGAGACGTCTTCCGGCATAATCAATTCCTCCAGTTTATCCAGAATGTCCTGAAGCTTTTCCATGCAGACTGACAATTGACGTTCCTCATTCTTCAGAGATGCTTCGTATGCGTCTTTCATCAATTTGGCGTAAGCCTGGCCCGCAGAATTCACTTTGGCCTGATCACTGGGACTGACAGCTATCAGGCAGTCTCTATCGGCAATTCCAGGACTCTTTGAATTGGTCATGCGCCCGCGGTCGTCAAAGAGACGATTAAATCCGGGGAGCTTGTAAAACCGTTTGTAATAATACTTCGTACGGTTGTGAGGATCCTGCGTTTTGACGAGAAACCAGCGAGTCTGCCCTCCCTTAAATTTCTTGAGCAGAGAAGCGGCGTTCCGGGCATTCTCAATGATGAGCCTCTCCACTTCCACAATCGTTCTTTGCGCTGCCTGCAAGGAGCTTTCCGCGCTTCCGCCTTCTCCCTCTTCCCGCACGCGGTTCTTCAGCTGCGCCTCTTTTTCTTTCAAGATAGAGAGATCCTCCCTCAAGACGGCGCACGAAAAATCGCTGCGATTTTTGTATTGATTGAACGTCGAGAAATTCCTGCGGGGCATGTACTTTTCCTCCAAGTTCTCTGTTCCGCCATACAGGAACGGAACTAAGGCAGTAATCAATGAGAAAGTGATTTTCATGAATCTTCGTTGAGTTGATGGAACCTTATTCCAGACGAAAATGAACGCCGCAAGCCTAGCGGATTTTGAATCCGCCATGCGGAAACGCCCCCTGAAATTCGCATGCAATCCGCTCTGAACACAACATTATTTGCTCAAAATACATAACGCCGTTATATAAATTCAGGCCGAAATTCACGAAATGAAATTGGGGCGCAGATAGTTTGCCTTCAAAAGAATTTGAATTTCCGGGTTGACAGCGGATTCAAAATCCGCCGGGCATCACGCGTCTGTTTGGGGCGCTTGCTCGGCAGAGGAATACGGGAGTTTCCGGCGTTCGGCGCTGTCGGAAGATGGGCGCGCCGGCGGGGAAGGCGCCGAAAAGGCAGGGGAGAGGGCGCGTCGGATCCGTCCTTCCCACGCATGCTGAATGTTGAATTTTGTCCTTGTTACCGAGAGGGAAAATAAGTAGGATGGCTCCGACAAGAAACTCTCCACATGAAATTTGCCCTTGCCAGATAACAGCAAATTAGAGACAGAAAAAAGCAAGCTGAAATATGAATATCCATGGTATCATTATGGGCTGCTTAAGATGGCTTAAATCTATAACCAAGGGCATTAAGAAGGAGACTACTCCAAAGGAGCCCATGGAAGTTATGCTTGATATGCTCAGGCGAAATAATAACCCTTGGGCTGAAGATATCACTATGAGTTTAGCATATAATATTATGCGGGATATCGCGCTTCATCTTGTTAAAAAGCATAAAAAAGAATATACCGAAAGTTTGATTCACGATGGCATATACAAAAACGGCAGCGAAACATTAATGCTTGCGCTGCTCCTCAATAGATTCACTTGGGATCAAGTCGCAACTGGAAAATATCACTTATATAGAGGTATATTAAATACCACAGGAGAACAGCTTGAAAAACTGTTTTATTCTACCATGAACATGCTGACAGATGCAGAGTTATTAGATGAAAAGATGGCAGATTCTTGGAGCAAAACGTTTATAGAAGATGTAGCCTGCATTGGATAGAAATCAATTTTATCTGCATTAAATATTCGAATTCAGCTTATTATATATTAAGTGCATTTTTGCATGAATTAAATTTCCGTACCCATCGCCCAAGTTTGTCAGGGAGGAAATAGATTTTAAAAGTCTACTCTATATTGACCGTTATTAAAGAAATGGTCGAAGGATTGGCGGTGTTGCCGGTGGGGGGCATTTGCTCAATCGCAGCACGGCATCAGCTTGCCCCCAAGATGGGTGCTGCCATTGACTTCTGATTAAAAACACGCCTTTATGTACTTCTTGAGCAATTACCCAATCTCCTAAAATAACCCAAGGAGCTAATCCCTCTATTGGAGTAATTTTAGCATCTATATTTATAGACGAATATCCACGAAGTGTAAATATTCCTGAAGATGAGT
Source organism: Akkermansiaceae bacterium (assembly GCA_021200315.1). Lineage (GTDB taxonomy): Bacteria > Verrucomicrobiota > Verrucomicrobiia > Verrucomicrobiales > Akkermansiaceae > Akkermansia. Next base: position 10,629 of record JAJQGU010000052.1, read on the forward strand.
GTGTTTTGCCAAGAATTGGGAAAGCGGCGTTAGTTTTTTTATCACTCAGGCGCTGCCAGAATTGTGTATATGCAAGTTCCTTGAAGGGGCCAATTCCATCATCAAACCAGAAAGAAGAAAATTTAGAATCGCTTACTAAACAATCCATAAAATCTCTGCATTTCATTGACGGAAGATTTTGCAACCTCACTGTTGCATTAGGAATATCAAAGCTTCTTGGTGCAGATAAATCATGTGCCACTATCGTATTCCCATTTGAGAAGACGATAACGTTCGAGCCCTGCATTTTCCCGCACCACTCAGGTAAACCACAGGATTGGTTATAGCAGGCTGCAAAAAGTGTAGTATAGTCTGAGCCGTTACCTTCGGCTAAATTCCAATCACCGGTAACTTTTATAGAATTATCAGGGAAATTAAGGTGGAAATCTTTTCCTGTCAATTGAGGCAAAATTGAGACAACGGATATAGCAAAAGCAGTGCAAGTCAATATCCATACTAGGATACACCTGCCAAAAATGCTTTTACTCTCAGTCCTCACAAAAAGTATGAGCATATAGAACAAGGAGGCCGCGGACAATGAAAACCAAGGTATAGGCTTACCTAAGTTAAGCATAAGTTTCAGTAAAGCTTGAGCGGAAGGCCGAGAAAGTGCAAAATTGGAAAATAGAGTACTGTCCCCAAAAAGAACAACCGCTCCATATCCATGTGGCACCAGTGTCCCAATGGTGTAAATGGAAGAGTTTTCTTCATCCGATATTTGATTATCTGAGAAAAAGGAATGCCCGCCGTAGTCTGCTCGCTCTGAATATCCATTCTGCAAAAGCCAAGGAACGCCGACACCTTGGAAAGAATTTGCAGTTAACCCTTTGAATTTATTAAAATACGCGAAATAAGTTCCGCCGTCTCCGGATGAATCCAAAATGCAGTCATCCTGTACTCGTATACTCAGGGGAGTGAGTAAATCATTGAGGACATCAGCGTGTCCAAATAAGTTGGTATGGTCGGATATAACAAACAAAAAGCCACCGTTCCTGACCCAATTTAGAATTTCCGTCTTTTCTTTCTCAGTAAATGGCTGCGTAGGTGTGACAAGCCACAGCTCATTGTTATCTTTTAATTCTTCCAATGAAGTTATGCTTTTTGCTCCAATTAGCGACGCAAAAATGTTATAAGAATATTGTCCCTTTATTGTCAGTCCCTTACCTTCATCATAGACATTGCCCCACGAGCCGCGATTGAGACAAACGGCCTTTCGTTCGCTGGATGTATGCCTTATTTGCTGAATTGCTGTACCTTGACTAAAGCACCAGATGCCTCCCAGCAAAATGCAGATTGCTCGGACGATTGCCCACATTTTAATTCTTTCAGCTATAATATAAACACTAGAAAGAATAAGCGCTATGCCTACACACCAAATAAAAAGAGAGGAATGTTTCGTGCAAAATTGAACAAATAGGGCAACCATCAAGAAACAGAAACCACATTTCGCCAGTAATTTGAAATTTCGCAATTTATACGAAATACAGAAGGCAGTTAAAGCTGAAAGCACGAATGTTCGAGGATAATCGATAGAGAATGAAGAGAAGAGGCATGTTATCGCCAGTAAAATAATAGAAATAAGCTGAACTGAACGAAGTAAGTACTGTATTTTATTACTCACTTAGTGCCTCCTTCCAAAAGTCAAGGTTGAGTAAAGCAGGTGAACCGCTTCCAATGATAGTCATTGAGTTTTCTTTTATAACAGGACAATCGAGAGGAATACCATTTTTTTTGAGCAGACGAGCATCTACAATTCCCTGCTGTATTCCCGCCGGAAGATTGCCAGCTTCATATAAACACGAGTTAATGTATACTTTTGCGCCAGGCTCTAGAATTATAAGCCTTTCATCTTCTGCGCTTGCTGTTTGATAGCTCCCCACAACAAGAATTCGAGCTTCCTTGTTTCCAAAAAGTACATTGTACCCTTCCTTTTGTATGGTACGCACAATCCCTTCGCCCAAATTGGTATGTGGCCAATGGCTCTTTTTACCCTCGTATCTAATTTCTCCTGGCTGTGATGACAAATTTATTACAGCATATCCGCCTGCCAAGAGTATAGGCAAAAATAGAGACACAGAGGAGAAGCAAGAGAGGATAAGAGCAACAGAACAGGCAAAATGGAATATCTGCATATCATAATCTGTTCCAGTGAGTTTTCGGATAAGTGAAGGCTGGTATGGAGCCAAACAGTTCACTAAGAAATCGGAATCAGACAGAATAAGGCACTGTTCATGTAAAATGGCCATAGGTTGAACTCTGCCTTCGTCAAACAACCCATACAGTAAGCGGGGGGAATCCTTTTTGAGAGCAGCTCCCAAATTAGTAATCAGCACACTATCACGAGCGATAGCCATACGCAATGGTTCTCCCCCTATAATGTATTGATTACCCCAAGGACGCGGCTGTATGTAGTTTCCTTCATCCCATACTGAATGAGCATCGTGATCCAGATAAACAGCTGATGCGTCTTTCGTCACTGAGTCACGATGATGTTTATAAACCAAGTACGCTACTCCGCTCTGCTGCTGACCCGTAATTTTCTCAATTGCATCTCCTATGTTATATCCAGGTTCGTTTGTTCCTGTTATTGCGGGTGGAAGCTGATAGTATAGCTGAGATGAACAAGTCAACAACACTGCATAAGAAATGAATACTATGTAAGAGCATACAGGCTTACGCCCAAAGGAAATCAGTGAAAATCCCATCCAAGCCAGAAACGAGGCCGCGCTCAGGAAAGGTGAATATGCTTGCGATGAAACAGCAAGATAAGGACTTGCAAGCAAACTGATTTGTGAAATAAGAAGCCCAGTTGCAATCCTCCGCTTGTTAAAGCTTGTAAAAAGTAATGCGAGGAAGCTAGTCGAGTGGAGCAGCGGTGGAAAGATGAGCAACGCGCTAATGAATAGGAGAATCGCCACCGTCCATTTCCAATTATCAGCTATGCGCTCTGCAAATGCGGCGAATAAGGCCACTGCGACCGCAATGATGTAAACATCATTGCGTCCAAACCCGCCAGCAGCTATCATCAAACCAGCAAAAAAACACAAGACATCATTCTTGCTGGCAAAAAGGCTCCAGAACTTGTTTCTGGAGCCTTGGAGTATCTGTTTTACCATCTGCGGCATCCGCTAGAGCAGCCCGACGAGCAGCCAGTAGAGCAGCCAGTAGAGCAGCCAGTAGAGCAGCCAGTAGAGCAGCCAGTAGAGCAGCCAGTAGAGCGCACCAACTGTTCAACAGACTTTCCCGCCTCAATGTCACTTACCAAGTCAGTGGCTTCGACTATTTTAGTCATATCACCAGACTGATGGAATGACTGCTCAGCGGCTATGGAGGAATATTGGCCTGAGGCTTTATCTGCCGCTTGGCTAGTGCTCATATGTGGCTGTAATGCTGCTCCGAAGGCGAGGCCGGCGGCGCAGATCGCTGCAAATAATGTTTTCATGATTTTCAATATAATGAATGGATTACCCAACATCGAAGGAATATTTCCCTTGGAAAGAGCAGACTCAAGCATAGCGGATTTTGAATCCGCCATACAAAAATACCCCCTGAAATTTGCATGTAATCCACTCTGAACACAACATTATTTGCTCAAAATACATAACGCCGTTATATAAATTCAGGCCGAAATTTATGAAATGAAAACGGAGCGCAAATAACTTTTTTTGAACGGGAATTGAAATTCCAGGTTGACAGCGGATTCAAAATCCGCCATGCATCGGCACCTCTCTCCGGAGGGCATTTCACCTTTCGTTCCTCTTGAACAAAGGTATTGAGTTTGAGACGCCCCGCTCCGCCCTTCCTCCGTTTCTCCCACCACCTTTCGAATTATCCTTCCCCGTTAATTCCACCCCTTCACGCCCAACTCCACCCTCCAAACTCCACACTGAAAAAGAGAACTCCCTCCGCCGCGGACGCGGCGGAGGGAGCCATCAACAATAATATCGGTAATCAATATGAAAAGACATTCGTCTCATTTTT
>JAJQGU010000009.1 GCA_021200315.1 Akkermansiaceae bacterium
AGATACTTATCATTTACCCGGTCGCTTTCCGCAAAGTACATGCCGGCGCCGAACACCTGCACCCCCTCGCCCGTGCCCATCTTATCCATACGGAACTTGTCCTGAATCCAATGCGGGCTCGCGTGCATAGCCGTAATGGCGAAGCTCGTGCCGTCGATAAGAACGCCGTTGGCCGCGTGCATGATGCCGTGCTCGTCGAACAGCTTCTTCTCCTGAGCCTCCGTCACCGAGAAGCTTCCGAAGTTCACCGCCTCGCCGGGGTACTCCAGCGTGTCGTTGAAGGGCGTGGCCTGCCTCTGCTCGGCCGTCCAGTTCCGCCGCTCCTGCACGTTGCGGGACTCAATCTCGCCCGGGGTGCGACGGTAAAGCTCGTAGTCGCTCAGGCTTTGCCGCACCCCATGCACTCCTCGCAGCTGCGCTTGCGTCTGCTTAATTTCCTTCTTGAGTTCCTCTACAACCTCCCTCGCGTTTTTCTTGCCTTTACTCTCCACCATGCTGAGGAGGGAATCATAATCTCTGTATGACATCCAAAGCTCATCTTTTTTCTTAAGCTCCTCATCGGTGGCTTCCCTGCGCTCTTTTCTCTTCTTCCGAGAAAGCTTCTCCATAAAGTCCATATAATCTGCCAGCAGCTTATCTCTTGCCCCCTCAAGCGCGCTCCGGTCCATATCTTTCATCTCCTCCGGGTAAGCTTCGGTTTGCTTTAACTCCCATCGGTAATCCTTAAGCTTTTCTCTCGCCCACTGAATGCGCTGTGCTTTATCGCCCGCCGCCGCGGCATTCGAGCCCTTCGCAAAGCCCTCAATGTCCTGAATCGCGTGCTGAATCTCGTGAAGAAGCGTGCTGCGCCGTTTGTCCGAGTCTGAGAGAAGGCTGTTATTCAAAGAAATAGTTCTCGCGGCCGGGTTGTAAGAGCCGTTGGCTTGAGCCTCATTTCCGTCCACCTTGAGCTCCTTGAGCTCGGGGTACGCCTCAAAGAGCTCGGGGTAGTCCAGTATATCCCCCAGCTTGAAGGCTCTGTCCTTCCTGTACTTGTTGTATTTTTTCAGCGTCTTCACGTCACCCATAAGAGCGGCGTCCCGCAGTTTTTCCACCCTGACAGCACTCCTCTTCGTGATCGTCGTGTCATACCCCAGCTCAAAAAGCACGCGGTCGGCAAGCTCCGTCAGCTCGTTTCTTGTATCGGGCACCCAGTTTTTCATGCCGCGCAGCTCGGCTTTCTCTTTCTCCGTCAAATGCGCTTCATTGCGTATGAGCTCTAGGTACCTGTCCCACGCGCGGCGGAACCTGATGAGCTTTTCCACCTGCTCATTTCCGTCCGCCAGCCAGCCGAGCCGCGCATTGACATCTTCCGGCCGGGGAGCTGCCAAATCACTTTTCAGCTTCGCTTGGCTCGCGTCAATCTCCGCACGCATCTTCCCGTCGTCGCGGCCTGCGAAAGCTTTGTCCGCGTGCTTGTCCCACGTCCTCGCATGAGGGCCGATTACCGAAAAAGAGGCGGAACCCGTGTTTTCTTGGTTGACATTCCGCCCGCCCGTGTCTATACTGTTTTCTATGTTAAGAGCCGAAGATGCAGATTTGATCAGATTTTGGACAAGGGGAGACCAAGATGGCGCTTGGGGAGCTACCAAAGATGGGGACGTGTTCCAGTTATATAAAGACTTGGATGACTCTTCGCTTTGGGCTCTTTCAGCGGAGTTTATTCCTTCTCCCTCCCAATCCAACGGAGTTTGCACGCTCGGCGCGTTGGATGAATGCAAGATGTACGCCAAGCCTCTTTGATACGCTTCCTTTGCTTCTTCTATCATTGCCTGCCGCGCTTCTGTAGAAGCTCCTGTATAGCAGGCCGTGCTCCATCTCTGTAAGGCTTCTACTAGCTCGGTTGCGAGCTTTCTTCTCTCCGGGTCATAATCCGGGTTCTTTTCGTTGTCTTTAAGCTCGGCTTGAATAGCTCTGCCCGCTTCGTATATCTTGTGTCCGATGCCGAACTTCACCTTGTTCTTTGAATCTTCAATCAGGATAATTTCTCCGATGAAGCCGTTCGGCATCTTCACATTCATCTTGATGTCCGCATAGCCGTAATCGTCTTTTTTGATATACCCGTTTTTGACGCGTACAACTTCCATGCCGGCCGCTCGTATCTCTTTTTCTACCTCCGAAAAGCTATTGTCAGCGGAAAGAATGAGCGTCCCTCCGAACACGTCCAGCAGCTGCCCCGCGTCTCCTTTGTAGTCCGTAATAGTCTTCTGCATGGCGCGTTCCCTCCCTTTCAGGCCGGTTCGCATCATGACTTTGAGCCCCAGCTTCGCGCCGATTCCTTCCACGATTTTCCGGAAATCCTCCTGCGTTTCGGCGGCTTTTGCGTACACGGCATTGAGTCCCGGCGTGGCAAGCTTCTCTTTCTCGTCCTGAGAAAGAAGCGCGTATTGGTCATTCTTTTCCTTTCGTTCCTCCTTGGAAAGCTTCCCATACTCCGCGCTGCTCATGCCGGGGGCGTCCACGTCCATTCTCGTGAATGCCTCCTCCGGCGTCGGCTCCACCCGCATCGCGCTCTCCGTGGCGATCGAGAAGCTCCCGCCGTCTCCGAAAAGCGAGCCGGTGGCCTTTTCGGCTTCTCTCTTCGCTTCCGCCACCCGCTGCGCTTCCTCCCACTCCTCGCGGCTCATGCCGGCCTCAGCCGCCAGCCGTTCGTTCTCCGCGTCGGTAAGCCCCATCGCCTGAGCGATCGGGTCGGGCTCGCTCTTCCCGTCCCACAGCCGCGCCGCCTCCGTCAGCTCCGGGTACAAGCCGAAGTTCTCGTAGCGGGCTTTCAGTTCGATAAGGTCCTGCAAAAGCTTCCCGCTCCCCTCCCGCGTCGTTGTGGCGGTTCCCAGCCTTTCCGCAAGGTCCTTCTTCGTCGTGGCGAGCTTGCGCCCCTGCTTCATCACCGAGATCGCCACCGACTGGAACGAGCAGACCAAAGCCGAGGAATGGAGGGCGGCATGGGCGCAACTTTGCAATCAGGTGTTTAGAGCAGAACGGACACGCCGAGCGGATAGACCACCGCAGCTATGAGCGGCAAGGGATAGACCAAATCCCCACCGTCCATTTAGGCGTTGCCGCTTCTGCTATGGAGAAGCGCGGCATACGCACCGAGCGCGGCAACATCAACCGAGAAATCGAGGTAACAACTCAGCGTTTGCGGCAGTTGAAAGCGCGTATCTCCAAACTGCAAAACTGGCTGAACGAAGAAGCCGCCAACACCGAGCCGCCCACCCTTGCCGATGTGATACGGGATATTTTGTCGCGGCGGGGACAAGGCAGTTATGCCGTTGTCCGCAGCCTGAAAGAAGCGGTGAATATGCTGGATTTCCTTACCGCCAACCGCATAATGGATATGGCGAGATTGGAAGAAAAGGTAGTGGGATTGTATGGCAGGCAGTGGAGACAGCCGACAAATTGAAGCCCATAGACAGGCGGCTGAAAACTCTTGACGAGCATATTCAGAACGCCGAAATGTATCTACGCCACCGCGACATCTACAAGCAGTACAGACAGCAGAAGCCGAGGAAGCAGGAAGCATTTTACGAAGCGCACCGCACCGACCTTACCCATTATGAAGCCGCAGAACGCTATCTGCATGGCGTGATGAACGGCAAGACCGCACTTCCCATAAAGGCATGGAAAGCGGAGCGGCGGCAAGCTATCCCGTCAGTACGCCGCGCTGAAAGACGAAGTTAAGGAAGTAGAGCAAATCCGCAAAGGCGTTTACAATATGCTGCGGCAGGAGCAACGGGAACAGCAGCCCCGCAGAACACAGGATATGGAACGCTAAAAACAGGGCGGCGGGATAGTCAATGTCTATCACCGCCGCCCTTGTTTGAAGTTTTACTGACCAATATCTGAAAACTTATTTCAAAATCATTTCCACTTGCCAAAGCGTATTTGTTTATCAATCTCTGGATAATATTGTTCTAATTCCTTTTCATTTGGATCCGCATAACCAATCCCAATAAAGACAGGTATCATATATGTTGCCGGTACTTTCAGTTTGGCTTTCACTATGTCGTGTTCTTCGTTTAACGGTATTCTCATAGAACAAGACAGTCCTTCAGCGGTTGCCGCCAAGAATATGTTTTCTATCACACACCAACTTGTTGAAAACGGATTTAATTTAGATACGCTTTCACCATTCAATTCCTTGCATTTGAACACAGGGATTATCACATAGGGAGCGTCTTTCAACATTGTAAACTGTCTTGGCATTGCGTGGGCGTACATCTTTTGCCCAAGTGTAATGGGATATGGTCTTGGAACATTTAGATATTTTTCAACATCAAACTTATCGGCAATTTTCTTTGCGTATTCAAAGGCATATTCTTTTTCTTCGTCTGTTCTTAAAACAATAAAACTCCAGTTGCGGTTATGATTCCAAGTCGGAGCCTTGTTAGCTGCTTCCAAAATTCTTTTGATAGCTTCAAAATCAACCTCTTTATCCAAGAACTCTCTAACCGTTCTTCTTTTTTCAACTGCTTCATAAAATTCCATTTCATCCACCTCAACAATTCATCTTGTTATTTCTTCATGGTAGAAATAATTTACAACAATCGGCGGTTCATTTATCCCTCTTTGTTGCGAATCATCATTTCTTAGATATTCCAATTTATGTTCCGCGCAGAATTGAGCAATTTTTTTACTTAGATTTTCCCAGTAATCTCTGTCACCCTTATTATAGATTTCATCATATACAGAATAAAGAGCAGGGCGTTTCTCTTTGATATAATCCAATATTACTTTTTTATAATCTCCCCGTAGGTTTAGATTTTCAAGCCATATTAAATTGCAATAATCCTTTGTTTTTAATATGATGACTTGAACATCAGTAATGTATGGAAATATGGGAGAGATAAAACAAGTTGTTCTAACGCCTGCTTCGTGAAACTTCCGCATTGCTTCTATTTTTCGTTGGATAGATACCGAACAGTCCATTTCGCTTCTAAACTTTTCATCGAGAGTATTGATAGACCAAGAAACTCTGGCATCTGGAAAACTTTTGATTAAGTCTATATCCCTCAAAACTAAATCTGACTTTGTCGCAATACTGATCTTACAACCGCTACCTTGCATTTGCTCTAAAAGTGTTCTTGTTCTCTTATATTCTGCTTCAAGCGGCATATATGGGTCAGTGACCGAGCCTATAAACAACTCTTTCCCTGCATATTTTTTAGGATTTTTTATGGTGTCCCAATGCTTTACATCGACAAATGTTCCCCATTGCTCAGGATGATTAGTAAATCTTTTCATAAACGAAGCATAACAGTATTTACAAGAATGAGAACACCCAACATAAGGATTAACAGAATAATCGGATACAGGAAGATTAGATTTAGTCAATATGGTTTTTACATTTATTTCTTTGATTATCATAATATTCTCCACAATCCCGATTTACTTATTCGCTTGCCAATTCAAAGTATAACACATTTTTCACCAAAAAGCAATCAGCGTTCTACAGCGGCCCGTCCGCCCTTGCCCCCAAGTACGCGCAGAGGTGCTTGAACGCAGTCCTCGCGTTCCGCTTCGTGTCTTCCGAGACGAGCCGCCCCCTCTGCTCCAGACGCTCCGCCAGCCACTTCCTCGCGCTCATGTTGTTGTGACTTTGGTACTCCAGCTCTTCCATGCACGCGATCTGCACCCCGCGCTGGCAGGCGATCTTCTCCGCAAGCCGCGCCGTGATGCGCGTCCCCTCGAACATTCCTCCCGCCACCGGCACTTTCGTGCTCCGCCGCCTCATTTTCCCGTCCTTCCCTTGGAAGGTTACCATCCAATACGGCGACGTTTTCTCCTGATTGATCGAAAGCCGCCCCTCATAATAATTTCCCTGCTCATGCCTGTAATGTTTTTGTATCATAGCAGGCATATGTTTTCTTGTCAAAACCCGCGCCATAATCCCTTTTATTATTGGCTTATGCGCGTTTTCTTATTCAAATGGATGGTACACGGGGAGGGATTCGAACCCCCGGCCGACTGTGTGTAAGACAGCCGCTCTACCCCTGAGCTACCCGTGCACTTAATGCGATTCTGCGTGCGCAGTATAGCAGAGGCTGCCGTTTTGGCAAGCGCAAAGAGACGGAAAGTTGCGATGCGCAGGGCTACAGTGTACACAAAACTTCAGCTAGTCAACCAAGCGGTTCGACGGAGAGCAGCCTGAGCCGGGCGAAGCGGAGGCGTTTTCCATGCGCACGAGAATCTCAACCCTTGCTGCCGCTGGAACGGCGCAGCGCACGCCCGCCGCCCGTCAATCTTCCCGTTGCGCAGATGCGAGACACAGTCTTGTCCAGCGGCGCCTTTTATATTCGCAAAAACACAACCAACGCACATGATACGCACTCATCAAATAAAAAGCTCATTGAAAACAAAGCGTATCATACTGGAATTGGAGCATCTGCATCATAGCGCATCTTGAATCTGCTACTCGCCAATCAAAACTCTTAGCCGGGCTTTTCTTACAAGTTCCGTAATTATCCAAGCCAGCAATCCGCAACAGACAAAGTTGATAAAGCACATCCATACAGGGGATACCTCAAGACAATAGACAAAGGCAAATTAGATTAAAGGGAAATGGAACAACTACAAACCAAATGAATTGATTGATATATGCCTAATAAGCGGATGAGCCAAATTTGAAGTAATGGCAAAGACGGCAACCGTAGCCACTAAACTCAGAAGCACTCTGGGCGACATCCCACATACATTCAATACAAAATATACTACAACACCCGACATCACCAAGAACAACCGATGATAGACACTAACCTTATCCCAGCTATATATAGACATCAGGTATCCCAGATAAAAATATGAAGCATGTGTCATAATCGAAAGAAGATAAGGAACCTTATCCAATCCCGCGGGACATAGGACAGCAAACGGCAGGACGCATAAGCCCACTATACCATCCTTCCAGATTTTTCATCGTGAACAGAGCATTAACCTTGCAAGAATAAAAATGAAATGAGTACATCGGAATAACCAGCATCCGAATACGAGGGCACTTTGAGCATGGTCTTAATAGGAATCATTACCACGAGAGCATACGAAGAATTGGAAATAATTCTTGTCTGGTGTCACCTACGGACTATCCACCAAAATAAAAAGTACAGGGAAAGCCAACCGCTAAAACAAGAAAATTTACATCCGACTTCCCTTTACCTCCCCCAATTTTTTACATGTGCCATTTCTGAGACCACGCTTTCGGAAGGCTGTGATTGCACTTGCTCTTTTGCGCTTTTCATGGAAAAATAGGCGTTTTCATGCCCCGTCCTCCGTTTTACATTCCCGTGCGCCTCTTTCGATCGGCGGAGATGAGGCGCCGCGAGGAGATGCGCGCATGGAAAGCCCTGTTTCTGGCGGCGGCATGCATCCTGGGAGCAACGACAGCTTTTTATCTGCCTTGGTTAAACACCTGCGACAATCTGTCCACAGGAATGGGAGAGGCCGAAACACCGCTCTCTGTCTCTTTCGGGAACGGAAACGACATCACAGAAAAGACCCTTCCTCCGGGCACAAGCCTCACCCCTCCTCCGCCTATGGAATTCAACATGCAGGTCGAGCTTGTGATGCCCGCAATTCCTTCCTCCACATTCCTCGAACAGGAACTGCCGGAGCAATCCGCAGCCACCCCGAAGCCGATGCTGGGAACCGAAGCCTTTGCCGGCGTCATTCCCGAAGAAGCCATCCCCTCGCCAGTGCGGGAAGCTCCCGCAGCCGCCCCTCATCAAAAACAGCGCAGGCCCGCCATGGCAACGGGCGGGACACCCGGCGCCAGGCGATCCGGAGGACGGGGAACTTCTTCGAACATTGCCCAGGGAGAAACAACAAAAAAAACAGATCGAGTGCGCGTACGCTACCGCGAAGCGCCGAAGCCGCCTTACCCCGTTTCACTGCGCATGGCACGTTCCGAAGGCAGCGTACGGGTGCGCATATCGGTCAGTCCCGACGGACGGCCGACATCGGTCGACATTCTCTCCGGCAGCGGCTTCCCCGAAATGGACACCACGGCCAGCAGATGGATTCTGGCTCACTGGCGTTTTCATCCCGAAACAGTGGGCGGACGCGCCGTCCCCTCCATTGTCACCACGAGCATTCACTTCGAACTCAAATGATCAACAACCATGAGCGATCACACCTCACGAATCGGTTCCCCTCTCTATGTCATCGGGCACAGGAATCCCGATACAGACGCCATCTGTTCCGCCATCGGCAATGCCGAGTATCTGCGCACGCACGGCTACCCGAACGCCCGCGCAGCCCGCTGCGGCGAACTTCTCCCACGCACGGCCTGGGTGTTGGAGAGAGCGGGGGTTCCCGTCCCCGAATATATTTCGGACGTCGCCCCCACAGCGGGAGACATTTGCACGCGCAACGTCATCTCCATAGCCCCCGGCGACACCTTCCTCATGGCCTACAACCTGATGAAACAGCATAACTTCGATTCCATACCCGTAGTGGATGCCGAAGGGAAACTCCACGGGATTCTCCGTTTTCTCGACCTGCTGAACCTGCTCATGCCATCGAACATGACCGACATGAGCGTGCGCACCGTAGTGGCCTGCCTCAGCAACATCGCCAAAACACTCGACGCCACTTCCATCACATCCGCCCCGCTCAGTGAGCATGACCACGAAATCATTCTGCTGGTAGGCGCATCCAGCGAGCCCACCATCCGCACGCGTCTCTCCATTTTCAAATCGAAGGGAATCGCGGGCAAACTGCTCGTCATTTGCGGAGACCGCCCCAACGTTCAGCTTTACGCCATTGAAGCGGGCGTGCGCGCCCTCGTCATCACCGCCGACGTGCACCCCGCCAGCGACCTCGTCGAAATCGCCAATGAGCGCGGCGTGACCATCCTCTCCACAAAATGGGATACGGCGAGTGTCGGCAAACTCATCCTTTGCTCTCGCCGCGTGTCGGACGTGGTGCAGCGCGAATGCGTCACATTCGACGAGAGCGTCCCCCTGGCCGCCATTCAATCCACAGCCGCCCACAAGCGGCAGGACATTTTTCCCGTCGTGAATTCCCACACGCAGAAAGTCACAGGGCTCATTTCAAAGAACGACCTCGTCGACCCCCCACGCCTGCGAGTGGCTCTCGTGGATCACAACGAACTGGGGCAGGCCGTCAACGGTATCGAAGAGGCTGAAATCGTGGAGGTGATGGATCACCATCGCATAGGAGCCCAAATCACTTCCCGTGATCCGATCCGCTTCGTCATCGAACCGCTGGGAGCGACTTCCACGCTGGTGGCCCGCCGCTTTTATCACCGGGATCTGCAGCCCTCGCCGGGCACGGCGATCTGTCTTGCCGCAGGTATTCTTTCAGACACTCTCAATCTCACCTCCCCCACCTCTACTGACATGGACAGGAAGATGCTCGAATGGCTCACCGGCCTCACGGGCATCAATGCGGAATCCTTCACGCATGAGTTCTTCTCGATAGGCTCCGTATTCGGTCCCGGTGCGGACGCAAGCGCCATCGTCAACATGGATCGCAAACGATTCGAGGAACCCGACGGCAAGATCAGCCTCTCCCAAGTGGAGGAAGTGGGGCTCTTCGGCTTCCATGACATGCGCAGACAGCTTGAAGAAGAGCTCGGCAGGATTGTAGATGCCGAAAAATGCCGCCTTGCCTGCCTGCTGATCACCGATGTGCTCAAGCATGATTCCCTGCTGCTCGCAGCCGGAGACAAAGAAGTAATCGAAGCCATCGAATATGAGCGCATAGACGACACTCTTTTTTCCGCCCAAAGCGTGGTAAGCCGTAAAAAGCAGCTCTTCCCCGCCATTGCCCGCGCCTTGAGATCTGTTCGCTGAACTTTCCCTTGCCACCTCGCTATCGAGACTCCGAAGAGAAACCGCCGCGCCCGGACTGGGCTTCGGCCGCCGAGGGACATTGTCCCCCCGACGAACGAAAGAAGCCCCATCCCGAATCCGAGCAACCCGGCGGGTCTTTCCCCATGCCCGGCTCTGTTCCATCTTGGAGCCGCACCTCCTCCGGAGCTCCCCGCAGGGGGAAAACGCACCGACGGACTCTTTCTACCAAAGCTCTTCTTCCCAAGCGGGAACATACGGTCTTGGACGACTTTGCCGCGCCGCCTAAAAAGAACATGACGTGGTGGAAGGCCATCTGGTTTTTCCTTACGCTTCCCTTCCGGATCATCGCGCTGATGACGCGCAAGGCTCATTGGCTCATCGTATGGCCGCTGCGCGTTTTCTTGAGTTTCGCCTTTGTAGGAGTGGTGGTAGGAACCATCTTGATCTTCGTGTTCGGCCACTTGGCCGAAAGATATGACATCTCGCAAATCCTGCAAATGCCCGAGCGCACCATCGTGCTCGACCGCAAGGGGCGCGAAATCGGTACTCTCCACGGAGAAAACCGCCGCCGCATCGACAATCTCAGACTCGAAGTGCCCCAAGTGTTCATCGATGCCCTGCTGCTGAAGGAAGACAAGAGATTTTTCGAACACTGGGGAGTGGATCCCATCGGCATAGCACGCGCCGTACAGCAGGTGTTCCGCCACGGACGCGCCACTCAGGGTGCGTCTACACTCACCATGCAGCTGGCCAAAACCACCTACAGCCACAGGGAGCGCAACCTCAAACACAAGCTCATCGAGATCGCTCTGGCTCGCCGCATCGAATCGACCTATGGCAAGGAGATCATCCTCAAAGCCTACATCAACCGCATTTTCTGGGGGCACACCTTTCTCGGGCTCAAGCAGGCCGCTTACGGATATTTCAACAAAACGCCCGCCGAACTCACGATCGGCGAATGCGCCATGCTGGCAGGCATCATTTGCAGCCCCAATGAATATTCACCCTATCGCCACCCGGAGTATGCAAAGAATCAGCGGGATCTGGTTCTCGGCCTTCTCCGCGATGCGGGAAAAATCACGTATGATCAATACGACTATGAAATCGCCCAGCCCCTGACCACCCACCGCCCGGAACAGCGCGGCGAAGAGAACTACGCGCTCGATCTCATTCGCCGCGAAGTGGATCACGTGCTCGACCTCCTCGATACGGCGAACCGCGAACTCAAAGATGAAACCATCTACCGGGGTGGGCTCGTCGTGCGAACCACACTCGATCTCGATTTGCAGGACGCCGTGCTGCAATCCATCAATACCCGCCTTGAAGACATCCTCGAATCCCGCAAGAACTACCCCCACCAGACGCGCAAACAATATCAGGCTCTCATCGCGGGTCTCAGCCCTGACGAAGCGGCAAAAATCACGCCCCTGTACATTCAGGCCGCCGCCGTAGTGATCGACAACGCCAGCGGAGCCCTGCTGTCGGTGGTCGGCGGACGCGACAGCACGGAATCACGCTACAACCGCGCTATTCAGGCCCGACGCCAAGTGGGTTCGCTTTTCAAACCTTTCGTCTATTCCGCCTTCTTCGAAAGAGGCGGCAGCCCCGACACGCCCATTTCGGACAATGCGATCATGCCCGGGGAAATCGCCGGCGGCAAAAACTGGCGTCCCCGCAATGCGGACGGCCGCTTCACGGGCATACACCCGGCTTCCTACGGTTTGCTGAAATCGCGCAATACAATGTCCGTGCGCGTAGGGAACCGCGCCACGATAGCCGGAGTGGCCCACTTTGCCCGCATGGCCGGATTTCAGGACACGCTCGGGCGCAAACCCGGCCCCACGATTTTCCTTGGCACGTGGGAGGCTTCGCCTCTCGACATCGCCGGGGCCTACACCATCTTCGCCAACGGCGGCGTACGCCCCACGCCCTATATCATTGAATCGATCAGCGATCGCTCCCGACGCCCTCTTTACACCACCCGCCCCAACTCTCGCCGCGTCTGCACACAGCGCACCGCCGCGGCCACCTCGCGCATTCTTCAGCAAATTACCAAACCCGGCGGCACCGCCGGCCGCACGCAATCTCTCGGCTTCAAGGCGCCCTGCGGCGGAAAGACCGGCACCACCAACGGATACACCAATGCGTGGTTCTGCGGTTTTACTTCCAGCCTCACGGCTTCGGTCTGGGTGGGGTTTGACCACCAAAAAACAATCATGGACAAGGGGTACGGCGCCACATTGGCTCTGCCCGTATGGGTGGATATTATGCGTGCCGCCGCCAAAGAGGGCTACCCGCAGAAGGCAATTCGCACTTCCGCCTCCACTCGTTCGGCTCAAATACTGCACATTTGCCGCGAATCCGGCGGGCTGGCTCACACCGGCTGCGAGGCCGCGCATACAGACTACTACGAGACAATGCCCGATGTGGAGAGTCCCCGTTCTTTCTGCGCCGAACATGAAGCCATCGCCGAGGAAATCACGAACGAGCCCACTGCCGGCGATGCGGAACCATCGAACGACTCTCCCGGAGCAGATGAACCCACCGCCGAAGAAGTGCCGGAAGAGGACTACATCCCCACCGCGCGGGAAGCAGAATGAAAATGTCTGGCCTTCATAAACTACGCGTCTCGCATGCAGCTAGGATTTTCTCCGATTCCGCGCGTCATGCCGCAACTGACACCATCTGTCCTTGCGCAATCTTGCGGAAAGTTGTATCATGCCGGCCAGTAGAATTCTTTCTCACGTATATTTCACATGAAACCTGCCACATTCAACTGCACAGTACTGAGAGACGGCCATCAGTCCCTGGCGGCCACGCGCATGGCCACCAGTCAAATGCTGGATATAGCGAAGATCCTCGACACTATGGGGTTCAGCGCTTTGGAGACCTGGGGAGGCGCCACGATCGACGCCGGGCTCCGCTTCCTCGGCGAGCTGCCCTTCGAACGCCTCGACGCCTTGAAAAAGGCGGCGCCCGCCACCCCGCACATGATGCTGCTGCGGGGGCAGAACATGGTGGGCTACACCAATTATGCAGACGACGTGGTGACCGCCTTTGTCAAGACAAGCGCGGCGCACGGCATGAACATCTTCCGCATCTTCGACTGCCTCAATGATCCGGAGAATATGCGCACCTCCATCGAGGCGGTCAAGGCCGTGGGAGAAACCGCTCACGGCACTATCTGCTACACGACATCTCCCGTCCACAATCTCGACTACTTCGCCCAGCTTGGCCAGAAAATAGCCGATATGGGCGCGGACGGCATCGTCATCAAAGATATGGCCGGCCTCATCCCCCCGAGCGAAGCCGCCGCGCTCACAGAGACTCTCAAGAAGAAAGTGGGGCTGCCGGTATGGGTGCATACGCACGACACCGCCGGCCTGGGCGCCCCCACCTATGTGGCCGCCATCAATGCCGGGGCAGACGCGGTAGACTGCTCCATCGCGCCTTTCGCCAACGGAACAGGCCAACCTGACTGCATGCGCATGCTGGCCATGCTCAAGGGCTATGACCGCTGCCCCGCAGTGGCGGACGACTTCCGCGAAAAGCTCACGCGGATTTCTGCAATGCTCCAGCCCATCTACGACAGCCTCTCGCGTTTCACAAACCATAAAAACGAGGTGATCAACAGCGACACTCTGCGCTACCAGGTGCCGGGCGGCATGCTTTCCAACTTCCGCAATCAGCTCAAGGAAATGAACATGACGGACAAGTTCGAGGAGGTGTTCGCCGAAATTCCCGTCGTGCGCAAAGCTCTCGGCTGGATTCCTCTGGTGACGCCCACTTCGCAGATCGTGGGCGTACAGGCCATGATGAACGTCAAATTCGGCCGCTGGAAGAACATCACGCCCCAATGCGCGGATGTGGCTCTCGGCTACTACGGGCATACGCCCGCACCGGTGGATCGGGATCTGCAGGAGCTCTGCGCCAAGAAAACGGGCAAAGACCCCATCACCTGCCGTCCCGCCGATCTCATTAAGCCCGGCATGGAAGATCTCCGCGCAAAACTTGCGGAAAAGGGATTGCCTGCGAACGACGAGAGCTGCGTAATCTACGCCATGTTCCCCCAGCAGCTTGAAGACTACTACAATCCGGAAAAGCCCAAGCCCGGCCTGCCCGCGTCCGCCCCGGCACCGCGGCAGGCGCCGGCCTTCCCCGTGGCGCTCACCACGGCGGGGGTGCAGGCCCGCATCGACGGCCACTCCATGCAGCTGTCCCTCAACGGCAAAAACTACGACATCACCATTCAGGAGCTCTAAAAAGATTCTTCTCCGAGACAGACGCGGCCCGCCCCATACCTCGAGCAGAAGCACCCCGGGCTTTCCGCAGTCTTCACGGGATTTCCGCATGCTCTTCATTCACACCTGCCTTGTTGCCTGCCGTCCAAGCCCGGCTCGAAGCCGTGCCTGTCTCTCCGCTGCTTCCTGCAAAAAACGCCCAAGAAAAACTATTCTCTTGCCAATTCGTTCGTTACCCTGTACAATTTTTGCACTCCTGCACGAATGAAGGCAATTCTCGCATTAGAAGACGGTACGATCTTTGAAGGAAAATCCTTTGGCGCAACCGGCACCCACAGCGGCGAGCTTTGCTTCAACACTTCCATGTCAGGGTATCAGGAAGCGCTCACGGATCCTTCGTACCGGGGGCAGATTCTGGCAATGACGTATCCGCTCATCGGCAATTACGGCGTTTGCCGGGAAGACGACGAATCCGACCGGCCGCAAGTGCGCGGGTTCGTCATTGGCGAGCTGGCACGCATGCACTCCTGCTGGCGGGCCGATGAGGCGCTTGAACCTTGGCTGAAGCGCTACGGGATCCCCGGCATCGAGGGGGTAGACACCCGCAGGCTCACTAAATTGCTGCGTTCGGCGGGCTCCATGCGCGCCTGTCTCAGCACCGGGCTTTCCTCTGAAGAGGCGGTTCGCGCCGCCCGGCAGGCGCCTCCGATGGAGGGCAGTGATTTTGTGACCGAAGTGAGCACCCCCGAACCCTATACCTGGGAGGGCGAATCGCGCCCATGGAAGGTGCCGAATCCCTCCGGCGGCGATCTTTCCCTCTATGGGGCGCTGCCCCCTGTGCAATACAACATCGTCGCCTACGATTTCGGCATCAAGCGCAACATCCTCCGATGTCTGCGCCGGGCAGGCTTCGGCGTGACCGTGGTCAACGCCCACACGAAGGCGGAAGACATTCTCGCCGCAAAACCGGACGGGCTCTTCCTCTCAAACGGCCCGGGCGACCCTGCCGCACTGACGGATATCCACACCGAACTGCGCAGCCTGCTCGGCAGGCTGCCCGTCTTCGGCATCTGCCTGGGGCACCAGCTTCTGGCGCATGCCTGCGGGGCGCACACCTTCAAGCTGAAGTTCGGCCATCGGGGCGGCAACCAGCCCGTGCAGGATCTCCGCACCGGCAAAGTGGCCATCACCTCCCAGAACCACGGCTTTGCCGTCGATGATTCCACGCTGCCGGCGAACCTTGAAGTGACGCATCGCAACCTCAATGACGGCACGGTGGAGGGCTTTCGCCACACGGAGCTGCCCGTCTTCAGCGTGCAGTACCACCCCGAGGCGGCGCCCGGCCCGAAGGACGCCTCGTATTTCTTCGAAGAATTCGTCGGCCTCATCCGTGCCTTTCAGGCGGGCGGATATTCCAGCTGAATCCTTTTCCATTTGACATGAACACACTCGTTATTGGCTCCCAGTGGGGAGACGAAGGCAAAGGCAAGGTGATCGACTTCCTGACGGAACGCTCGACGGTTGTCGTGCGGGGGCAGGGCGGCAACAACGCCGGCCACACGGTAATCGCCCACGGCAAAAAATATGTGCTGCACCTCGTCCCTTCCGGCATCCTGTGGCCCGGCAAACTTTGCGTCATCGGCAACGGCGTGGTGCTCGACCCCGCGGGGCTTGTGGAGGAGATCGAATCTCTGCGCCGCCAAGGCGTCACAATCACCCCGGAAAATCTGCTCATTTCCGACCGGGCTCATGTGGTGCTGCCGGTGCACCGCGACATCGACTGCGCCCAGGAAGATGCGCTCGGCGACCAGGCCATCGGCACCACCCGCCGCGGGATCGGCCCGGCCTATGCCGACAAAGCGCGCCGCATCGGCCTGCGCACGGCCGACATGAAAGATCCCTCTCATCTGCGCAGCGCGCTGCAGCGCCGCATGAAGACGGCCAACGAGGAGCTCGAGCGCCTGGGGGGCCGCCCCGCCGATCCGCAGGCCACGATTGACTCCGTCATGAAGGCGGCCGATCTGCTGCGCCCTCACATCGTCGACACCATCCCCGTGCTCAACAAAGCCATCAGCGAGGGCGGCAGCGTGCTGTTCGAAGGGGCGCAGGGCGCCATGCTCGACATCGATTTCGGCACTTATCCCTTCGTCACTTCATCCAACACATCGTCCGGGGGGTGCTGTACGGGCACGGGCGTGCCTCCGAGCAAGATCGACAAGGTAATCGGCGTGTGCAAGGCCTACACCACCCGCGTGGGCGCCGGCCCATTCGTCTCGGAAGACGCCGAAGTGGCCGATTACCTGCATGGCTTGGGGCGCGAATTCGGCGCGACGACCGGACGCCCCCGCCGCTGCGGCTGGGCGGATGCCGTACTGCTCGGCTACTCCTCCATGTTCAACGGTTTCCATGAAATGGCCATGACAAACCTCGACGGACTCGACGGCTTTCAGACCATCAAGATCTGCGTGGCCTACAAACTCAGCGGCAAGATCCTCATCCACCCTCCCGCTCTCATTGAGGAATGGGATGCCTGCGAACCCGTTTACGAGGAGCTCCCCGGCTGGCGGCAGGACACCACGGGCTGCCGCTCTTGGGAAGATTTGCCCGTTGCCTGTAAAGCCTACGTCAAGCGTTTCGGCGAGCTGATCGGCTGTCCCGTGGGCACTGTGGGCGTGGGCCCTGACCGCGAGCAGACCATCACCGTGGGCGACTGATTCCCTCCTCTCAGCCAAAACATGACAACCCTGCCGTTCAACGAGCCCTTTGAACGCCGGAATACGGGCTGCATCAAGTGGGACAGCTGCGGGAGCGCCCTGCCTTTCTGGATTGCGGACATGGACGTCCGCTCGCCCGACTGCATCGTCCGCGCGCTTCACGCCCGCGTCGGGCATTCCTTCTTCGGCTACGCCTGCATGACAGACGAACTGCGCGGCGCCATTGTGCGCTACATGAAAGCCGCCCATGGGGCGGACATTCTCCCCGAGTGGCTGATCGAGACACCCGGCTGCGTGCCGGCTCTTTCTCTCGTCGCCCGGGCTTTGTGCCGCCCCGGCGACGCGATCATGACGTGCCCGCCCGTCTACCCGCCCATCCGCCATGTACACCATGATGCGGGCTGTCGGCTCGTTGAGATCCCGCATCTGTTCGAGGGCGGAGCATGGCGCTTCGATTGGGATGCCATGGAACGCGCCGTCACGCCGGATACCCGCCTCTTCATTCTCTGCAACCCGCAGAATCCGCTCGGCCGCGTCTGGCCGCGGCAGGACGTCGAGCGCCTCGCCCGCTTCTGCGAAGCGCACGGGCTCGCCCTCTGTTCCGATGAAATCCACTGCGATCTTGTGCTCGACGAAAACGCCCGCCACTTCACGGCCATGGCTCTGCCGGAGGCTCTCAGGCGCCGATGCATCACTCTCTCGGCGCCGAGCAAGACCTACAATATCGCCGGCCTCGGCTTCTCCTTCGCCGTCATCCCCGACGACGCCCTGCGCACCCGTGTGCTCTCCGCACGGGGATGCACACTTCCCGGGGTGAACTGCCTGGCTCATGCGGCCGCGCTGAGCGCCTACACCGAAGGAGAGCCTTGGCGGCGCAGCCTGATTGTCCACCTCCGCGGCAACCGCGATTATCTTTACAAATACGTCGAAACCCACCTGCCCGGCATTGCGCTGCACCCCATGCAGGCCACCTATCTCGCCTGGATGGATTGCTCCGCCCTCGGGTTGGAGGATCCCTGCTCTTTCTTCCTGCATCAGGCGAAAGTGAAGCTCAATCCCGGCTCCGATTTCGGAGCGCCCCGGCACGTACGCTTCAATTTCGGCACCACGCGCGGGATGCTTGCCCGGGGCCTTGCCGCCATGGCTCAGGCTCTGCGCGGCCATGCGTGATACACGGCGCACCGCCCCCCTCCTTCCCCGCGGAATGAGCTCGTGCCGGCCCACGAAAAAATCGATTGCCCCTCCAAAAAAAACAGGCTGGGCAGAAATTTCGGTGATTTTTCTTGACTTCCGCGCCAAAATCAGTTAGACATCATCCGCATGACGGTTTCCCCGACACCCGACACCCGACACCCGACACCCGACACCCGACACCCATGCACATGCACATGGTCTATGCTCACACGCGTAAAGGCGCGCCGGAGGAAGATTGGGAACCTCTCTACGGCGCCTGCGGCCATGCCGAGAAGGTGGCGGCTCTTCTCGCCGGCTTTCCTCCCCCCTTCGTCCCGGAGCTGCTGACGGAGCCCTCTCCGCTTTGGCGCATCCTCGGTCTCTACCACGACATGGGAAAGGCGAGCAGGGCTTTTCAGGATTACCTCCATCGTTCGGCACGAACGGGAAAGCGCACGGGTGACTCCGTGGATCACAAGAGAGCCGCAGCCCGCTGGTGGTGGAACGGTTCGCAGTCGAATGAACTTGGAGACCAGAACTCCAATGACATCTTCGGGAGCATGCTCGCCTATGCTTTTCAGGGGCACCACGGCGGCCTGCCCAATGGAACGGCGGCCTTTGCGGACGCCTTCTTCTCATCGAATCCCGACGAGGCTCTGCAGGCGCTGCCGCCCGAGCTGCGGCAGAAACCCGATTTGGGAAAGGCGCCGCCCCAGCTTGGAAAAGCCGGTTACAGCAATTGCGACGGGATTGTCTTCGCCCTCTGCTTCATGACGCGCATGCTGCACTCCGCCCTCGTGGACGCGGACTGGCTGGCGACGGAGGCATTCACGGAGCCGGAATCCTCCCGGCGGCGCCGGCAGGCCGCCGCCGATTTCGAACCGATCCACACCCTCGGCAGCCGTCTGGAAGAACACCTCGCCGCCGTCGAGGCCGACGCGGCCGGATCCATCGATGCCCTGCGGCGCGAGATTCACGCCGCCTGCCGCGCCGCTGCAGCTCAAGAGCCGGGAGTCTTTCGGCTCAATGTGCCGACCGGCGGCGGCAAAACGCTCTCCTCGCTGAGCTTCGCTCTTGCCCACGCCGGCCGCCACGGTCTGCGGCGCGTCATCTACGTCATTCCCTATACGAGCATCATCGATCAGACGGCGGACGTATTCCGCCGTGTTCTGGGGGATAAGAACGTGGTGGAGCATCACAGCAACCTCGGCGAAGGCCATGACACGGAACAGAACAAGCATGCCTCGGAGAATTGGGACGCGCCTCTCATCGTCACCACCGCCGTGCAGTTCTTCGAGTCGCTCTTCGCCTGCCGGAACAGCCGCTGCCGCAAAGTCCACAATATCGCGCACTCGGTCATCATCTTCGATGAGGCGCAGACTCTCCCCGCCAACCTGCTTGCACCCTGCCTGGCCGCGATGAAAGCCCTGCAGCGCCTCTGCGGCTGCTCGCTCGTGCTCTGCACGGCCACCCAGCCCACCCTCGAATATCGGGAAGATTTCAAAATCGGGTGGGATGCGTCCGAAATCCGCAGCATCATCGGCAAAGAACGCGAGAAGCGTCTCGCCCGTGAGATGAAGCGCGTGGAAGTCACCGAGCTGGGACATCTCGACACGGAGTCTCTGGTAGAGCACTTCCGCTCCAGCGGCGGGGCGTCGGCTCTCTTCATCGTCAACCTCACCCGCCAGGCTCAGGATTTGTACGCCGCGCTGAAGGAGACCGGACAGCCGGGGCTTTACCATCTTTCCGCGCGGATGTGTCCCGCCCATCGCCGCGAAACGCTGGCGGCGTGTGCGAGCCGTCTGAAGGCCGGAGAACCCGCCGTGTGCGTCGCCACGCGCGTGGTGGAGGCCGGTGTGGATCTCTCCTTCCCCGCCGTCTACCGCGACCGCTGCGGTCTGGACTCCCTTGCTCAGGCCGCCGGCCGCTGCAATCGCCACGGGGAAGCCGCCATGGGGCGGGTGTTCTCTTACAGCGCGGCGGAAGCGAAATACGCGCTGCCCGCGAAGTTTGTCGACCTGGCGGCAGGCGCGGCGGCCCGGGAAGATGTCCTGCAAGGTCCCGGGGAGGATCCATTCAGCCCCGAAACGATCTCGAAATACTTCCGCTCTCTCTACGCCAAGCTCGGTGCTAGAACCCTGCATTGGGACGACGCCGGAATCATGCGGAAAATCGGCGGAACGCTCGAAGAAATCCGCTGTTGGGATTTCCCCGCCATAGCGGAGGGCTTCCAGCTCATCCCCGGCGGGCAGATCTCCGTCATCATGCCCTATGGCGAGCGGGCTGAAAAGCTGCGCACCCGCCTGCTGGAACGGCAGCGCGCAGGCATCATGCCCGCACGGGAGGACTTCCTCGAAGCGCGGCAGCTCGCCGTCAACGTTTACCGCGCCGAGTGGACGGATTTGCAGAAGCACTGCGAGTGCGTCCACGAGGGAGCCGGGCTTTACATGCTCGCCGACACCGGCGCCTACAGCCGGGAGACCGGACTGCTGCGCGAATACGGCGGCGCCAATTATATACTGTAGCCTTTTTATGAACTCATAAAACCATGTCCTTTGGAATTTCACTTCACATTTGGGGAGATTACGCCTGTTTCACCCGCCCGGAACTCAAGGCCGAGCGGATGAGCTACGACGTCATCACGCCGTCCGCGGCGAGGGGCATCCTCTCGGCCATCTACTGGAAGCCCGAGTTCTGCTGGGTCATCGACCGCATCCATGTACTGAAGCCCGTCCGCACCACCCAGGTGCGCCGCAACGAGGTGGGCAAGAAGATGCCGTCTCCCTCTGCCGCCGTCATGAGCGGACAGAAGGAAGACTTCCTCGGTCTGCTCATCGAAGACAATCGCCAGCAGAGAGCCGCGACCATCCTGCGCGATGTCGGCTATGTCATCGATGCGCACGTCGAGGTGCCGGATGGGGAGACGGAGAGCAATTCCGTCGCCAAGCACTTGGAAATATTCAAGCGCCGCGCCGCCAAGGGGCAGTGCTTCCACCAGCCCTGCCTCGGCACGCGGGAGTTTCCCGCCATGTTCGAACTGGTGGACGACAGGCACCCTTTCCCCGCCTGTGAATTGCCGGAGAACGAACGCAACAGGGATTTTGGCCTCATGCTCTGGGATCTGGTCTACACCGATGACTCGAAGAACGGCACCACGGTCTGCGCCCATACGGGCAAGAAACAAAAGGTCACACCCCACTTCTACCGCGCCGAAATGCGGGACGGCGTGATCAAAGTACCCACACTGAAGGAGACAGCATCATGATACTCAAAGAACTTTGCGACTTGTACGACCGTCTGGTTGACGCTGGCACAGAAGGAGTGCCTCTCCGGGGGAAGAGCCGGCAGCTGGTTTCTTTCCGCATCGTGTTGAATCCGGACGGGCTCCTGGTGCGCATCGAGGATGCGCGCAGTTGTATCCGCTCTGAAAAGAAGACGAAGAAAGGCTTGACGGTTACACCGCAGATGCAAGCAACACCTCAACTGCTCATCGGAAAAGCCAAGCCTCCAGCCAAACTCAAGCCCTGTTTCTTGTGGGACAATGCCAAATATCTGCTCGGCTATACACCCCCGCTAAATCAGAAAGCTCAAGAAAATCCCGAGCAGATGAAAAAGCACGCGAAGCAGGTTTTAGACAATCTGGCTTCTTTTGCTGAGCTGCGCCGCAAACATCTGGCAGTGGAGGCGCGCATCAACCATCCTTCCTATTCGGCGGTCTGCCGATTTCTCGAATCATGGGATCCGGCAGAACTTGCTGCACATGTAGGCGACGAGAGCATTCTTTCCCACAACGGAGTATTCCAGATTCAGGGAGAGCCGTGTGATGTGCATGACATCGAGGCCATTGTGCAGTGGTGGGAGGAGGAAGGCGAGAAACATTGGTGGGGAAGTTCGTCCGCATCGGGAGACGAACAGGGCACCTGCCTCGTCACCAACAAACGGGCGACGATCGCCCGTCTGCATGAGCCTGCCATCAAGGGGGTTCCCGGAGCCCGGACTCCCGTCGTGAAACTCGTCTCCTTCGAACTCCAGCCTTTTGAATCCTACGGCCTGAAGCAGGGCAGGAACGCCCCCGTCTCGGAAAAGGCGGCCTTCGCCTATTGCAATGCCCTCAATTATCTTCTTGCCAGCGAAACCAACCACGTGAGACTGGGAGAGACAACAGGCGTGGTCTTCTGGACAGCCGCCCCCCGCCAGTGCGCCTCTGAAACGGAACTTCTGGCCAAGATGGGCATCGACGGTCTGGAAAATGCATCTTCCGGCAAGGCTCAGGATCCCGCGCTGCTGAAGCGTCTTGCCAATTCACTGCGCTTCATTGCCCAGGGGCAAAAGCCCGCCAACCGCTTCGAGGGAAAGATGCTCGAAACTCCTTTCTTCATCTTGGGACTCTCCCCGAACGCGGCGCGCCTCTCCGTACGGTTTTACCGGGAATCCACCTTCGGGGATTTTCTAAACCGCCTGGGCGCCCATTATGCCGCCATGCGCCTGCAGCACCGCGGAGAGGATCCGGAGTTCATCTCCCCTTTTCGGATTCTGCGAGAGAGCGTTCTCGACATGAAAAACCTGCCCGCCCGCGCCTCCGGGGATCTCCTGCGCGCGATCATCGGCGGCACGCCTTATCCGGAGGCTCTGGCCGCGGCCGTCATCCGCCGCTTCAAGGCAGACGGCCACATCTCCTACATCCGCTGCGCCTTTCTCAAGGCGTGGCTCATCCGCAACCACAAAATTGATATTCGACCCATGCTCGACACAACCAATACACAACCGGGCTATCTGCTCGGCCGCCTGTTCGCCGCCTTGGTGAAAACCCAGAAAGACGCGCTGCCAGATCTGAAGCGCACCTTGCGCGACAGCTTCTATTCCAGCGCGTCAAGCACGCCCCGCAGCGTGTTTCCACGCCTTCTGCGCCTCTACCCCCACCATCTCGGCAAGCTTGAAGGAGGGCTCAAGGTGAACCGCGACCGCCTGGTGCAGGACATCATGGAGGGGCTCTCAAGCGAATTTCCCGCCCATCTTGACCTCGCCGCGCAGGGCTCCTTCGCCCTCGGCTACTACCATCAGACACAGGCATTCTACAGGAACGGGCAGGAGGGAGATCAGAGCCCCCATGAACAACAAGAACTTCAATTAAATTAACATGAACAACATATACACCACCAACGTCATGAACAAAATCGACTTTATGCTCATCTTCGACGCCGCGGACGCCAATCCGAACGGCGACCCCGACGCCGGCAATCTGCCGCGCATCGATGGCGAGACCGGCCAAGGCCTCGTGACGGACGTGTGCCTCAAGCGCAAGATCCGCAACTATGTACAGCTCACCCGGCCGGATGATCCCCACTGCGAGATCTACGTGAAGGAGAAGGCCATACTCAACGACCAGCACGCCCGGGCTTATGAAGCATATGGATTGAAGCCGGAATCCAAGAAGCTTCCCAAAGCTCTGGAGGACGCCGAAAAAGTGCGCAGGTGGATGTGCGATCACTTCTATGACATCCGCACTTTCGGCGCCGTGATGGCGCTTGAGGTGAACTGCGGGCAGGTGCGCGGGCCGGTTCAGCTCTCCTTCGCCCGTTCGGTGGAGCCGGTCATCACCTCCGAATTCACCGTCACCCGCTGCGCCGTGGCGACGAAGAGGGAATCCGAGAACCAATCGGGCGACAACCGCACCATGGGACGCAAGTATACGATCCCCTACGGGCTCTACGTGGCCAAAGGCACGGTCAATCCCTACCTTGCGGCGCAGACGGGGTTCGGGGAGGGGGATTTCCAATTGCTCGTCGAGGCGCTGACCCATCTTTTCGACTTCGACGCCTCCGCCGCCCGCCCGGCCGGCGCCATGGCCGTGCGCAAGCTCATCCTGTTCCGTCACGACTCGCCGCTGGGCAGCGCCCCGGCGCACAAGCTCTACGAACTTGTGCACATCGAGCGCAAACCGGGGGTGGACGCCGCACGCTCCTACGGCGATTACGAAGTGCGCCTCTCCCCCGCGCCGCAGGGGATCGCCGTAGAAGACGTCGACTGCTGATCCCGCACGGACGCCGCCAGCATGCCTTTTGCCGAAGAGGATTATATCCCGCTCCGCGCCCTGCAGCATTATGTGTTCTGTCCCAGACGGTTCGCGCTCATCCACACCGAGCGCGAGTGGGCGGAGAACGCTCTCACGACGATGGGCAGACTGGAACACACGCGGGTGGACACAGCGCCCGGTGCCACGAGCGGGACGCTGCGCACAGCCCGCTCCGTCTCCCTCGTCTGCCATCGTCTGGGTATCCGCGGCGTGGCTGACGTGGTGGAGTACGAGATCGCGGCGGGCGCGGGCATGCGCCCTGACGAGGGGCGCCCCGCCGTGTTCGCCCGCATCACGCCGGTCGAATACAAGCACGGGCGCCCCCAAGGGCACGGCTGCATGGCCGACGCCGTGCAGCTCTGCGCCCAGGCGCTCTGCCTGGAAGAGATGCACGGCGTCGCCATCCCGGCCGCCTGTCTCTTCTACCGCGCCGTGCGGCGGCGGGTGAACATCGAACTGGACGCGCCTCTGCGCGAGGCGACAGAACGCGCCATTCTCGGGGCGCGCACCCTGTTTACGGACGGCGCCCTGCCGCCGGCCGTACGCACACCCGCCTGCGGCGCCTGCTCCCTTCTCGACATATGCCTGCCCCTGCCTGCCGGGGCATCGGCCTCCGCCTACATTGAGACCACCGCACTGCGCCTGATGGACGACTTATGAAACAGCACCTCAACACCCTCTACGTCACCCGCGAAGGTTCCTATCTCTCCCTGGACGGCGAGACCGTCTCCGTCTCCCTGCACAGGCAGAGGCTCATCCGCGTTCCTCTCCGCAATCTGGAGGCCATCCAGACTTTCGGATGGGACATCGGCGCTTCTCCCCACCTCATGGCTCATTGCGCCGAGGCCGGCGTGCGCATCGCCTTCTGCAATCCCCACGGGAAGCTGCTCTGCAATGTGACCGGCTTTACGCACGGCAACGTCTTGCTGCGCCGCCAGCAATACCGCATGGCGGACGATGCCCGGGCCAGCCTCAACGTGGCGAGGGAAATGGTGGCCGCCAAGATTCTCAATGCCCGCTGCGTGCTTCAGCGGGGGCTGAGGGATCGGACGGACATGACCGAAGCAGAGCGCCATGCCGCCGCCGAAGCGGTGCGCGACATGGCGCGCGGCGTCCGCCGGGCGCGGGCGGCGGAGAGCGCGTCTGCCCTGCTCGGTGTGGAGGGAAACGCGGCTGAGTGTTATTTCGGCGCCTTCGGCAGCCTGCTGGCTGGAGAAGATTTCCGCTTTGACCGCCGCAGCCGCCGCCCGCCGAAAGATCCGGTGAACGCGCTTCTCTCCTTTGCCTATGCCCTGCTGTCCAGCGACTGCAAGTCCGCCCTGGAGGCTGTGGGGCTTGACTCCGCCGTCGGCTTCTACCACCGGGACCGCCCCGGGCGGCCGGGACTCGCGCTCGATTTGATGGAAGAATTCCGTGCGCCTCTGGCGGATCGGCTCGCGCTCACCCTGCTCAACCGCCGCCAGCTCTCCCCGGGCGATTTTGCCGTGGACGAAGGCGGAAGCGTGCGCCTGACGGACGATGCCCGCCGCACCGTGCTCACGACGTGGCAGGAACGCAAAAAGGAGATGATCGTGCACCCCTTTCTGCAGGAACGCGTCACACTGGGCCTGCTGCCGCACATCCAAGCCCGCCTGCTTGCCCAGCGGGTTCGCGGCGCATTGGACGCCTATCCGCCGATGTTCTGGAAGTAAGATACGCACACCCGGCCGTTTTTCTCTCGAATTCATCTCCATCCGTTTCCATGCTTTACCTCGTCAGTTACGACGTTTCCACTTCAACTCCCGCCGGACGCCGCCGCCTGCACCGCATCGCCAAGGTGTGCGAAAACTTCGGAGTGCGCGTGCAGAATTCCGTCTTTGAATGTGCTTTGGAATATGACGGCTTTCTGACGCTCAAAGCGCAGCTCGGCGGAATCATCGACCCTCAGCAGGATAGTCTCCGCTTCTATCCTCTGGGACGCCACGGACGGGAAAAAGTGGTTCACTTGGGCGTTGAGCGGGCGTTTGACGTGGAAGCGCCGCTCATTCTCTGAGGTTTTCCCCCGAACGATGCATCAAAACAGGCCGGCGTTCATGAAAAAACCTCCTTGGCGAGAGTTTCCGAACAAGTCGCTCGGATTGCCGCGCGAACCTCAAGCTGTCGCTTCTGCCCCGCCTGATTCGCGCAGGACGTGACACCTTGACGATGAACATTGACAGCACTGTGAACAGGAAACATGGGGGTGTTTTGTGCGCTCCGCGCCATGAGTGCGCGGAAAAAGGCATGCTTGACATTCAAAATGAACAGTGGCAGAATTCTGCTGTCGCTCCCCGCACGGGGAGCGTGAGTTGAAACTTCGTAGATTTCCCATCCCGATTCGTCCTGAAACGTCGCTCCCCGCACGGGGAGCGTGAGTTGAAACGTCAAACACGGGTTCCGCTGACGCGCCGAAAAAACGTCGCTCCCCGCACGGGGAGCGTGAGTTGAAACTTAACAAAAATGTTCCATGAGGAACATTCGGCGGGTCGCTCCCCGCACGGGGAGCGTGAGTTGAAACCAGCATCCCTCGCGCCTGCTGTTCCGCTAGCGCGGTCGCTCCCCGCACGGGGAGCGTGAGTTGAAACGGTAGGATTAAAGGCAAGGCCGCGCCGTTACACAGTCGCTCCCCGCACGGGGAGCGTGAGTTGAAACATCAAACACGGGTTCCGCTGACGCGCCGAAAAAACGTCGCTCCCCGCACGGGGAGCGTGAGTTGAAACCGTGTTCATGTTTTTTATTTTCTTTGTTTTTTCTAGTCGCTCCCCGCACGGGGAGCGTGAGTTGAAACGAACTCGACGAATTCGGGGAACCAATCAAAAACTGTCGCTCCCCGCACGGGGAGCGTGAGTTGAAACTGCCTTGACTAATTTTTCACCCCTTTTGACCGTAGTCGCTCCCCGCACGGGGAGCGTGAGTTGAAACAAACGGATAAAACGGCATTTTTAACTCCCAGCGCGTCGCTCCCCGCACGGGGAGCGTGAGTTGAAACCTGAGGGCGATATGTCTGACGATTCGCCTAAAACGTCGCTCCCCGCACGGGGAGCGTGAGTTGAAACCCTAAATCCTGGTGCCTTGATTTTCAAGGCTTCCAGTCGCTCCCCGCACGGGGAGCGTGAGTTGAAACCTGACGCGCTGGCGCCAGGAGGAAGAAATTAGAAAGTCGCTCCCCGCACGGGGAGCGTGAGTTGAAACAACAAAACCGCATTGAATAGCTGCGCAATATCGATGAATGAAGCATCTATGACGAGCCTCACTCATCGAGCAGACTGCGCAGGGAATCGAAGAATGAGACCGCCTCATCCGCCTCGACCTCCTTGTGCATCATTTCCTCATAATCAATCTTTTCAAAGAGATCTGACGAAACTTCCCCCAAGAAGGAAGAAGGTTCGCAAACATGCGGTTCTCCATAGATGACGCGCCGCGAGCAATATGTCATAGTCAAGCGCTCGCGGGCACGAGTAATGCCAACGTAAAGGAGACGGCGTTCTTCGTCCACCCCCCCCTCTTCAAGAGCGCGCTTATGCGGGAGGATGCCTTCCTCCACGCCTACAAGATAGACATTTTGAAATTCAAGACCTTTCGCAGCGTGCACCGTAACGAGGCACACTCCGGATTTATGCTCGATATCGTCTTCATCTTTTTCCTGATCCAAGCTTATCTGCGCAAGGAAATCCGTAAGACGGAGGCCAGGCCGCCAGAAGGAACGCAAGGCAGCGATCACGTCATCAACAGCCCGGAGACGACGATCACGCTCCATGTCGGTTTTGCAGTTTCTGGAGAGAAACTCGTCATACCCGATTTCCTTCATGAGTTCTTGCAGGGTTTCCGCAAAATTGCGCTGGCTTTCCGCAAAAACGGCGCCATATTTCTCCATAAGCTCCACAAAAGCCGCAATCGCATTCTGTGTCCGCGCGGAAAATTCGGCACGGAAGGAAAGGTCACACAGGGTGGCCCATACGCTCTTTCCATGCTCTCTGCTCCACTCGATGGCCATAGAGGAAGTAACGCCGCTGATGCCCCGAGGCGGGGTATTGAGAATGCGCAGCAGGGGCAGATCTGCGCCCGGATTGTCCATCACTTGTAAATAGCCGACGAGATCTTTCACTTCCCGGCGATCAAAAAAACTTCTGGCACCCACCATTCTGTAGGGGATGCGCCGTTCGCGCAACATGATCTCAAGGCGCCGGCTCTGCGTATTGGCACGAAAGAGGATGGCAAAATCCTCCCAAGGGGTTTTATGAAGGAGGCGCTGCTCTTCGATCTCATCGGCAATGAATCCGGCCTCCTCATCCGCGCCGGGCAGCGAGACCAGCCGCACGGGTTCTTTGCCGATCTTGCCGGTACGCAATGTTTTTTCACGCCGGCCGACGTTGTGCGCGATTACTGCGTTGGCCAGCTCCAGCACCTGCCGCGTGCATCGGTAGTTTTCCTCCAGTTTGATGATCTTCGGGTTCGGGAAGTAGCGCTCAAACTCGAGGATATTTGAGACATCCGCCCCGCGCCACCCGTAAATGGACTGGTCATCGTCCCCCACCACGCACACGTGACGGCCGGGGCCCACCAATTGTCTCAGCAGGCTCATCTGGAGCGAGTTTGTATCCTGGAACTCATCCACTGTAATACGGGTAAATCTTTTCCTCCATTTCTCTCGCACGTCCTCATGTTCCCTCAGCAGGCGCTCGGCAAGAACGAGCAGATCATCGAAATCCACCGCATTCTGCGCCCGTATAGACTGTTGATAGGCGCGGGCAACCGATGCCACAAGCGAGTCGCCGATATCGTCAGCCGTTCCGCCATGATTGCGCACACGGCTCAGCGCGGAAAGCACGGCATTGGGCTCAAGTTTTTCCTTTCCCGCGCCATACTGCATGATGAGCCGGCGCAGCAGGCCGCT
This sequence comes from Akkermansiaceae bacterium, assembly GCA_021200315.1. Taxonomy (GTDB): domain Bacteria; phylum Verrucomicrobiota; class Verrucomicrobiia; order Verrucomicrobiales; family Akkermansiaceae; genus Akkermansia. Next base: position 28,965 of record JAJQGU010000009.1, read on the forward strand.
CTGGTCGCTGCCCGTGTAAATGGAAAAGTTCTCTTTGTAACCGAGGAGTCCGATGTCCTGCCGCAAGATGCGCACGCAAAGCGAATGGAATGTGCACACCGTCATTGACCGCACAGCCCGGGACGAAACCATGCCGGCGACGCGCCCGCACATTTCGTTGGCCGCCTTGTTGGTGAAAGTCAGTGCCAGAATGCCGGCCGGGTTGATACCTTGCTCGACCATGTGGGCAATGCGGCAGGTGACGGTGCGCGTCTTGCCCGTGCCCGCACCGGCCAGAATAAGCACCGGGCCGTTCAACGTCAGCACGGCTTCGCGCTGTTCCGGGTTCAGATTCTCGACGGAAAAAGATCCAGCCATGATGCGAACTCACGTCAGGAAAGGGATGCGTCTTCCCGGCTCAGGCCAAGGATCATGCCCGGATAAATGGCATGACCGGCAAAAAAGCTCTCGGCATTCATCTTTCTGCCTCCTTCAGGCTGCAGAGCCGTAATGCGGAGGATGCCCGGGTGACAGGCCACGTAGAGGCCGTCCAGCCCGCTCTTGAGCACTTCCCCCGGCAATGCTCCTTCTTTCACCGGCTTCATGGAGATCACATCCACCGGCGGGTATATTTTCAAGGAGCGATCCTTCCCTCTTCGCACCGAAGGATATGTGGTAAAAGAACCGGGCCAGCTGTGGCAGGCTCGTATTTTGCGCTCAACGATGTAGGCTGGCTGGTTCCAGTCGATGCGGCCGTCGGCGCGCAGGAGTTTCGGCGCATAGGAGGAGAGCTGCTCGTCCTGCCTCTCCCGCGGAGCCTTCCCCACATCGAGGAGAGCCAGCGCCTCATTCAACGCCCCGGGCGCCAGAGCGGCCAGCGCATCGGACAGATCGTCCGCCGTCTCAATGCCCCTGAGCGGTATTTTCCGTTGAAGAATAATATCCCCGGCATCCAATTTGCGCACCACATGCATAATGGTCACCCCCGTCTCGGAGTCGCCTGCATCAATAGCGGCCTGCACGCATGAAGCGCCCCTGTGACGAGGAAGCAGGGAGGCATGCACATTGACGCAGGCTTTGCGTGGAATATCGATCACGGATTGGGGCAGGATTTGCCCGTATGCAATCACCACGAGAAAATCCGGAGCAAGCTGCCTCAGCGACTGAATGACATCGGGTGTTCTCAGCGATTCCGGCTGCAGGACAGGAACCCCCTGCTCCACCGCGATTCGTTTGATTCTTGGCGGAGTCAGCGCCTGATGTCTCCCGACAGGGCGATCAGGCTGGGTCACCAGCGCAGCCACGCGCTTCTCCCTGAGAAGGACTCGAAACGCAGGGATGGCAATATCGCCCGTAGCCAGCATCACAATTCGCATGAAGTAGACAGTGCCTTGAAATGGCGAATTCGTCAACCTTAAAACAAAAAACCGAGCCACTTTTCAAGCGGCCCGGCCTGGGGAAAGAGGGCTGCATGCATCAGTGCCTCTGCTTCAACCACACAGGCATCACCTCGTTCATGGGCGTAGCGATCAGGCTTGTATCCTCCGATGAGGCAGACGGGGCGGTCTCCACGCGCGCCGGGAGCTTGACGTCGACCACGGGGCGCGCCATGGGAGGTTCGTAATCCGAAGGGGAAAGGAAAGCATATGACTGTTCGGCAACGCCATTATCTCCACCCGCCGCCTGAGCTCTGCCTTTCTTTTTCTTCACCGCCGAATTGGCGGATTGGGGGGACGGCTGTTCATTTTCCGATTGAGCGGAGATCTCCGCATTCATTTCAGAAATATGCAGAAGATCGTCCACACCAAAGGCATAACGAGCCAGAGCCGGCAGGGTTTCAGCAACGAGATCCGCCGCTTGGAGCCTCACCATGCCCTCCGCATGCGAAAGCATCAGCGTTCTTCCCGACACGCGGGTCACCCGCGCTTGATAATAGACGCGGCTCCCCTTCCGAGTGCGCACGGTTCCGAGCTGCATACCCGGCAAAAGGCTCATGGCCACCTGGCGGTACTCCTTGTCCGTCTGACGGATTTCGTGCTGTTTGGCAAGAATCTTGCGCTGCTTCTCCTGAATACCGGCGGCCGTGCTGATATTGCTCCTCTGCTGCGCCTCGATTTCGAGCTCCAATTCCTCAAGTCTCTTTCTGAGATAGACCCGCTCCTCAGCCTGGTAGGCGGCAGGCAGAAGCTTTTCACGCTGCCCGCGCAGTCTGGCATTTTCCGCCCGGGCCATTTCGTAAGGGGATTTTGGCAGCTCCTGTTTCACATACCAGGACACCCCGCCCAGCACACCGATCACGAGCAGAACGAGAACCGCATCCAACGCGATGCCCAGCTTCCTTTTCCGAGGAACGGGCACGGCTTCCTGATCGGAGGGAACCGCCGTATCCTCAGACGGCGGGGCAACCACCGGCTGTCCGTCTTCCGGCGGTTCTTTCCGCATTGGTTTTTCCTGTGCGTCGCTCATGATTGAAGATCGTTGATCAGTCCGGACTGCATCTGCTTGAAGTCGGAGAAGAAAGCATCCAGCCTGCCTTGAAGCTCCTGAAGCCTGTTCTCAAGCTCCGCCTGTTTCTGGTTGAGTTCGTCACCTCGGCGCAGCGCTTCCACCAAAGCTCTCTCCTTCTCTCTCACCTTTTCCTGCAAATCGGGGTCGGGAGCCCCTGCACGCGCGATCAGAGCCTCCTGTTCGGCAATCTGTTCGCGCATGTCTGCGTTGCGTTCCTGAACTTTCAGAAGATCAGCTTCTGAAGGATTGCAGGACGGCAGAGCCATCAGCGTACACGCCAACGCCCATGCATTCCCGGCGAATGTTCTCCTTCTCACAGGCATTATCATGTAGGAAAGCGACTGCGGAGTCAAGCATGTTTTTCATTTCTCTGGGAATTCGGGCACGCTGGAGTTTTCCAGACTTCAGCGCACTTCCGCCCTTTTTCTGAGTGCACACATTGCAGATTTAGGAATAAGCGGCTGCATATTCCACCGCAGCCAACGGCGCTCAGGCGGGATCAGAGGGAGGAGCGCCGCCGGTTCCCGACTCGCGAATTTCTTGGGAGAGTTTCATGGCGCAGAAATCCGGGCCGCACATTGAACAGAAATGCGCCTTCTTGGCGCGGGCGTGCGGGAGAGTCTGATCATGGAAAGCACGCGCCCTGCTGGGATCGAGCGAGAGATTGAACTGATCCTCCCACCGGAATTCGAAACGGGCTTTCGAGAGCGCGTTGTCACGCACTTGGGCTCCGGGATGTCCCTTGGCTATATCCGCCGCATGGGCGGCCAGCTTGTAAGTAACCACACCTTCGCGCACATCGTCTTTGTCGGGAAGTCCGAGATGCTCCTTGCAGGTGACATAGCAAAGCATCGAGCAGCCATGCAGTGCGATGAGCGCACCACCGAGGGCTCCTGTGATATGATCGTAACCGGGAGCGATATCCGTCGCCAGAGGGCCGAGTGTGTAGAAGGGAGCGTCCATGCACCAGTCGCGCTGTTTTTCCATATTTTCGCGGATGAGATGCATCGGCACATGTCCCGGGCCTTCGTTCATCACCTGCACGTCGGCTTCCCATGCGCGGCGGGTAAGCTCGCCCTGCACCTCGAGTTCGGCGAACTGAGCAAAGTCATTCGCATCGGCTATGGAACCGGGGCGCATTCCATCCCCGATCGAGACTCCCACATCGTATGCGGCAAGAATGGCGCACACTTCATCCCAATGAGTATAGAGGAAATTCTCGCGGTCATTCAGCATGCACCATTTGGCCATGATCGAACCGCCTCGCGAGACGATGCCCGTCATGCGCCCGACGGTATATGGAATAAAACGGCGCAGCAGTCCCGCATGCAAAGTCACGTAGTCCACACCCTGCTCCGCTTGCTCGATCAAGGTTTCGCGGAAAACCTCCCACGTGAGGTTTTCTACCTTGCCTCCCGCCTTCTCAAGGCTCTGATACACGGGGACGGTGCCGATCGGCACAGGAGAATTGCGCAGAATCCACTCGCGGGTGCGATGAATACCTCGTCCGGTGGAAAGATCCATCACCGTATCAGCGCCCCAATGAATGGCCCACCGAAGTTTCTCCACTTCTTCCTCAATACTCGACGAAAGGGCGGAATTGCCGATATTGGCGTTGACCTTCACAAAGAACCTGCGCCCGATGGCCATCGGTTCGCATTCAGGATGGTTGATATTGGAAGGGATGAGCGCACGCCCGGCAGCGATTTCGCCGCGTACGAGCTCGGGCGTAATCCACATCGGCGAGACGCCGTTCGCGGGCAGATTCTGGCAGGACAACTGGGCGCGCTTCACCAGCGACTGCGGACCGAACTCCGGCCGGGCTTCAAGCTCCGACGGACGGGGCATCCCCGATCCCAGGCCATCCAGAAAGGCTTGGGCTTCCCCGGGACGCGACTTGGCCGAAGGGAAACGGTCATACACCGCACGGAACGCCTCTTCGCGGCCAAGATTCTCCCGAATGGCCACATATTCCATCTCAGGAGTAATGATGCCCTGCCGCGCATAGTATCTCTGAGTAGGCGGCGTATCCCCCGCACGGCGCAGCACCGGACAGCCATCCTTCTCAACGGCCGTCACGTCTCCACGCCCGAGAATCCATTCACGCCGCAGCGGCGGCAGGCCATCCTTCTCATCGCCATGGAAGGACTCGTCACCCCACGGGCCGGAAACGTCATAAATATTCACAGGCTCGTTCTTTTCGGTACGGCCGTCCGGGAAGATCGTCTCCTCCGGCTCCACCCGGCGCATGGCCACCCGGATTTCGGGATGGAGCCTGCCCGGCACGTAAATGCGACGCGAACCGGGATATTTCAATTCACCGCTGTTCATATCCGGGCGGTATCTTATCAGCCGCCGCGAAAAAAAACAAGAGAAAGAGCCGTGCATACGTGCAGCGATCCGCAGAATGCGGCTCCTCCGAAAAGTCCGAATCCCTCGGTTCCGGCCTCAATCCCCGGATTTCAGCACGCGGATGAACGCTTCCTGCGGGATGTTGACGCGCCCGATGGCTTTCATGCGCTTCTTGCCTTCCTTCTGTTTTTCAAGCAGCTTGCGCTTGCGGGTGACGTCGCCCCCGTAACATTTGGCCGTCACATTCTTGCGCATGGGGGAGATGCTTTCACGGGCAATGATCTTGCCCCCGATACAGGCTTGAATGGCCACCGTGAAAAGCTGTCGGGGGATCACTTCCTTGAGCTTGAGCGCCAGCTCTCTGCCGCGGCTTTCAGCCTTGTCCCGGTGCACGATCATGGAGAATGCATCCACCGGTTCGCCGGCGATCATCATATCCATCCTGATGAGATGGGCGGCCTGGTAGCCTTGATGTTCATAATCCATGGAGCCGTATCCGCGCGTCATGGACTTGAGTTTGTCATTGAAATCAACCAGTATTTCAGCCAACGGCACGATACATGTGACCATGACGCGCGTTTCGTCGATCGTTTCCGTATGGTCGACAGTTCCCCGCTTTTCAAGAACCAACTGCATGACATCCCCGATATAATCGCCCGGCACCATAATGAAAATGCGCACCATGGGCTCACGGATCTCCTTGATCTCCTGGGGTTCCGGAAGTTCGCCCGGATTATCCACCAGCAATTCGGTTCCATCCGTCTTCGTCACCTCATAGATAACTGAAGGATAGGTTGAAATAACATCCATATTGAATTCGCGGCGCAAGCGCTCCTGAATGATTTCCATGTGCAGCAGGCCGAGGAAACCGCAGCGGAAGCCGAAACCGAGAGCGACGGAAGACTCCGCCGAGAAGGTGAACGCAGCGTCATTGATCCGGAGTTTCGCCATCGCGGCTTTCAATGCTTCGAAATCCGAAGAATCCACGGGGTATATGCCCGAAAAGACCATGGGACGGATTTCTCTGAACCCCGGCAGAGGCTCGGGACAGGGCCGGATGGCGTCTGTGTATGTGTCGCCGATTTTGACGTCCGATGCGGATTTCATATTGGCGATGATGTAACCCACATCGCCTGTCTTCAAAGAGTCCGCGCTCTGCATTTTCGGGGTGAACACCCCTACTTCCTTCACTTCGTATGTCTCGTCGGCGGCAAAAAGACGCACTTTCATTCCGCGCTTCACTTCTCCCGAAACAATGCGCACGTAAGAGACCACGCCACGATATGAATCGTACACGGAATCGAACACCAATGCACGCAGAAGGCCGTCCTCGTCCTCCGGCGGGGCGGGAATGCGCGCCACAACGGCTTCGAGAATCTCTTCGATGCCAACGCCCATCTTCGCCGATGCCTGAATGGCTTCTTCCCGGGGGATGCAGATAATGTCTTCAAGCTGCCGGTACACTTTGGGAAGATTGGCGCCGGGGAGATCTATCTTGTTGATGACCGGGACGATCTCAAGATTTTGTTCGAGCGCAAGGTGCATGTTGGCCAGCGTCTGAGCCTCCACCCCCTGTGCGGCATCGACGATCAAAATAGCGCCCTCGCACGCAGCCAGCGATCGGGAGACTTCGTAAGAGAAATCCACATGGCCGGGAGTATCCAGCAAATTGAGCTCATATATTCTGCCGTCCTTCGCCTTGTAGTGCATTGTCACGGGATGCGACTTGATGGTGATGCCCTTCTCCCGCTCAAGATCCATGGCGTCGAGCAATTGATCCTGCTTCTCCCGATCGCTGATTGTATGCGTATATTCCAAAAGGCGGTCGGACAATGTCGTCTTCCCGTGATCAATGTGGGCGATAATCGAAAAATTTCGGGTCAGTTCAGCGGACATGAAAGGGAACGAACGGAGCGTAACCAAGAAGCCGTTTTTCGTCAAGTAAAATTACCCTTCAAAGGATGTGGGAGAAACGCAACGCGGCTCGAGCGCCGGACAGGGGGAAACATGAGCGGGAAAGAGGCGTCTCCCGGTTAATCCGCCATTGACAAAACAAATGCCTCTTATTAACATTCCCCCTGCACTATGGAGATTGTACAAACGCTGGCCGTGGCCTTGGCGCTGGCTGCCGACGCTACGGTTTTTGCCTTTTCGTATGGGCTGACGCAAACCCGCCGGAGATTTGCGGTCTCACTTCAACTGGCTCTGTGCACCGGCTTTTTTCAGGGAGTGATGCCCCTCATCGGCTATCGCTGCGGTGCCCATGTACGCAACTGGGTAGGCACATGGGATCACTGGATCGTGTTTGTCACTTTCGGCTGGCTGGGCGTGTCCGTGATCGCAAAGGCATTCCATCAACAGGAAGACGCGGGGGAATGCGTCATTCTCGGTTTCAAGGGGCTTCTCATGGTCGGAGTGGCCACCAGCATCGATGCGCTGGCCGTGGGCGTATGTCTGGCTCTCGGCTCTTTCGGAGGGCAGACGACAGCGCCCGGGCTGGCAATGGCCATCGGCACGATTGCCTTGGTGACATTCTTGTGCACATTGAGCGGTTTTCACGCATCGCGCGTATTCCGCCGACTGCCCACCCGATGGCTCGAGACGGCGGCAGGGCTCATTCTGATCGCTCTGGGCAGCCGCACGCTGTGGCTCCATCTTTCCGGCGGCGCGTAATCCTGCAGCGTCAATTGTCCGGACAATCCGAAGAGGGAAGAGTCAGCGTGTCGCCCTTTCCACGGCTGAGGCAGCGCATCAGGCTTTTCTGGATATTGTTGAGCGCCTCCACGTTTTTTACACGGAACTCCACGGTGTGGGCGTGAGTGGATTCGGGATAAGTTTTCGTGACGCATTCGGCGCCGTTCAGCAGGCCGGCTCTCTGCACATAAGCGCTGCCGCCGAGGCGGGAAACCGCGCTGGAAACATTGGAGACGGTGGAGGAACTGCCGCTGCCCGGTGTTTCGATATAATAAATGCGTATGGCATTATTGCCTGTCGTATCAATGCTCAGTTCCCAAACACTCATCGTCCCGTTCAACAGATACCGCTGTTTTGAAACAGATGTTACCGAGTTGATCCTCAAGAGAATATATGGCGCATTCTCAGCGTTCCCTCCAAAGCATACGGACCAATAGGCGCCTTGCGTCTGCTGCATTTCTGAAGAGACACTGGAAGAGGAGGAAGAACCCGATGATACGCCTGAAGTCGAAGAAGAGGTCTGAGCGCCCGATTTGCCGCTCCACGCCAGAGCCATCAGAAAGAGAAAAGCCGTCGGTACTTTCATGGCGTGATTGTAGGGACTCCTGCTTTTCATGTCAATCTTCAAACACCGCAGCATCAGCAATCACGCTGCCACTCAGCTTTCTTTCCGCTGCTTTCTCACAGATTTTTGACTTCTTCCGGCAAAGTTCAAATTGTTTGGGATCGGAATTCCCCTCCGACGGAAAGCCGCCGAATCGAAAAAATATTTCAAAACGTCATTTGCACGTTGACGCGCCGCTTCCGATGCGGTAGTCTGTGGAAAAGCTTGCTCCGAACCGTCCCCCCGCAGCGGGGGCGGCTGGCCTATCGAACTCAGCATCTTACTTCCGTGTACTCGAACGAACCATACATCTTGGATCTTCTGGTCTCCAGCGGCGCGCTCACTCCCGAACAGCTCGACACCATCCGGGCGGAGGTCGCTCCCCGGGGCAGCGTGTTGGAACATATTGTCCACAACAACTATCTGCCAGAGGAATATATTGCGCAAGCGTGCGCAAACAATGCCGGGCTGGCCTATATCGATCTGTCGCAGGAACAGATCGATCCCCGATTGATTGCGCTCCTGTCCCCTGAAATCGCGCGGCGTTACCATGCCATTCCCATTCAAGACGATGGGTTCTCTCTCACCTGCGCCGTCATCGATCCGTTTTCATTTGAGGCTCTGGACACTCTTCCCCAAATTACGGGACGCGACGTCAATTTTGTCGTGGCCGCCCCCACCGCGCTCCAGCGAGCTCTCGACGAATACTACCCCGCAGAGATCAAAGAAGCAGCCTCCGCCGTCGGCGAGGACAAGGACGCGCCAATCATCCGTCTTGTGCAGCAGATGCTTTCGGATGCCTTCAAGATGCGGGCCTCGGATATTCACATCGAACCGATGGAGGATCGCCTGCGCATCCGCTATCGCGTCGACGGCCGCCTCATTGAAGTGGCCACGCACCCGAAGAAGCTTCTCAGCGCCGTGGTGGCTCGCGTGAAGGTGATGAGTTCCACGATGAGCATTGCCGAGAAGCGTTTCCCGCAGGACGGACGCATCCAGATCATGCTCGACGGCAAACAGATCGATCTTCGCGTTTCTTCCGTTCCCAGCAACCATGGCGAAAGCATCGTCATGCGCATTCTCGACAAATCCTCCCTGAAGCTGGGTCTGCCCCAGTTGGGGTTCTTTTCGGACGACGAAAAGATATTCGACGAGCTCATTACCCTGCCTGACGGCATCATTCTTGTGACCGGGCCCACCGGTTCCGGCAAGACGACGACTCTTTACGCCTGTCTGAACCACATCAACCGCCCGGACAAGAAAATCATCACGGTGGAAGATCCTGTCGAATATGAGCTCGAAGGCATCAATCAAGTGATGGTCAAAGCAGAAGTGGGCATGACGTTTTCGGCGGCCTTGCGGGCTATGCTTCGTCAAGCACCGAACATCATCATGATAGGTGAAATCCGCGACGCAGAGACCGCCAACATTGCCATCAACGCGGCTCTCACGGGGCATTTGGTGCTTTCCACACTGCACACCAACGACGCGCCAAGCGCCGTAGCCCGACTGGCCAACATGGGGGTTAAACGTTTCCTGATCGCCTCGGCCGTGCGGGCTGTGCTGGCACAACGGCTTGTGCGCCGTCTGTGCCCCAACTGCAAACAGCCCGGCGGGCTGACTGAAAAACAAGCGCTTGCGCTCAATATCGACTTGGCGCGGGTTCTCCCCGGCCAAATACAGCGTCCCGTGGGCTGCCCATCCTGCAGAGGGAACGGCACCAAGGGGCGAATGGGGCTGTTTGAAATCTTCAGGATTGACGACCACGTCCGCTTCATGATCAACGAGCAAATGACCACCCCTCAATTGCGCAAGCGCGCACGCGAATTGGGCATGCGCACCTTGCGGGAGGACGGTGTGCGCAAACTGCTTTCCGGTCTCTGCTCCGCTGATGAAGTCATGCATGTCACCATGGGCGATTCGAACTGAACTCAACTCTTCCTCAAGCTATGGATATCAATTTGGCTCTCGATGTATTCACCAACCGCGGCATGATTGACGGAAGTCTTGCCCGCGAGATTCGCGACGAAATGGGAAACAGCGGCAAGGAGCTGCCGGAAATTCTCGTCAATTTCGGCATCATTGGTTCAGAGTCTGATTTCTGGGCGATCATTGCCAACGAGCTCGGCACTCAAGTGATTGATCTGGGGAATTTCACACCCGACCAAGAGGTGTTGAAAGCCCTGCCCGCCAATCTGGCGCGCCTGCACGGCGCACTGCCGATTCAAAACAGCCGGGAAGGGCTCTACGTGTGCCTGATGGATCCTCTCAACCCTCAGATTGTGGAGGATCTCCGTTTCGCCATTGAACGTGACATCTACCAGTACGTCGCGCCTGATTATCAGGTGCGGGCACGCCTCAACGAATGTTACGGCGGCGCCCAAGCGGCCATGAACGATCTTCTGAGCGAATTGAGCAATTTCGCTCACCACGAGGAAGCTCTCTCTGATGAAGCAAACTCGGCCCCCATCGTGCGCTTCGTCGATCTCGTGCTTGAGCAGGCCATCCGCGAAAAAGCCTCCGACATTCACTTCGAACCTTTCGAGCATGAATTCAAAATCCGCTACCGCGTGGACGGAGCTCTCTACGAGATGCAGCCCCCGCCCCTGCACTTGGCCACCCCCATCATCTCCCGTGTAAAGGTGATGGCCAATATGAACATTGCCGAACGCCGCGTGCCGCAAGACGGCCGTATTGTGAAAAAAATGAGTGACAGGGAAGTTGATATGCGCGTCTCATCCCTTCCGACTCAATATGGAGAATCCGTGGTGCTCCGCGTGCTCGACCGTTCGTCCGTCAGCCTGAACATCGACAATCTCGGCCTGCCCAAACACATATACGATTACATTCTCGAAACTGTAAACAAACCCAACGGAATCTTCCTCGTCACCGGCCCTACGGGAGCCGGCAAGACAACGACACTGTATGCCGCTCTGCGCGAGGTCAATACGATCGACTCGAAAGTGCTCACCGCCGAAGATCCCGTGGAATACGACATCGACGGGATCATCCAGATCCCGATCAATGAAGGCATCGGCATGAACTTCCCTTTGGTGCTGCGCGCATTCCTCCGCCAAGATCCGGACCGCATCCTCGTCGGGGAAATGCGCGACCAGGAGACGGCTCAAATCGCCATTCAGGCCGCGCTGACCGGGCACCTCGTACTTTCCACGCTGCACACGAATGATGCGGCGGGCGCCATCACCCGGCTCATCGACATGGGGTGTGAGCCCTTCCTCGTATCCGCCTGTCTGGAAGGGGTTCTGGCGCAAAGACTCGTCCGCACCATTTGTCCGGACTGCAAGACTCCCTACGAACCTTCGGTCAGTATTCTCTCCCAGCTCGGGGTTGCGCCGAGCGACATCGCCGGCAAAAGTTTCTATACCGGTGCGCGCTGCGATCACTGCGCCGGCACCGGCTACAAGGGCAGGAAGGGTCTCTACGAACTGCTCGATATCAACGACACGCTGCGTGACATGATCACTGACAACACCCCCACGGTCGTTTTGAAACAAAAGGCCATCGAACTCGGCATGACAACACTCCGGGAAGATGGGATCCGCAACATTTTTGATGGTTTGACCACCATTGAGGAGGTCTTGAAATACACCTGACAACTTGACGTGTTCTGCATGATTTGATAGTATTTCCGCAAGGTTTTCGAGATTATTTACAGATTTACTTATATGCCTAAATTCCAATACACAGCTCTCGATCAGAACGGCAACGCCAAGAGTGGCGTACTTGAAGCCGGCAGCAAAATAGATGCGCTTGAAGCCATCAAGGGCATGGGGCTCTACCCGACAGAAATCGGGGAAGCGGGCAAAAATGCCGCCACCTCCCCGGCAAAACCCAAGGTTCAAAAGACAGGCAAGGGCAAAGCGAAGAAGACCGGCCGGAAAGGCAAAGCCGGCGCAAAGCTCAAAAGCAAAGAGCTCACGATTTTCACGCGCCAGCTCGCCACTCTGATCGATGCCGGCCTCCCCCTTCTGCAAAGTCTAAATGTGCTCACCAAGCAGGAGCCCAATCCCAATCTGCGGGCGACCATTATTTCTTTGGGGGAATCCGTTCAGGGCGGCTCCACGTTTTCCGAGGCGTTGGCTCAGTATCCGAAAATATTCAACAACCTCTTCGTCAATATGGTGAAAGCGGGCGAGGCGGGCGGTGTGCTCGAGGTTGTGCTGAAACGCTTGGCCGAATACCAGGAAAAGGCGCAAAAACTGCGCAGCAAAATTGTGTCGGCCATGGTATACCCCTCGATCATCATGTTCATCGCTGTGGCCATTCTCGTCTTCCTCATGTTGGTGATCGTGCCCAAATTCAAGGAGATGTTTGCCAACAGCGATTCCGAGCTTCCTTGGATTTCAGAATTTGTTTTTAATTTGAGCGACTGGTTTATGAGCACCTCGGTCATTCCTTTTGTGCCCAATGCCGGCATTTTGCTGATCATCGTCTTTGTGCTCTACGCCGTCTTCCTCGCGCTCAAGAGAAAACCAAGCGGACAACGCAGGATTGACGCGTTCACGCTGAAGCTGCCCTTGGTGGGACGCGTGCTGCGCCTGAACGCCGTCACCCGTTTTTCCCGTACCTTTGGTACGCTCGTCACTTCGGGCGTGCCCATCCTCCAGTCCCTGCAGATTACACGCGAAACCGCAGGCAACACCGTTGTGTCCGATGCTGTCACCCGCATTCATGATTCAGTGAAGGAAGGCGAATCTATCGTCATGCCCATGGTCACCTGCCCGGTCTTTCCTCCGATGATGGTTTCGATGGTCGAAGTCGGCGAAGAAACGGGGCAACTGCCGGACATGCTGCTCAAAGTGGCGGAAGTTTACGACGAAGAGGTGGACACTGCCGTCGGCGCTCTGACTTCGGCTCTTGAACCGATCATGATCGTTTTCCTGGCTGTGGTAGTGGGCGGTATCGTATTTGCCATGTTCATGCCGCTGATGGAAGTCATCAAAAACGTATAGGCGGGCGGGATCATGATCATGCCGATTTTCAGAAAGAAGGGGTTCACCCTGCTCGAGATTCTGATTGTCATAGCCATCATGGCCATTCTGGCCTCGATCGGATGGTTCGCGTTGAGCGCAATCAAGAACAGCACCAAACGAAAGACCGCAGCAAACGAGGTGGCGCTCCTCAACGCCGCCATGCAGGCATACAAATCAGACAATGGCAATATCCTCCCCGAGGCAAGAGGCGATGTGGAAAGCTCGAATATCATGTATAAGGCGCTCTACTGTGACAGCAAAAATGCGGGGAAACCGGACATTGACAAACATGGCGTGCAGCGCAAGCCCTACCTCGAATTGACGCCCATGGAAGGCAAGGATAAGAAGGCGGGCGGTCTGGGTATTCCGGTCGTCAAGGTAAAAAAGAAATACTATATCCTGGATCCCTGGGGTGAACCCTACCGCTACCGTCCCGGGTATGATACGGAAACTGAAGATCCCCAAGGTCATGGCAAAGGCAAGTTGGGCGATGGTTTCAATCCCGATTTTGACATTTTCTCTCTCGGTCCGGACGGCAGAGGTGACGGGCGCAACAACAAAAGGGAGAACGAAGATAATATTTCCAACGTAACAAGCTGGAAATAACCCGCATGACGGCTCAATCCACAAATTGTCCCAGTCTTCGGCTCTTTCTTACGCCGCCCGTTTCCCATTCCCATCTCTCGAACGGAGAAAATATTGAAAGAAACGAGCCGTTTCTATCGTATATTCAGCGGAATTTTCACTGATTTCTAAAAGAACCAACCATGCGTACCAATTCCTCACGTCGTCGTTTTCTCCAACAGCTCAGTCTCCTGTCCGGCGGTCTCGCCACAGCTTCATTCGCCCATGCAGTCCCCGGAATTGATCAGCCCCGTTCCGCTCATTCGGAAAATGTGGAAGGTGTCAGTCCCCGTCCGATCAACGCCGGCTACATGGGCGGCTTCAGGGCACCAAAGATTGATCGTGTGCGCATCTGTATGATCGGCGTGGGAGAACGGGGCTTCCCGCACACCGCACAGCTGAGCGTGATCGAAGGGGTGGAAATTGTCGGCATTTGCGACGTTCATCAGGATCTGGCCAACCGTGCTGCCGAATACGTCCATAAGAAGACGGGGCATCTCCCTGCGGCCTACTGCAACGGAGAGCAGGATTATCTCCGCATGATCAAGGATATGCGGCCTGACGCCGTGATCATCAGCACCCCTTGGGAATGGCATGCCCCCATGGCCATCGACGCAATGAACAATGGTGCCCACGCTTTTGTGGAAGTTCCATTAGCTCTCACCATTAAGGAGCTCTGGAATATCATCGACACCAGCGAACGCACACGGAAGCACTGCATGATGATGGAAAACGTCAATTATGGACGTGACGAGCTTCTATTCCTCAACATGGTGCGCCAAGGGATAATCGGGGAGCTTCTCCACGGCGAGGCCGCCTATATTCATGAGCTGCGCATGCAAATGAAGAGTGAAAACCGAGGCTGCGGGTCGTGGCGCAATTATCACTACGCCGCGCGCAACGGCAATCTCTATCCCACACACGGCCTCGGCCCCGTGGCGCAGTATATGAACATCGCCCGCAAGGAGGATCTCTTCTCCCGCATCGTTTCTTTCGGCAGCCCCGCCAAGGGGCGAGCCGCTTACGCGAAAGCCAACTTCCCCGAAGGCCATAAATGGAACGAACTCGAATACGTATGCGGCGACATCAACACGTCGATCATCAAGACGAATCTAGGGCGCACCATTCTTGTGCAATGGGACGAGACCAGCCCGCGGCCCTATTCGCGCAGCAACCTCATTCAAGGCACACTCGGCACGCTGGCCGGTTACCCGGAACCCATGGTGGCCGGCGAGAAACTGGGGGACGGGAATTATCACAAATGGCTTAAAGGCCGAGATGAACTCGCTCCCATTTACGAAAAATACGATCACCCGCTCTACAAACGCCTCGGCGATCTCGCCGTCAAAATGGGCGGCCACGGAGGCATGGATTTCATTATGCTCAGCCGCATCGTGGAATGCCTGCGCAATGGCGAACCGCTCGATCAAAATGTCTACGAAGGCGCTTTCTGGTCGGCTGTCGGCCCTCTCTCCGAAAAATCTGTGGCCGAAAACGGCATGCCGCAGCTTTTCCCTGATTTCACACGCGGAGACTGGAAGACGACCGAACCGCTCTCTATCATTCAATAGAAGAAGGCCGCCCGAAAGGCGCGCGGAGACTTTCCTCCGCCTGTTTCTGCGTGCCGCCGCGGTTTCTTCGGGAGAGACTCGCACAGCGAGTTTCCCGCGTTTCTTCTATCAGTTTGCTTCCAACCATATTCTCGCCACTATAGCCACCAGTCTCGCCTAGAGCTCATGGAAAAACTCATCGTACACGGAGGATGCCGCCTGCGGGGATCCGTCAAGATAGGCGGTTCCAAAAATGCCTCCCTCCCCATTCTCGCTGCTTCCCTGCTCACGCCGGACACCGTCAAGATCCGCCATGTGCCCGACGTTTCGGATACAAATTACATGCTCCAAATTCTCAACAGCTTGGGAGCTTCCGTGGAGCGTTCAAGCGGCACGGTGCGCATTGATTCGATGGATGGAATCAGCGCCTCGGCTTCGTACGATCAAGTGCGCAAGATGCGCGCCTCTATCTGCCTGCTCGGACCGCTCATGGCGCGTCTGCACCGCTGCACCCTGCCTCTTCCTGGCGGCTGCGTCATCGGAGACCGCCCCGTTGATCTCCATATTCGTGCCATGCAGGCTCTCGGCGCACAAGTCCGCAATTCCGGCGGCAATCTGTACCTTGAAGCCCCGAACGGTCTCGTGGGAACCACGGTGGATATGCGGGGCGAAAATGGCCCAACGGTGCTGGGTACGGACAACCTGATGATGGCCGCAGTACTGGCCAAGGGCGTAACCGTAATTGAATCGGCCGCGCGCGAGCCCGAGGTGGTCGACCTCGCCAACTTCCTCAACAAGATGGGCGCCAAAATCGAGGGCGCAGGCACGCGGCGCATTACCATTATCGGCGTCGACCAGCTCACCGGCTGTGATCACACCGTCATCCCGGATCGCATTGAGGCCGGCACATTCATGGTGGCCGCGGCCATGATGGGCGACGGCGTCACCCTGCGCTGCATCTGTCAAGAGCATCTCGAGAGCGTCTCCGCCCTCCTGACGGAATGCGGGCACCATCTGGAATTCAACAACCGGGGGGATGTGGTGACCATCACTCCCGCACATTCCCCCCGAAGCGGCAAAATCGTCACGGCTCCCTACCCTGGGTTCCCCACGGATATGCAGGCTCAAATGACCGCTCTCTTTGCGCTTACCCCCGGCATCAGCGTAGTGAAGGAAACGATTTTTCCCCAGCGCTTCATGCACTGCTCAGAATTAAAGCGCATGGGAGCCAACATCAAGGTGGACAACGGCGCCGCCGTGATCACCGGCGTGGAAAGGCTCTCCGGGGCTCCCGTCATGGCCTCTGATTTGCGCGCATCCGCCGCGCTTGTACTTGCGGCTTTGGCAGCCGAAGGCGTTACGGAAATTCATCGCCTCTACCACATAGACCGCGGGTACGAACGCATCGACGAGAAGTTACAAGATCTCGGAGCCGCAATCAAACGAGCCGCCGATTCTGAAAGTGGCGATTAGACGATTCTTCATCCCGCCCCGCCCCGCCAGGTGCGCACGGCTCCTGCGCGAAGCCCCCGCCGCCTGCGCATGGCTGGCGCTCTCCGGAATGACTGCGGCGGGATCCGCTCTTTGCCTCTCCTGCTCGGAATGGTGTACTCGTCTTCTAACCGCCTCGCTGCAAAGCCTCGTCTTGGGGGGGATCGTTCCACTGCTGCTTCATTGTTCCCGGAAATCCACTCCCTTAAAAAGCCTTACAATCCTTTGGCATCTTTGTGTCATCGGAGGTGCGCTCAGTACGTTTTTCGCCTGGGGGGAGGGTATGCTCCTCCCCGAATGGATGCTTCCCCTGACACTGATTTATACCCTCCAGACGTTCCGGTCTCGCTGGCGCACTGTTTCATTCTTACTGGCTACCCTCATCATGTCTGGGAGCCTGTCTTTCTCTCTGCTGCTTGCCTCGGGCAATGTGACTGAGGGCAGCCGCCTGTTCCTATCCCAAGGCTGCATCTGGTGCCATCTTTCCGCAGAAGATAGCTTTTCAGGTCTCCCCAATCGGCTTGAAGCCCGCCTCACGCAGGAGGGAAAAAACGTCGCAAACCCGCGTGAATGGTTTTATTTGCATCTTTACGCTCCCGAAGCGTCGGGCGATCCCTGCCCTCCCATGCCGTCGCTCTTTCGACTCCAAGAAAAACCTCTCGGCGCGCCATCTCCGTGGGCATTGCCGGTACAGCTTCCCGAAAGACTGGAACTGGTGCCATCGGCAGAAGCCCGCCACTTGGCGAATGCGCTTCTTTCCCTGCGCGCGCCCGGTCCTCATAAAGCATCCTCCAAAGCATCCCCGATACGAGGGGAAGCCCTTTTTTTCTCCAAATGCGCAGCCTGCCACGGGCGCAACGGACTCGGAGACGGCGTCAATTATCCCCCTCTCACTGACCGCGCATGGCTCACCCTTCCCCCTGCCGAGCTCCGCAGTCTCATTCTCAATGGGAAAACGGGAAAAATCATCGTCCACGGCCGAGAATGGAACAGCACGATGTCCTCTCCCGGTGTCGCTTCCGAACAAGATGCCGAGTCCGTCCGTCTCTATCTTCTCCAACGTTTCGCCCCTTCTGACCCTCCGGAGAATCAATAAACAATAAGGCTTGCCTCACTGAGAAAAAATCGATATACTATTGCCGCAGACTTTGCATTTCGGGTCTGCGAGTTGAACCGGCGGACCTTGTGAGGTTGTCCCGGCATCTGCTTGAGGGTGCAGCCTCTCTCAACCCTTTCCCAAAGGTGTGCCGGCATTCAACGAGTTCCCCGTTTGTCTCCCCCGCAGGAACGGCAAACGATGGAAGAAGCACTGTTCCTGCATGGAAGGATAAAGAAAAAATGAGTATTAATTCCGTTGAATGTGCCGTGGGGAGCTCCCCCATCATTATTGAAACAGGTAAAATGGCCAGGCTGGCCGACGGCGCCGTCACTGTGCGCTGCGGTGACACCGTGGTGCTTGTCACTGTGGTAAGTGCCACGAAGGTGAAGGAAGGGCAGACCTTCTTTCCTCTTTCCGTAGAATACAAGGAAAAGGCGGCGGCGGCCGGGATGTTCCCAGGCGGCTATTTCAAGCGCGAAGGCCGCCCCACGGAAAAGGAAATTCTCACCTGTCGAATGACGGATCGTCCTCTGAGGCCCATGTTCCCGAAAGGTTACCTTTACGATACGCAAGTAATCTCACTGCTTCTTTCAGCCGACGGTGAAAATGAGCCCGACATTCTCAGCATCAACGGGGCGTCGGCCGCCTGCGTCATTTCTGACCTGCCTTTTGCCGAACCCGTGGGCGCCGTACGCGTGGGACTCATCAACGGTGAATTCGTGATCAACCCTACCAACAGCCAGCGTCTCGAAAGCACCCTTGATCTCGTCTTCGCCGGCACGAAGGAGCAGGTGATCATGATCGAAGGTTCCGCCCACGAACTCCCCGAGGAGGATTTCATCAAAGCTCTTCACGTAGCGCAGGCCAATGTTCGCATTATCTGCGAAAAGCAGGAAGAACTCCGCACGGTTTGCGGCAAGGTGAAACGGGAATATGAGCTTACTCTCGCCAAGCCCGAATTGCTCGAAATAGGCTATGAAATCGCCGGCTCCCGCATTGAAGAGGCCATTTACGCGCCCTCGAAAATCGAACGGCAGAAGAAGGTGGGAGCGCTGCGAGACGAAGTGGAGGAGGCCATCAAGGCGCGCCACCCCGAAGCCACCGATTTCGACGTGGAACAGGTGTTCGAATACATCCAGAAAAAAGCCTTCCGCATCTCTATCATGGAAAAGGGCCAGCGCGCCGATGGCCGATCTCTTGACCAGCTGCGCCCGCTCACGGCCGAAATCAATTCCCTGCCTGCTGTCGTGCACGGCTCCGCGCTCTTTGCCCGCGGTGAGACGATGTCTCTGTGTCTCGCCACCCTGGCTCCGCTCGAAGAAAAGCAATACCTCGACAATTATACAGGCAGCGTAAACGAAAAGCGCTTCATCCTGCACTACAATTTTCCGCCTTTCTCCGTCGGCGACACCGGACGCTTCGGAGGCCAGAACCGCCGAGAAATCGGCCATGGAGCCCTCGCCGAACGATCGATCGCGCCTGTCATCCCGACGGCTGACGATTTTCCCTATGCCATTCGCGTTTCTTCGGAAATCATGGAATCGAACGGTTCTACCTCCATGGCCACGGTATGCGCCGGCACTATGTCGCTGCTTGCCGCAGGCGTGCCGCTCAAACGTCCCGTCGCCGGCATTTCGGTGGGTCTCGTCACAGAATTCAATGACGCTCATGAGCTCACCGCCCACAAGGTTCTGCTCGACATCATCGGATCGGAAGATTTTTACGGCGATATGGACTTCAAACTCTGCGGCACGGCTGAAGGTGTCACCGGCTACCAGCTTGATTTAAAGCTGCCGGGTATTCCTCTCTCCATTCTTGAAGAGGCTATCGCACTGGCCAAACAGGGACGCATGCAGGTGCTCGAAACTATGGCGGGTGCCATCAGCTCCCCGGCCTCCATGAGCCCCAATGCACCGCGCATTGAAAGCACGTCTATCCCCCAGGATCGCATCGGCGAACTTATCGGCCCCGGGGGCAAGAATATCAAAGCCATCCAGACTGAGACAGGCACCGACATCAACATTGAGGAAGACGGTACCGTGCGTATTTATGCCAGCCGACAAGAGGGCCTCGAGCGCGCACTCTATCTCATTGAACGCATGTTCAAGGAAATTGAGATCGGCGAACTCTACACCGGCAAGGTGGTCTCCACCACCACGTTCGGTGCGTTCATGGAAGTGCTTCCCGGCAAGGACGGCCTCATCCACATCTCCGAATTGGCCGAAGGCCGTACGCAGAAGACCGAAGATGTGGTCAAGGTCGGCGATATTGTCACAGCCAAATGCATCGGCGTCGACGACAAGGGGCGTGTCAAGATGTCCATCCGCGCTGCCCAGCGCGACGCCAAGGCCAGACAGTCCGAGAAAAGAGAGACGAGGGATTGACCCCGCCGCATTTCTGCAGAGCACCATCTTTCCATGAAGGTGGTGCTCTTCTTTTTCTCAGCAAAACAGATTATAAGGCAATAAAAGACAACAATTTCAAGATATTTTGAAGACTCTTCCAAATCCTCTTCTCAGCTCGGGAAAGGGCTTCCCTGAAAAAAAATTACCGATTTGAACTTTTAAGATTGCAAAAGGAGCTGTTCTCCGATAGAAATAGAAGCGCGCTGTTGCAAATTCACCATCATCTTACACCATGTGGAGCAAAATCATCATCGGAACCGTTGCCGTTCTCCTCTTCGGGACATTCCTGTTTTATAAAAACAACGAAGCCTTGGTGGCTAGTGAATTCCCCCATGCCAAAAGCCTGATGGGAAAGATCGAATCGGTCTCCAAGGACATAGCACGCGACGAGTATACGCAGAAATACGCAGAAATGCGCAAGCGTTTCTTTGATCAGAAACTGGCTGAATTCACAGCGGACGATGAGCGCTTAAAGGAGGAACTTGCCACGGCTCGCGATGAAATCGCCAAGGTCACCAAGGAGGCTCAAGAGCTCGAAGAGACACTCCAATCGCAGCAGGCGGAACTGAGCGCTGCCATGAAAGAACTCATGAGTATCTCCGGCATGGATGAAAACGAAGATGCGGACATGACCGCTATTCTCGGCAGAATTGGCGAGATTTATCAGTCCACCCTTCTGACAGAACAGGAAAACGCCCAGACGCAGGCGCAAATAGACGTCTTGCTGGCTCACAGCGCCGATCTCAACCAGGAAATCGACTTCGAAAAGAAACGGGCTTCTGGCCGAAATGCGCGCCAGGCCCCCGCTACATTGAACGCCAGCGTCATCAATACGCTGCCCAATTGGAACTACGTGATCATCAATGTCGGTACGGAAGATGATGTCTGTGTCGGTTCACGTTTGGCGGTCATGCGCGGCAATACCAAGATCGCCGAACTCAATGTGACCTCGGTAGAAGGGAATCGTTCAAGCGCCGACATCATTCTCAGCACACTCGTAGCGGGTGAAAGCGTCCATATCGGCGATCGCGTCGTCTCTGTTCAAGCTGCCGCCAATTAATCTTCAGACCCGTATAAACATGAAAATTCTACATCTCATCATCGTTCTGCTCGTCCTTTGCATCAGCGCCGCGGGGCTTTACTACTCTCTCGAACAGCAGAAGCAATACGAATTGATCGTTCAGCTGCACGGCGGCGGTGCCCAGATTGACGATAATGATGCACAGGGACTTCGCAAGGAGGAACAGAGCCTTACGGCCGCCCAGGATGTTCTCGCAAAAAACCGCAGTAAAGCGATCGCAGACGCCAAGGCGTCCAAGATGCTGATGCGCGACATGCGGGATCAGCGCAATGAGACCGACCGCCAACTCACCGAAGCCAACAAAGAGCTCGATACCCAGCAAAAGCGATACGAAGCCATACAGCGCGAATTGAAGAAAATAGTCGATACAATCAATGCGTCGATAGAGCAGGTTCGTGCGGCAGAGTCCTTTCTGTCGCTCGACCCCGATGCCAGTCTTCCCGATCTTGTCAACAGTATTAAGGAGCAGGTCAATCAGCTGGTGGATCGCAACAAGGAGCTTCAGGCCGCAAAAGAGGATCTTGCCGTGCGATTGACTGGAGCCCGCGACAAGGTAGCGCGCGAGGAGACGGAACTGAGCAATCTGAAGCGCCAGCTTGCCGAAAACCGCAGTCTTATCCGCGAAAACGAGGATGAGTATGTCATCGCTGCCGTCGACAACAAATGGAACTTTGTCATTCTCAACATAGGCCGCGACAGCAGCCTTAGCGTAGGCGAAAGCAATCAGCTTCTGGTCAAGCGCAATGGTACTTCCATCGCTCGTCTTCGTCTCGTCAGCGTTGACGGCGGCCAAGCGGTGGCGGACTTTGATCCCCAGCAGCTCAAGCAGGGGCAGCGAATTGAAGTGGGAGACCACGCCATTCGCATAAAGCCTTTTGGTGACTGATTTCCCTATTTGACCGCCGGCATGGTGAGGCAGCCCATGCCGGCGTTTTTTAATGTGATTTTCCAACGGAACGGCTCTTGGGAGCGTCTTATCTACGTATGCAAAGAACCGCTATTCTCTTTCTTCCTCTCTTGATGGTGTCCTGTACTGCTTCGGTCGATCCTGTCCCGGATAATGGGAGAGTAGTCGTGGCTCCGAAAGGCTCCAGCGAACGGGAAAAACCATGGAACGGCATCACCAAAGAAGAGGCCAACGCCAAACTCGGCCCCATCTCGGGCATGATGAACAGACGGTAATCCCGTAGAAACGCTCGCTGTGTAGGTGAAGAAGCCTCCTGATATTCCTTGAAGATGACCATCGCACAAAGGGCGCGCATCGTAAGCGGCGTGTTGGACGCCCGCCTTCCTGAGCCCCAGATACCCTTGCAGCACCGGGATCCTTTTACTTTATTGGTTTCTGTCATCTTGTCGGCTCAATGTACAGACGAGCGAGTCAACAAGGTGACCCCCGCCCTTTTCCGGCGGGCGTCCACCCCGGAAGCCATGGCTGCTCTCAGCCCCGAAACGGTGCGCGAATATATTTCCTCTTGTGGCTTGTCGGAACGTAAAGCTCGAAATATCGTCGAGACCTCACGCATCCTGGTGGAGCAATATGACGGATGCGTGCCCAATAGGTTTGAAGAGTTGGAAGCTCTGCCCGGCGTCGGCCATAAGACAGCCAGCGTCGTAATGAACCAAGCGTTTGGTTTACCTGCCTTTCCTGTAGACACTCATATTTTTCGTCTCGCTCGCCGTTGGAAACTCAGCAAGGGGGAAAATGTGGAGAAAGTGGAAATCGACCTGAAAAAGATTTTTCCGAAGGACGAATGGGGCAAACGGCACCTTCAAATTGTCCTCTACGGGCGTCAATTCTGTCCGGCGCGCGGCTGCGGAGATCTCTGCCCGATTTGTTCCGCACTATTTTCTGGTAATAGGTGAGATAAAAGAGCAGTCCAACAAAAATCCCACCATTCATAAAAACAGGCTTGTCTTTCCGTCAATTTTAGGATAGAGTGCAACTGTTCATTTTGCATTAGAAGCATAATCACACCATGAAAACCATGTTCCGTCGTTTCATTCTCCGCGCGGCCTCTCTCGTGATGACCGCAGCCGTTATGTTCCCAGTTTTCGCTTCCGCCCAAGAAGCAGGCTCATCCAAAGAGACTGAGAAAAACTTTCTTGACCAGTGGGTTATCGACGGCGGGGCCACCATGATCCCTCTCATCCTGATGCTGGCGGCCATCCTCTTCCTTATGATTTTCAATATCATGAACTTGAATAAAGCCAAGTTCTGCCCTGAAGAGCTTCGGGCTCAGTTGATGGCGCTCATGGGGGAATGCCGCATACAGTCCGCCATTCAGCTCGCCGCACAGAGCCCTACTTACCTTGGACGTCTCGTGGCTTATGCTCTGCCGAACGTGGATGCAACTAAGCCTGAAGATCTGGGAAAAGATGCCGTGGAAGACGCTATTGCCGATTTCACCGCCAATGAACGCAGCCAGACGCTCAAATTCATCAATATGCTGGCTCTTTGCGGGCAAGTGGCTCCGATGATCGGTCTCTTTGGGACGGTTCAGGGTATGGTTGGGGCTTTCGGCCAGTTGGCGTCTTCTGGGCAGGCGGATCCAAAGGATCTCGCTGGTTCCATTTCCGTGGCGCTGTTGACCACGTTCTGGGGGTTGATCAATGCCATTATCGCTATTCCCACTTTCTTTTTTCAGAAAGGTATCGCGGCAGCTCGCGAGGCTGAATGCGTAAACACCCTGCAGGAGATGCTCAATACATCCATCAATGTAATCAACGCAGAGTCCCTGATCGCCAAGATCCCCGAAGGGTATGCGGCCGAAGGGGAAGAAGAGAGTTATTCGGAACAGGCTTGATGGTCTGAGTCCGCTTCCCTCGGGGGTGTTCCGCGAGGGAAGAAACATTGACAAAAAGAACTTCAAAATATGGGAAAAAAATACAAAGGCGGCGATGACGGCGTCAAGGGCGCGATCGACATGTCACCCATGATTGACTGCGTCTTCCTTCTCATCATTTTCTTTGTAGTAAACGCCACGGCGATCACGGTGAAGAAAGACCCCAACGTCGGCATGCCGACAGCTCTCTCATCCAATGAAATGAAGGATGCCAACGGCTGTATTGTGATCAATGTGTTCCCCGATCCGGACAAGATGGATCCCCGCGTGCGCACCAAATTCGAAAAAACCTACACCAAGCCCAACACCTATTGGAGCACGGATGCGGCAACCGGCTTCACGGTCGATGAACAGCAAGCGTTGACTGAGTTTATTTCCAAGCAGAAAGAGGCGTTTTCCGGCAAGTACAAGGAAGAGCAAATCCGCCTGTACATCCGGGGAGACAAGAACGCCCCTTTTGAGCGGACTTCCATCGCCATCAAATGCGGTGCGGCTGCCGGCGTGAGCAATGTCGTCTTCGGTGTTCTCCCAACCAAATAGTCCTACAGTCATGGCCAGACATAAACAAATCCAACCTCAGGATGAGCCGGAATGCTCCATGGATATTTCATCCCTGATCGACTGCTGTTTCCTGCTCTTGATCTATTTCTTGGTGGCTACCACGCTCATTCGGGAAACAAAACTCGACATCAGCGTTCCCGGGAACCCTGATTCGACCAACAAGGCTCCGCTGGAGCCCGGGCGCATTACTGTACGCGATGACGGTTCTGTCTACTGGGGCGGCGATATGAATGTCGGAGGCCCTTACGATCCCAATTTGGATTCGCGTTCCCCATCATATCGTGACGAAAGACGTCTTGCGCAGCTGGTAGATCAGCTCACCCAGCTCAAGCAGCAAGCGGACAGCACCGGTACCACCCCCATTGTCATGATGCTGGCGGAACCGGCCACCCCTCACCAGCGAATCATGGACGTCATGGCTGCCTTGGCGGAAGCCGACATCCACACGGTTGCCATGAACGTGCTCCCCAAAGAATAAAGATATTCCACTGTACACGAAGTTCGGGGAGTGCGCAGCCATTGCGCCGCACTCCCCGAATTCTTCCGAAGCTAATTTGCAAATCATTAAAATTTAACAAAACAAGAAAATGACAACACACAGTTCTACGAGTGCTGCCGCTCTTCTTGGCTTGATGGCCGTTTCCATCCCCTGCGTCAGCCAAGCCCAGGATCCTGGCAATTTCCAGAAGCAGGCATACTCAGCCATCAAAGCGCAGAACTACTCGGACGCGCTTAAAATTATCGACAACTGCATCAACAAATTCGGCAACCCCAAGAGCCGCATGTATGCCCAGTTTGGGAATCAACTGGGATGGTTCTATTACCAAAGGGGCGTATGCCTGATGAATATACCCGGAGCAAAAGGCTCGCCCGACTACGAATCGGCTCTCGCCGCCTTTAAGGAATGTCATACGAACAAACTGTATGCAGATTTAAACGTAAATCAGTTTCGGAACATTGCGCTCTATCAGATGGGGCAGTGTGAATTCAAAATGGGAGAACAGGGCGTCCCCGAACATTACGCGAAGGCCATTGAATATTTTACTCAGTATCTGAATATCTACGAAAAAAGGAAAAACGCCCTCTCGCCTCTGGATCAGAAGAGCAAATTGGACGGTTCCATCCACCTTCTTCTGGCACAATGCAATATTCTAAAAACAAATCCCGATTTCAAAGCGGCCATGGAAAGTCTCGGCAAAGCCTCTTCCAAGCGCAGCACTGTTTCGGATAAAATGTTGATGGACACAGCTAAATGTCTCATCAACACAGCTATCCGTCCCGAAACAAATCAACCGGCTCTCGCGATCAAGGCTATTGCGTCAGCTCCCGAAATTTTCAACCTCGGCACTCTGCGTATGGCGGCTCATGCCGGCGATTTCCTGAATCTGGGATTTAAATGTTACAATCTGGGTCGTGAAGCCGTTGCAGGCGGAAAGAAAGAGCTTGGTGAAGCATATTATCAATTGTCCCTTCTTCTGTTGGGCCTCGTCCCCGAAACCAACGAGCTTCGCTCGGCATTGAAAACTTTGAGCAAAGAGATCGGCCCCATCACTGTTACGTTGACGAATGGCGAGACTACATTCTCCGCCTCCCAAATCAAGAGCCTTTTGGAGCACTACGATCAAGTGGCCAATGAACATCTTAATTTCGAGGCGAACGCCCTTCTGGCGGTAGGCAGTCTCATGATCGACCAAGCGTCCAATCGAGGCGCCAAGGCCGTTTATCAGATTTTGGAGGATCGATACCCCAAACTCCAAAAGAAGGTTGGCGAAGGGGAATTTACTCCTCTGCGAGAGGATAATCTTTATCAACTTGCCATGGCTATGCGTGCCAGCGGTGATGTGGAAGGCGCTCAAAAAGCGGAAGCGCGGCACCGCTCTCTCTTTCCGGACTCAAAATACATGAAGTCTCTTTCTGTCAATTTATTGGCTCAATTGCTCAGCGAGCAGCGCTACGAAGAAGCCCTGGAACAGGCTCGCTCCGTGATGACGGCCAATCAAGAGACGCCCACCAATGATACGTATATCCTCGCAGCCTATGCGGAAGCTTCTGCTCTATTTAAATTGAATCATGCGGAGGAACTTGTCGAAGCAGCCAAGAAATTTCTCGAACAATTCCCCAATGATGAGAAATATTCAAATCAGGTTCTTTTCTACCTGCTGAACGCGCAGAATGACGTGTTTCAATCGGAGGACTGCATTAAATCATGCGAGCTCTACATTCAAAAATATCCCGCGATCGATCTCCAGTCGAATCCCATGCTTCCGCATGTGTACTACACACTAATCACCAATTTAATGAAGTTAAACACCGACGCGGGCACGGAGAAAGCCATGTCCATGATCGACAAATTGGTCACCGATTTTCCGGAGCATGAGCTCTATCCCGTGGCTCTCCTTCTGCGCGCCAGCATGCTGATTACCAAGGAAAGCGCTGAAGATCAAATCAAGGCGATCGACTCTTTCAGGCAGGCGTATGAAGCATCCAAAGGAAAAGACGAACTCCGTCAGATCAAGGCAAATGCTCTGTATTGCCTCGCTTCCTACATACCCGACATTGAAATCCCGGACAAGGATAACGAAGCACGTCTGCGCGAAGCCAATAATTACATCAAGACATACTGGGAAAGCGCAGACTATGAAGGAAATCCATACAGTCTCCAAATTGCGGCTCTCGAACTCGGCCGCACGCTCGACGATAAATCGAAACGCAAGGAGGACTTCGACAAAGTAAGCAAACGCATGCAGGAACTAATCACGCGTGAAGCCAATTTCGCCTTTACCCAAGACAAGCTGAATCCCGAAGTGGAAAGCGCAGTCAACAGCTATACGCAGTACTATATCGATGGGGCGCAAAAGTATGATCCGAAGGGAGTAGGTCTTACGCTCGACCAAATCCGCGAGCACTTCTATAACTTCCCCGGCATTTCCCAAAAGGACAATTACACCCGGGCTATTCTGCGCATGGCGGTGATCAATCAGATGACTTCGGCCATGCGAGCCCTGCCCAGAAGCTCCAAGGATCAGGCGGAAGCCGACGCTGCAAAAAAGAAATACGCGGAACTCGAAAAGGATGTGGAGCAAATTTTCCGAGAAATGGTCAACACTTTCTCCCCGAAAGTTCTCACGGAATTCATCAATGTTCAGGTTGGCAATTATCTCATCGGCTATGTCCAGCGCTTTGAAGATACAACTTCCAAAGACAAGGAACGCCGCGAGGCCATCGCATATTTTGATGAAGGAATCCGCCGGCATGGCTCCTTCTACGACGAAGCGATCTTCGGCAAGGCGAAAGCTCTGGGACTGAGCACGGATGCAAACGAAATGCAGGCCGGCGTGGCATTGCTTCAGCCGCTGACACAAAGCGAAAACAGCGACGTGGCGCAAAATGCCATGGTGGAGATGACCCGCATCTACATGAAGAAGAAAGAATACGACAAGGCGATCGCTACGGCAGGCGCCTATATTGAGAACAAGAGAAATGTGAAGGAACGCCTGCCCATGCTTATGCTTCTCGGCGATGCATATGCCGCCAACGGCGACACGCAGAACGCGCTGTTGACATATATGAATCTCTACAATCAGAACATCAGTCGTATCCAATATTCGGCACCGGCCTGCGAAGCCATCATGAAGCTTCAGTGGGAGCGCAATAACCCGGAGAGCACCAGCGAAGCCTCCGATCGCTGGAAAGCATGGAACATGGGGCGTATGTATATCCAGTTAACCGAGCCCTCCGAACAGAAATTCACGCCGGAAGATCGCGATAAATGGCGTGTTGTCCGTTCGTTGACGGCACAGTACGGTTCCGATCCAGCCGTGGCTCAAGAGGAAAAGGCACGCATTCAACGCCGCGCCCTGCTCCAGAAGAACAAATAACTCTGATCCATTCGAGAAAAACCATGAAAATATTCACAAGCATTTCCCTCGTTCTCGCCGTTTCCGCATTACCGCTCACTGCTCAGGAGACCGATGAGCAGTCCGCATCGGCTACAGTGGGCGCAGTCGTCAAGCTCAAGCAGAGCCCTAAACCTGCGAGGATCAACATTCTCTCCTCAGCCGGCAAGAACGCCTTTTCTTATGAGAGTCCGGAAGGACCGAAAAATGAGCAGCTGAAAAACTGCGATTCCTTTCTGATGATCACCCCGAAAGACCTGGTCTCCGCCCTGTCCGATTATAATGGCAACCACCTCAGTGCCGCCCGCAGCAAGTTTGATAAAGTCAAAACAAAGTACGCCGCGATGATCGGCCTGCCAAACAATGCAGCGGCTCGGGCAGCCAACCTCGAATTGGATTGCGCCATTCGCATGCTCGATTGGCCCGCCGTGAAAAATCTTTCCGAACACTTCCGCGGGAAGGGGGATCTGGGCGCCGGCATGACCAATAGGCTGGAAGTCGCCAAACTTCTCGGTCTTCTGAGTGCGGATGATTTTTCTGACGGCATCATCGAACGCGCGGCCTCTCTCCTGGAAGAAAAAAACAAGCTGTCTCTGGAAGAGCTCGGCTGGCTCAATTATGCCTTGGGCCGCGCCTACGAAGCAAAAATTCCGACGGCCGAACTTGAAGCCGGTGAATTGACGGAACCCTCTCTCGCAGCCGCCGGCCAGGCCGTCGACGCATACTGCACAGCAATGGTGGCAACTTACGGAGGCAAAGTAGAGCTCCCCATCGATGCCTCGGCACGCGCCGCTGAGATTCTCTCCAGCATGCCGGGAGTGAAAGCGGCCTTGGCCAAAATCGGCCAGAGGCGGGATTCCTTGTCATTGCGATCCCTCCCTGCCGCCATGAAAGAAGCCGCTGCCTTGGCATACGTGCATTTGCACTTTCTCAATCCCAATTCAAAGAACGAGAAATTGGCAGTCTTCGCTTCATACCATGTCGGGAGAAAGGTAACACCCCAACAATCAGGTGACGCCAATGAGAACGCGCGTCAACCGGGACTCGATAAGAGGCAGTCAACCCAACAACAGTCGGCCCAGCAGGCGGCCAAGTCCAAATAAAGTGCTGTTCTTTCTCAGCAGGGGGCTTTTCCTGTAGAGCGTCCTTCTTTTTTCTCATGGCCATGCATGACATGCTCGTTCGTCTCTATGATCTGCCCGATGTATCCGCCTTGAAGGCAAGATGCGAAACGGCAGGGATCTCCATTCGACGCTGCGGGACTTATGAGCGTCACATCGCTGCCAAATGGATAGAAAAAACTTTCAGCGCCAAATGGGTGAGCGAATTTAAGATTTCCATGAGCAGACAGCCTGCGGCCTGCATCATCGCCACAAAGGCAGGCCGTGTCATTGGTTTTGCATGCTATGATGTGACAGCGCGGGGGTTTTTGGGTCCCATGGGCGTGGATCCTTCCTGCCGAGAGTCCGGCATTGGGTGCGCATTACTGGTGACGGCTCTAGAATGCCTTCACGCACAAGGTTATGCCTATGCCGTGATCGGCGGGGTAGGTCCAGCGGAATTCTATCGCAAATGCGTGGGGGCCACTCCCATCGAAGGTTCTGTGCCGGGCGTCTATCGGGATATTCTTCCCGAACTCTGATCCCTTTCACGGCGGCGTTTCAGGCATACAGAGACTTTTCTCGTTCCGCAGAATATCCAGCAGCCATTCTCCCCGTTTTCCCGCGGGGGAAAAATGTTCACCAACGGTTCACACCCTCTGCGGGTAAGCTAGGAATGGCCTGAACGGGTTCCTTCTTGACATTACGGGCAGGCGTGCAAGAATAACACAGCGTATGCACCTGTCCTCCGTTTATTGTATCCTGTTTTTCCCGAGTGCATTTTCTGCATTCGTAGAGGCAGACGGCGTATTGCTGGGCGATTATCCCGCCGAAATTGTTCCGGAACAGGCTCGGATATTTTCTGCCAAGGAGACAGGGCGGATCACGGAGTTGATCGATGTGAGCGGACGTATCCCTCGGGACACGATCATCGCCTGCCTGAATCGCGAAGAGATCGACCAGAAACAGCGTGAAATTGAAATCGAGCTCATTCGGGATTCCCTCACCAAGCGGGACGAAATCCAAAAGCTTGAAGAACAAAAGGCCGAATTGAAATTTTACCTGAGTCTTCCTCTCGCTCAGAGAAAATACGAGACTCAGCCGGGAGACGAACCTCCTACCGAAGAGACACTCAAAGAAATCGATGAACGGATCGATCTGGCACGGCGGGAAAAGGAGAGCACAGAAAAGCGAAAGAAAATGGATTTCGACAAGCTTCGCGATTCCTACATCATTCGGATGCCTTTCAACGGGAGAGTTCAATATAATTTTACCATTCCCGAGGATCCTGACGCGCCTTTGGAAATCGAAGCCGGACAATCCTTCATCACGGTCTGCGATGATTCGGCTTTCTACATCACACTGGCTTTGGGACAAACGGAAATGACCCAGCTTCCTCCGGAAAAGATGAGCGTGACTGTCTCTCTTTCAGAAGGGAAAACTCTCTCCGGCGTTTTTTCCCATCGCCGCGTGGAGCCTGACCGCAGCGGAAGAAATACACAGCTGATGTATTCCTTCCGCATTCCCGTTCAGGATCATGAATTGGCATATTCGCTGATCAGCAGTAAATGCATGGCGCAGTTATTCTATGCAGTGGATGGAGAAACCTTGGTCGTGAAAAAGGACGAACTGAATCTCAGCCCTCGTGCAGCAGCGGCGCAAAGCTGGGGAAGGCTTGCGGAAGAGGTTTATCCGGAATATGTAGTGGTTGTCGTGGCGGCAGATTCCATCGTGATGAGAAAAAAATGAATCTCATTTGCGATCACGTCACGTTTGGATACTCGAGAAAAAATCCGATTTTCCGTGATTTTTGTCACGAATTCCGACATGGTGTGACTCTGCTCAAGGGCTATTCCGGCAGCGGCAAAACCACGCTGCTCAAAATTCTGGCGGGGTATTTGAAAGTACAGTCGGGACGCATAGTGACACCAAGTGGAGTAAAGGTGACCAGCCGCCTCTACAAACGGCGTGAAGCGTCTTATATGTTTCAAGGGATCAATTTACTGCCATTGGTAACCGTGGAGCGCAATCTGCGCCTTTGCGCCGAAATGGCCATGCTGCCTTCAAAGGAATGGAAACCGCGCTGCGAAGAGTTGATTCACTCTCTTGGATTGCAGGAGCTTCGCCGACGACGCGCCGACCAACTCTCCGGAGGACAGGCTCAACGAGCGGCGCTGGCGCGAACCCTGATGAAGAATTCAGCCATTGTTCTGTTGGACGAACCCACCTCCGGCTTGGACGATAGGAACACAGCCATCATCAAGAGACTTGCTCTCCATGACGCCGGAAGGAAAATTTGCATCATCAGCACCCATGATGCAAGGCTTTTTGACATCGCGGATGAAATCATTGATTTTGACAGTTCTGTATCTCGCTAAGGATACGGTCAACCGATGGACTACCCGCGTTTCGAGTCCGCTCGCCCGCATTCTCGTGGTTTTTTTCCTCTCGATGTGTTCTCTCTGTTTCATGGCAAACTATGTGCTCTCTACAAAAATGGTGATGGATCAGATCACCCAAGAGGGAGGCAATATCATCAACGTCACCGCACAGGCCAGTTCCAATTCGGCCTCGCTCCATGCGCCTGACAATATCAATTTCTTGAAGGAATACTTAGACTGCGAGGGGTTGACACTCTGGCGCACGGGAGGTTCAGTGAAGGTGAAGGGGAACAATTCTATCCCTGTGATGTGCTATGACCTGAGCCAGCGGGAAGCTCTGATGCCTCTCCTGCCGGAGAAGAGCCAAGGGATTGTTTTGCTCTTTCCCAAGCGGAATCGTATCAATTTGCAGGAGGGGCCTGAAACGATTGAATTCAGAAACATGCGCTATGATGTGCAGTGCCGCAGGATTCCCGACGGACATCTGCTGTCGAAACTGTACGGCGGCGGTGTATTGCTGGCGCCTTCAGACAACCCATTGTTCGCACCAAACCGTTCAAGCGCTCAGATGATTTTGAAAACGGGCAGCATGAACTACAGAGAGCTGACCGGTATCGAACATTATCTCAAGGATTACTTCCGCTTGGAAAATGCGCAGGCATATATAGCAACCGCCGCCGGGCTTTTGAAGAAGATGGAAGTCATGCTCAGCAACCAGAACGAATGCCGCGCCGGTTTTTCCATCGGCATAGGAGTGGTGGTGGGAATTTTGCT
Source organism: Akkermansiaceae bacterium (assembly GCA_021200315.1). Taxonomy (GTDB): domain Bacteria; phylum Verrucomicrobiota; class Verrucomicrobiia; order Verrucomicrobiales; family Akkermansiaceae; genus Akkermansia. The sequence goes on from JAJQGU010000009.1 coordinate 61,901, forward strand.
CACGGCGCTGGCCTCGATGGAATACCGCCAAAATGAATACATTTACACGCTCATGAAAAGTTTCGGCATTCGCCCCGTTCTGCTGGTGGGTGTCTTTATCGCCGAGAATCTTTTCTTGGTGGGGATTTCCTTTGCAGCGGCAATTCAAGCCTTCATGCTCTCGCAGGATATTGTATTGAGAGAGTTTTTCCGGCTGGGCAGGTATCGGTTGAGTCTGCTGGAGATAATGCCCGACATTCACTTGCTGGGCGCGGCTCTGGTGGTGAGTGTATTTGTCTCTTCTATTCCGATCGTGATGGCCGTTCGTCGGGAGATCGGCCGCGTTCTCCAGTAAGAGGCCAGGCTCACCCGGCAGCGCCGCTGCGCTCCACCTCTTCCGGTGGCGGGATTTCCTCAGGGTCGGGCGCATTCTGAGAGCCCCAGCCTCCGCGCCTCTTCGGCTCGGCAGACGACGCCGGAGTCCCTTTGCAGGCGTCATAGCTTCCCTTGCGGATAGACGCCATGTAACGATTGATGTATTGCGCCCATGCAGAGGGGGAGCCCGCGCAATATCGCCGCGAAAGTTGGGTGACGCTCGTCACTCCTTTCTGTTTGTATTTTGCCAGCACTTCAGCGAGATGAGTCACACTGTCTTCCTTTTTGCCGTATTTTTTCAGAGAGCGGCCGGCCTTGATGCCCGCGAGATTGTTTTTTCTCTTCGCCGCCTTCGATTTTCCATGCGCTGATTCATGACGCAGAATGGCCTCGAGCAACACGGGATCCACGCCCTTCTCCTCAGCCTCCTGTCGAATGTGCGGGCGCAGATCGGTGATGACATCCGCCCGGACAAGAAGCGGCGTCATCCCCATCAACAATGGCAGCAAGATCTTCATTCCCAGCCATGATATAGAAACACAGCCGGCATGGCAAGCAGAAAGAAGCACGCCCGCCGGCGGCGTCGAAGTCGTCATCGCCGGGGTGCCTCTAGCGTGGAA